>JAFRKZ010000093.1 GCA_017431485.1 Parasporobacterium sp. | reverse complement strand
CTGCTGGCGATGGCAACCTTAGCGCCTGCCTGCGCTAGACCCTGGGCAACTGCCTGGCCGATCCCACCTGCACCGCCGATCACAACAGCATTTTTTCCTTCCAATGAAAACATATCCAACATGATTATTTACCTCCAATATAAATTATACCAGGATCTGTGCATAAGGGACTCTCCAAAAGTTCAGATTCTATTCACTTTTGGAGAATCCCTTATGCACAGGTCCTCCCACACTTTATGTTGCCGGAAAATGATGATCGGATAGTCTGTTTTTATCTGATGTCCTGTCGGAAAGTGAATTGAAACTGAACTTTCCGGCAGGATCATCTGATAAAACAGACTTCTAATTGTTATTTTCCGGTTTCGAAACGGAACGACTGGTCCGGATCGGTGATCGCAAGAACCCTTACGCCGGAACCTTCTCCGTTTTTAAATCTCCACGGGAAGGAAGCAAAGAAACATCTCTTCCCTGTAATACGGTCAAGAGGTCCTCCCTCTCCTTCGTCATCGCCGATGTTTTCAACGCCGGGAATGCCGCCTTTTACCATCAGGAATTTATGGGCAGGCTCCCACAGCGGGAAATCGACTTTCGGATCATGTCCGTATTCTTCTGTGTATTCATCGATCAGATCAGGTCTGGTAGGTCCTAAACCAAGGTCAACCAGTTTGGTAGCGATCGGATGATCATTGGCCTGGCATCCGTAGCCGACCATCTTTACTTTTTTCTCTACGAACCAGTCGGCCGCTTCTTTGTTGGCGCCGCATCCGTAAGCAAAATAATCATCAGAATCGCTCCAGATATGATGCTGGTGCGTATTAACGATAACGATATCGCCTTCACGGATCTCCGGTTTTGCATTTTCAAGATCTTCCGGAGTGATAACGCCCCATTTTCCTTTCGGCACATCGATACAGACACCGGTACCGAAAAATCTCCAAAGGGGATACTGTGTAATATCCGGTGTGCACTCTGTAACATGAAGCGGAGCATCCATGTGTGTTCCTCTGTGCATGATGCCTTCCCACTGGATGTTATACATGTTGTCATTGGCATGGAAGCGGATCACTTCCATCTTCAGATTACATCCTGAAGGCCACTGCGGCATAAACGGTTCAAATGTATGTGTGATATCAAATATCTGTACTCCCATTAAGTTTGCCTCCTTTCTGCAATCTTAAATTCCTTTATCGATCCTGACTTCACCGCTCGGATCAAACATCGCTACAAAACGGACCGGACATGCGTCTCCGCGATGGATCTTCCAGGGAGTCGCTATCATGGTCGCGCGTTTACCGGTGATCTCGTCTACATCTCCGGACATCTGCGCTACAACAGGAATACCAGCTGCTGCAAGTGCTTTTGCAGCCGGATAGAATCCCGGATAATCCTCCAGGGCATTGCGTCCTGTCTTTTCCTCATAGATCGGAACGAGTCTCTTCATGAAAGGACCGGGCATTCCTTTATGCGGTGTCAGATTGGTTGCGCAGGGACAATCGATATAGGGTGTATCAATCGCAACAAACTTCGGATTCTTTGAGATCAGATATTCAGCCGCGTCCAGGGTCAATCCCGGAGCTTCTCCGAAGTATTCCATAGAATCGGAGTATTTGTGATGCCATCCGGTATTGATCGCAACGATATCGCCTTCCTTGATATCGCCGGCATTTTTCAGATCTTCTGCCGTGATCTTGTCCCAGTTGGATTTGTTCCTGAGATCAAGAATGATACCGTTTCCGAAATAACGGGCAGGATCCAGGGTTTCCAGATCCTCTGTCCGGGCCTTCATGTGGATCGGAGCGATCATATGCGTTCCGGTATGGAAATTGGTACGCACTTTAAAAGCCTGGACACCAAACTGTGCGTGTTTTACACCATGATCAAAGATCACGTCTGCATCTCCGGGATAGGAAGGTACACCGGTTCCCCACTCGTGACTGAGTTCATAGAATACCAGTCCGCTGTAAGGGTCTGTAACAGGACCGACATAGGGATCTTCCAGGGGAGAAGTGTTTTTGAACTGCTCAAGAACGTCAAAAGGTGATGACATATCAGGTTCCTCCTCTTTTATAAAAAAGTTAATTGTTGACAATGTTGAACTATGTATATATTTTACCATTTTTATCTGCTTCTTCTCTTCGGATTATTTATACAATATTAAAAAAACTCTTTGTGCATTTCTTCTTAATTATTTTCAAAAACAGGGAAGATAATTCAAAAAAACCTGTTATAATACTTTTGTACAAAAATCACGAATAAGGATACATTTCATTATGGATATCAGAACAGACAGATTAAAAATGTTTCAAAACAGGCTTCTTTCCTGCATGTCATCCAACGGATCCATACAGGACCTTCTGGATATTGCCCATGATTTATTTCAAAGGCCCATGTTTATCAAAGGGGACGGTAATATGATCTATGCCATAACCCGTTCCTACAGCAATGATGTACATCCTTCCTGGTCCTCTTTTATCCGAAATGTAGACGCCCCGGCGGTGGAATTTGAATCTGTCAGGACTGTAAGTGAAGATCCGGAGTTCGTTCGGGCTTTTTCCGAAAAGGAATGCACGATCCTGCGGTCGCCTTTCTACGGCGGAATGGTACTTCATGCCAATGTCTGGCTGGAAGAAAAAAGAGTCTGCGAGGTTGTTGTCCTGGAAAACGGTTCCCGGTTTTCAGAGGAAGATAAAGAGCTGATGAATATGTTTTCCGGATTTCTCGGGCTTCACGTTTCCATAAACAAGGAGCGTTATCTTGCAGGATCAGATCCCATTGCCACTTTTACGTCCCTTTTAAATCACCGTTCAGTGGCTCCCCTCGAATTGATCGGCATCAATACTCAAATGGGCTGGAATGCGGATGATGAATTTGTTGTAGCTGCAGCAGATACTCCGGTAAAAAATGACACGCCGTTACTTGCAGTCTTCAGGGATAAGATAAAATCAGCACTTCCTATGAGTGTAACATTTATATATAAGAATAAAGTTGTTTCGATCGTAAATCTGTCCCGTTCCGGCGGATACCAGGCGGTCAGCAGGATCATCAGCAGACAGATCTCTTCGGAATCTCTTCACTGCGGCATCAGCTTTGAATTCAACGGTATCGAGAGAACGCCGGAGTATTATAATCTGGCTCTTCTGGCTTGTTCCATAGCTGACAGATTAGACAAAAAATACCTTGATATGTATAGTGCTGCCCATATTCGGATTTCGGAAAGGATCCATTCCATAACAGATCTCCAGGATCTGATCCACCCTGATCTGATCCGCCTGGATCGTCTGGATCCGCAAAGAACATCTCATTATCTGAAAACGCTCTATGCCTATCTTCTATGCGGCGGAAATTATACGGACACAGCCAATTATCTGGGTCTCCATCGTAACAGCCTGATCTACAGGATGAACCGTATACAGGGGATTATCAAAAGTGATCTGAATGATGTTCATAATCGCCATTTCCTTTTGATCTCCTATCTGCTGATGGGGATCAGTTTCTGATCCTGTGGATTCGTCGGAATATGTACAAATATCATATCCGCTTTTCAGTCGATTCCAACGAAGTGTTATTTAGCACGTGACAATCACAGGGAGATACGTTACAGTAGCAATACAGGAGGTACAAGACCATGTTTGAAAAAAGGATCGGTATTAAAGAACTTAACAATAAGGTCATGAGTGCAGAATCAGCTGCTGAAATGATCCTTCCGGGCATGACGGTGGGATGCTCCGGATTTACGACGGCTGGATTCCCCAAGGAAGTCCCTATGGCGATCGCACGGCTGGGAAAAGCAAAAGGCCTTACCTTGATCACTCCTGCTTCTACCGGTGCGGAACTGGATGGCGCTCTGGCAAAAGCCGGTCTGATCGCCAGAAGGTATTCATTTCAATCGAACGCTGATATGAGAAGATCGATCAACAAAGGAGAGATCGCCTTTTCTGATCTTCATTTGAGTCAGGTCCCCAAATACATTGATTCCGGCTTTTTGGGAACCATGGATTATGCAATCGTAGAATGCTGCGGGATCACAAAAGACTGCGGGATCGTACCGATGGCTTCTCTGGGCGCCTCCAACAGCCTGGTGAAATATGCAAAAAAAGTGATCCTGGAGATCAATACGACATGTCCGGAATCGATCCTCGGAATGCACGACGTATATGATGCTCCGTACGGCAGCAGCATCCCGATCAATCATCCGGGCGACCGGATCGGAACATTTGTGATCCCCTGCACACCGGATAAGATCGCAGCGATCGTATTTACCGACAAGATCGGAAGTACACCTTCTTTTAAAGCGCCTGATGCCGTTTCTTCCGCAATTGCGCAGAATATTATCAAGATCTTCCAGCAGGAAGTCCGCGAAGGACGTCTTCCCGAGAATCTGGCTCCTCTGCAGTCCGGCGTTGGCGCCGTCGGCAATGCGGTATTTGCCGGTTTAAAAAATGCTGGATTTCGTCATCTTACCATGTATACGGAAGTCGTGCAGGACTCTTCCCTGCAGCTGGTGAAAGACGGAATACTCGACATGTGCTCCACTACTTCTCTTTCCCTGTCTGAAGCCGGTCTTAAGGAGCTGTATGACAATATGGATTTTTATAAAGAACATGTTGTCATTCGTCCGCAGGACGTCAGCAATCATCCGGAACCTATCAAAAGACTTGGTGTGATCGCCATTAACACTGCCGCTGAGATCGATATATACGGCAATGTCAATTCTACCCACGCAACCGGCTCGAGTATTATCAACGGCATCGGAGGAAGCGGCGATTTTTCCAGAAATTCCAGGCTGTCCATTTTTATGACGCCTTCCACCGGAAAAGACGGCAATCTGTCTCGTATTGTACCTATGGTAACGCATGTTGATAATTGTGAGCATGATGTCAATATCGTCGTAACCGAATACGGTATCGCAGATCTGAGAGGTACTTCTCCGAAAGAACGCGTCGAAAAGATCATCGAAAACTGTGCCCATCCGGATTACAGGCCATTGCTCCGGGCTTATTATGAACGTGCTCTTAAAAATGCGTCAGGTATGCACACGCCTCATGATCTGGAAACCTGTTTCGAAATGCATACAAGATTTTTGAAGACCGGATCCATGAAACCATGAAAAGTATTGTGCAACATTTATAAAAAACGTTGATCCTAAAACGTTTTCATATTGTGCATTGTACATAATTTTGTACAACATATTTCCTCCCGTTGCGGTAAAATAAAGCCGAGTAAAATATTTTACTAAACGGGAGGGATTATTATGTTTAAGAAAATTACCAACGGCTGCGTGCGGGTAATAAACAGATGGCTTCCGGATCCGTTCCTTTTCGCGGTAATCCTGAGTATCATCGTTTATATCTTCGCAATGATAGCCACGGGAATGGGCCCTTTGAAGATCCTGAACGCCTGGGGCGGCGGCGGCGGATTCTGGAACCTGCTGGCATTCTCCATGCAGATGGCTTGCGTTCTTGTATTCGGTTCCGCTATGGCATCTTCAAAACCCATCAAGAGCCTGCTTCGTAAGATTGCCGGACTTGCACACAATAACTTCCAGGCTATCTTCGTCACGGCGTTTATTTCCACAATCTGCTGCTGGCTTAACTGGGGCTTTGGTCTGATCGTCGGTGCCCTTCTTGCAAAAGAAGTCGTAAGAAGAGTTCCTTCTGTTGACTATCCTCTGCTGATCGCATCCGCTTACTCCGGATTCGTGATCTGGCATGCAGGTCTTTCCGGATCGATCCCGCTGGCACTGAACTCCGGGTATACGATCTTTGCCGGAACAGAACGGGAAATGACATTCAATGCTTCCACTAATCTTACGATCTTCCATCCGATGAACCTGATCATGTGCGGCTTTATCCTGATCGTAATGCCCTTCGTACTTTATGCTATGCATCCGCATAAAGACAAAGTCATCACTGTGGATCCCGCGATCCTTCAGGACGAAGCTGAAAGAGTTCATCCGAAGGCTACTCCGGCAGATAAGATGGAACAGTCCCGTATTCTCTGGATCATCCTTGTTGTCGGCGGATTCCTTTTCATCATTTTCAACTTCATCTGGAAAGGACAGGAAGGCAAGAGTGTTGCAGCCTCCCTCGACCTGAACACGGTTAACTTCATCTTCCTGTTCCTTGGTATCTTATTCCACGGCAGCCTGAGAAGTTACATTGATGCGATCGAGGAAGCAGTAAAAGGCGCAGGCGGTATTATCCTGCAGTTCCCATTCTATGCAGGTATCATGGGTATGATGACCGTTGCCAATGCAGAAGGCGTTTCTCTTGCAAGCGTAATCTCCAATTTCTTCGTCAGCATTTCCACCCCGGTTACGTTCCCGCTCCTCACATTCCTGAGCGCAGGTATCGTAAACTTCTTCGTACCTTCAGGCGGTGGACAGTGGGCTGTTCAGGGACCGATCGTCATGCCGGCTGCAGCAACCATGGGTATCGACCCCGGCCGTGCGGCAATGGCAATTGCATGGGGCGATCAGTGGACCAACATGATCCAGCCGTTCTGGGCTCTGCCCGCACTTGGTGTTGCCAAATTATCAGCCCGTGATATCATGGGATATCTCGTGATCATTCTGGTATTCACCGGACTTGTTGCATGCCTTGGCTTCCTGGCCTGGGCCGCATTCTTCTAAAAACTGAATATTGCGTAATATGTACTGCAGAAGGCTTCCGATACGGAGGCCTTCTGTTTTTTCTGCTTGAAGAACACCTGAAAACATTTGACTTAGTGTGATTCAGATGCTAGCATTATTTAGTTAAATGTATTTGCTTTTGAAAGGAATTGATTATGAAAAAAACATTAAACCGTTGGATGTATATTATCATCGGAACATTTATTCTGATCTTTTCCGGGCTTGTATATGCCTGGACAACCCTGGCAGCCCCTATTCAGGCTCGTTTTCCCGAATGGTCGGAAGCTCAGATCTCACTTACCTTTACCATTGTAATGAGCGGCTTCTGTATCGGTGGTCTTTTAGGCGGTATCTTACAGAAAAAAATGAAGCCTTATGTAGTTATGTGGATCAGCGGCGTTCTTTTGCTGCTTGGTTTCCTCATGACCAGTTGGGCACAGTCTCCGGGTATACTGTATATCGGCTTTGGCGTTTTTGGAGGACTTGGCTCCGGTCTTTCCTACAATATCGTAATGAGCTGCGTATCCCGTTGGTTCCCGGATAAGAAAGGTCTTTGTTCCGGCATTCTTCTGATGGGATTTGGTATTGGTTCATTCCTGATCGGAAAACTGTATACTGCCATCACTCCCTCAGATGGTTCTGATCAGTGGAGAACGATTTTCCTGATCTTCGGCATTATTCTTCTGGTTATCATGGTCCTGGGAAGCTTTTTCACTGTTAATCCTCCTGCCGGCTGGAATGCTCCTGCTCCGAAAAAGGCTCCGAAAGATGTGCAGTTCTATGCACAGGTCAAACCGCTTGACATGCTGAAAACACGCAATTTCTGGCTGTATTTTATCTGGACCTTATTTATGTCAGGCGCAGGACTTATGATCATTTCACAGGGGCGTCCGATTGCGCTGGATACTCTGCAGTGGGCAGATCCTACAGCGGCACAGCTTGGAACGATCGCTACGATCGTAGGACTTACCTCCATATTCAATGCCATTGGACGTGTCATCTTTGGATTCCTGTTTGATAAGATCGGCCGTTTCCTGGAAATGCTGATCGGAGGTATCTGCTTTATCATCAGTCTGGTACTTATCCTGATCGCTCTGTCCAGCCATTCCATGTTTGTGCTGGTTCTGTCTTATATCATGACCGGTATTGCTTATGGATGCGTTACCCCGACAAATTCCTCTTTTGCCATGCAGTTCTTTGGGCCTGAAAACTACGCTGTTAACCTTCCGATCGTGAACCTGAACCTGCTGTTTGCATCCTTCAGTTCTACTCTGGCAGGTGCAGTAAAAGATGCAACCAATTCCTATAATGCGATCATTTATATTGTTCTTGGATTGATCGTCGTAGGTATTATCATCAACTGCCTGATCCGTAAGCCAAAAATATCCAAATAATATCGTTCAATTTGCACGAAATGTTTTGATCTATTTATGAAGATTTGCCGATGCAAATTGTATAAAAATATATGAAAATGGACTTGTAGGAAAATGACAAGTCCATTTTCTATTATACAAATAATTATACCTTAAGGAGGATAACACATGAATAAACTGATCATTACCTGTGCGCTCTGCGGAGCAGGAACCAAGAAAACCATGACCCCATACGTACCGGTCACTCCGGAAGAGATCGCCGATGAAGTCGTTGCGGTGGCTAAAGCAGGCGCTGCAGTTGCTCATATCCATGTCCGGGATGAAGAAGGCAACAATACCATGGTCACTGAAAAATGGGTGGAAGTGATCGATCTGACCAGGAAAAAAATGGCAGAAGCCGGCGTAGATATCGTATTGAATCTTACCACATCCGGCGGAAAATTCCCTGAAGATATGCGTCAGGCTCACCTTCCGATCCTGCTTCCCGAAATGTGCTCTTATGATCCTGCAACCATGAACTGGGCTAATTCTTATGTATTCCTGAATACTCCTCAGTTTTTGGAATCTCTTGGAACTCTTACTCAGGAACTTGATATCAAACCGGAATGTGAAGTATTTGACGGCGGCACCCTCGGCAATATCAATTACTACGTCAAAAAAGGCTTCCTGAAAACTCCTGTGCATTATCAGTTTGTTCTTGGAGCATCCGGCGGAATGCCCGGAAACATGGACTCCCTGAACTATCTGCTTCCTAAACTTCCGGAAGGTGCCACCTGGTCTATTACCGGTATCGGACACAGCCATATGGCCTGCATGCTCCTGGGACTTGCTAACGGATGCGATGGTTTAAGAGTTGGCCTGGAAGACAATATTTATTTAAGCAAAGGTGTGCTGGCTACCAATGTACAGCTTGTTGAGAGAGCGATCAAACTTGCGAAAGATGCCGGAAGAGAGATCGCTACTGCAGAGGATGCTCGTCAGATCCTTGGACTTACCAAGCACAAATAAAGCCGGAGGAAGGTTATGAATTTAAAAGATATTAAGAAGATTGCCGTATTGGGTGCAGGCACGATGGGGCCTGGTATTGCTCAGGTCTATGCCATGGGCGGTTATGAAGTTTCTGTCTGGACCCGTTCCGAATCAACACGTGAAAAGGCAAAAGCTTCTCTGTCACTCAGTCTTGACACATTTGTGGAAGAAGGAGAACTGACACAGCAGCAGGCTGATGCGGCTTTTAAAAGAGTTACATTTGTTTCTGAGATCAAAGAAGCCGTTGAAGGCGCTCAGTTTATCCAGGAAACGATCGTGGAAAAGAAAGAAGCAAAAGTAGAACTTTATGAACAGCTTGCAAAGCTTGTTCCTTCTGATGTTATCATCGCTTCCAACACTTCTGCTCTTAATATTTTCGAGATCGTACCGGAATCTCTTCTTCCGCAGCAGATCATCTGTCACTGGTATGCTCCTCCCCAGATGATCCCGCTTGTTGAAGTCGTCAAAAGCGAACAGGCTCCTCAGGAGTATGCGGATATCGCTGTTGAGCTTTTGAACGGCTGCGGAAAAACTGCTGTCCTGATGAAAAAATTCATCCGTGGTTATATCGTAAACAGGCTGCAGCAGTGTATCCACAGAGAAGTATTTAACCTGATCGATAACGGCTACTGCGATGCGCAGGCTATTGACCTGGCATCCAAAGCCAGTTGGATCCCCCGGGCCTGTGTTCTCGGTATCTGCAAGAGGATCGATTTCGGCGGTGTGGATATGACTGCCAACAACTACATCAATAAGAGCTATACAATGCCGGTAAATGGCGATGAGCTGCCGAATGCTTTGAAAGAACTTGTTGATAACGGTGACCTTGGCATTAAGACCGGAAAAGGCTTTTACGACTATTCCGGGATGGATCTGGATGAACTGAAAACAAAAAGAGACAAACAGCTCTTTGAAGTTTTTCGTCTTGAGAAGAAATTCCTGGATGATCCTGTATAAGAAGTAATGGAGATAGAAATGAAAAAAGTTGTTATTGTTGAAGCCTGCCGTACAGCTGTAGGAAGTATGGGAGGATCATTAAAACCCCTTTCCGCAGAGGATCTGGCAGTGAGTGTCATGAAAGGGATCCTCGATCGGAGCGGTATCGATCCGAAAGAGATCGATCAGGTATATATGGGACAATGCAGACAGAGTTCCGATTCTTCCAATGTTGCAAGAGTTGCTGCTCTTCGAGCCGGAATCCCGGAAGAATCACCTGCGGCGACGGTCATGTGTGCCTGTGCTTCCGGAATGATGGCGACTTTTAACGGAATGGCCTCGATCCAGACCGGCAATGCCGATGTTGTATTAACAGGCGGAACAGAATCCATGAGCAATGCTATCTTTTATCTGAGCAATGCCAGATATGGTGTAGGCACCGGCGATGCCAGACTGAAAGACTCCCTGACGGAAGCGCAGTTCTGTTCCCAGCCCCAGGATATCTACGGACATTTTAATATGGGGATGACAGCTGACAATGTAGCTGAAAAATACCATATTTCCCGGGAAGACCAGGATGCTTTTTCTCTGAGCAGCCAGTTAAAAGCTGCCAAAGCTATCGCGGAAGGGAAATTCAAAGAAGAGATCATTCCGGTTACGGTTCCGCAGGGCAAGAAAAAAGAACCTATCATATTTGATACTGACGAATTTCCTCGTGAAACATCTATGGAAAAGCTTGCAAAGCTGAAACCCTGTTTCAAACCGGAAACGGGTACGGTGACAGCCGGCTCTTCATCCGGCAGAAATGACGGTGCCTCTGCTCTTTTATTAATGTCCGAAGAAAAGGCAGAGGAACTTGGCTTAAAACCACTGGCTTATATTCGTTCTATTGCCAGCGCCGGTGTGGATCCCCGTTATATGGGTTTAGGACCGGTCCCTGCTACAAAAAAAGCATTAAAACTGGCAGAACTCACCCTGGATGATATCCAGTTGATCGAATTAAATGAAGCATTTGCAGCACAGTCTCTCGGATGCATCCGGGAACTTGGACTGGAAAACAGAATGGATGATATCAATGTAAACGGCGGTGCGATCGCTTTGGGCCATCCGATCGGAAGTTCCGGATCAAGGATCATTGTCACTCTTCTTTATGAAATGAGAAGAAGACATCTCAGATACGGGCTTGCAACACTCTGTATTGCAGGCGGAATGGGAATGGCCACGATCCTGGAAATCCCCCAATAATATTCACTGAATAACATAAGCAAACATAGAATAATCCCCCGGAAAATTCAGTATTATTCATTTTCCGGGGGATTATTCTATGTTTGCTATTCTACACAGTAAAAATAATTATCTTCGGGATTTCCGGGATCGGGCTTGGATTTCCGGAATCGTGATCAGGAGAAGATCAGGATGAGGAACTGGGAACTAAGTACCACGGCGATCAGAGCGATAGGATAAGTGGAGGCATAAGCCGCTGCCACTTCATCTGTTCCGGCAGTCTGGATCAGTGTACCAAGAGCCGGTGTGGAAGTCATACCGCCTGTAATAGATCCGAGAGTATTCAGAAGGCCGAGCTTAAGAACATATTTCGCAAACAGGAATCCTATGATCATCGGCACAAGGGTAATGATGATTCCATAGATGAAATAGACCCATTTGAAATACTCAATAAATTTTGCTCCTGCAGATACACCGGCACCTGTCAGAAACAGTACCAGGCCGAATTCACGGAACGTCTCCAGGATCCTTTTATCGATACGGAAACTCACTCTGCCGATGTGTCCCAGATGGCCGAAGATCAAACCTGCGATCAGAACGCCGCCGGTATTGGTGAGGCTGAAAGAAGTTCCGGATAAACCGGCAGATGTCAGAGGGATCTTGATCGCACCGAGAAGGATTCCCACGATCACAACAAAAGCAAACGCACAAAAACCAAAGGGATCCAGTTTGATCTTGCCTTTATCAGACCCTGCTCTTCTGTTTCCGATATCGATCGCCTGGATCTTCTTACGCTCTTCATCCATGTTCGACCTGGTAATCTTAGGCATCAGCTGGACGAACAGTACAACGCCCACAACGCCGAAGATATAAGAGATACCGTATCCGACAGATACAATATCCTGCAGTGTTTCTGTAGCAACAGAAGCTTTTGCAGCTGAAAAAGCAGGTGTTGAAGTAAGAGAACCTGCCATGATCCCGGACAACATAGAGATCAATTCTGAATCGGACAGTTCACTGCTCCCCCTGGCGATCAGGAAACATACCACAGTCGTAAGTGCACCCGTTAAGATGATAATAAACCCAAGGGAAATATAGGATTTAAAATTCTTTTTGAAATTACTGAAAAAATTAGGTCCAGCGATAAGACCGACAGCACTGACAAACAAGATCAATCCAATGGTCTCAATGATCTTCAGCGCGCTGGATGCAATATTGATCGGGCCGTCCGGTCCTGCCTGCGTAACGGTATTTCCAAGCGGAGTATAAAAGATCGCACCGAACACCAGAGCTATAATAAATACGCCGGCTGTTCCGAGATTCACGCCTTTGATCGTGATCCTGCCCAGCAGGTAACCCACAAAAGCTACGGCAAATACTGCAAATAACAAAAACGATATTCCCGTTACCGGAATGACTCCTCCGAATAGTTTCATGGCTTCCTCTTTCCTGATCTGAATCAATCATGTATTATCATTATCAGTTTAATACCATATAAAAGACTCTACAACTTACAATTCCTTGGAAAACGATATGGATTTTTCGTAATAAATGCACAAAGAATGAGCGATAAAGATTCTCGTGTTTTTTTATAAGTAATGGCTTGCATTTAAAGCAGCATTCATGTATAATGTGACAGCATGTTAAATATGGCTCGTTGGTCAAGTGGTCAAGACGCCGCCCTCTCAAGGCGGAATCACGAGTTCAATTCTCGTACGAGCTGCTAAAAAAAGCTGCATCCTACATGATGCAGCTTTTTTGTTTACTTATATAACAAGAATACTGTTATAGATGATCCGAAGATTATAATCCTGTATTTCTCTGTCGATATGAATGTGGCCGGCAAACCATTTTTCATACTTTACTTCCCGGATGACGATATCCAGGAAGCGTTCTACTCTGCTATCATATTCGAGGAAATCCTTCATGGGCTTGAACGCAGTTTTACGGACGTTTTCCGGTACCGTATGGGTAATGATATAGTCTACTTTATTGCCCCTTGCGCCAAGGTTTTCCCAGGCAGTCCTGAACTCCTCTTCTGAAGGCTCTTCCTCGCTCCACCAGGTCTCATGTTCGATCCGGAACATTTTGTCTACAGAAGTGGCTCCGCCCATGACAAAGAAGGATCTGCCGGCAATCTCGTAGATCTGTCCGTTCATCAGATGAAGAACATGCTCCCGGATTTTATGGACCGGGCCCTTATTCCACATGACAACGGGATAGGTATTCAGAGCATCATAGTTTTCATGATTACCCCCGATAAACAAAGTCGTATAATTTTTGTTTTCATGATAATCAAGAATATCATCATCCGAGCTGTCTCCGGTCCAGACGCCTCCGAAATCCCCTGTAATGATCAGAAAGTCATCCCGGGAAAGGAGTTTCTGCTCTGAAAAATTCTCCAGATCCAGTTTTTTTATATCCAGTTTTCGATGAGTATCTCCTGTAATAAAGATCATGATCTGACTAGTCTACTTTAAAACAACAGGAACTTCTTTTCTCGGAACGGAAGAAAAGAATTCTTCATCTGTATGGCCGAGTGCGAACGCTATCGCGCATTGTTTATTTTCCGGAATACCGTACTTTTTCTTTAATTCCGGATCTTTGTTAAAGGGATCCGCAGCAAGCTGGAGATAACACGCTCCGAGTCCCGGCTGTGCGTCTACCATCTGCATCATGGTTGATGCGCAGATCGCACCGTCAAGAAGATTGTCGGAAAACACATAGATCACGACGGGAGCATTATAAAACAGACCGTCTTCTCCGTTTTCCTTATACATCTTGTATTTCATCATAAAGAAGGCACTTAATCCAGGCATGGTTTCAGCACATTCCCTGCCGGCTTTTCCGATGATCTCCATGGAATCCTCCAGGATCTCCTTACGTCCTTCTTCTGTTCCTACTACCAGGAGGAAATTATCCTGCCCATTCTTTGCAGTAGGAGCATATTTTGCTGCTTCCAGGATATAGGAAAGTTCATCATCCGTCACTTCTTCTTCATTGAAACGGCGGATAGAACGCCGCATCATGATCTGCCTCCTGATCTGCTGAGGAGTCGGTCTTGTCAGCATATTAAATTCTTCCACGTCTTCCACATCATAACCATCTCCGTCGATCATAATGGCATCTCGCGGACATAAAGCAAGACAGTGCCCGCACCAGTTGCACTTGTCCGGATCATGGACCAGAGCGCCGTCAATGATCTGCAGCGCCTTGTTATGGCAGGCTTCCACGCATGTCCCGCATGTGATACATTGCTCTTCACTAAGAATAAACATAGTTCCCTCCTTACGGACAATCTTATAAACTGGAAACATTATACTATGCCCGGGCCTTGAACACAATCCGCATCAATGAAAGTTAAAATAATCCGCAACTGACATCTGACTGGATTCCGGCATATCACCGAGGATTCCCAGTTTGTACAGTTTATCTGTCAATGTGCCGGACAGTCTGGATCGGATCCGGAATTCTTCCCTGGAAAGGAACGGTCCCTCTGAAGCCGCTTCCTCCAGCAGCATTGCAGCTTTATCCCCCATACCGTCGATCGACATCAGAGAAGGCATCAGTTTTCCGTCAATGATCTGGAATCTGGATGCTTTTGCTTTATAGATGTCGATCGGCATAAATTCAAATCCTCTGGCATGCATTTCCAGAACATTATACATATATTTCAGAAGATCAACATCTTTCGGCGTGGCTTCATTTTCATTGATCTTCGTTTTGATGGATTCCATATTTCTCAGCAGTTCTTCTTTTCCCATACACATGCGTTCGTAATCAAAAGAAGAAGCCCTGATGCTGAAATAGGCAGCATAGTATGCCAGAGGATAGAATATCTTATAATAAGCGATCCTGTAGGCCATCATGACGTAAGCTACGGCATGAGCTTTCGGGAACATATACTGGATCTTGCCGCAGGACCAGAGGTACCAATCCGG
>JAFRKZ010000092.1 GCA_017431485.1 Parasporobacterium sp. | reverse complement strand
TATGTCTGCGAGAAAAGGATCGATACCAATCAGGTCGTCCTGTGTCCCGATGAAGGACTATACAAAGATACGGTAAGGGCCGGCAATGTGAATTTTGTGAGCCTGAAAGAACTGCCGGGCAATTCCATGCGAATCAGCGCAAAGGTGCGCTATTCCACAAAGGAAGAACCGGGAACAGCCAGCATGCTCCCGGATGGAACGCTGGAAGTAAGGTTTGATCAGGCTGTCAGGGCTCCGGCTCCGGGACAGAGCCTGGTGATCTATGACGGGGATATGGTGATCGCGGGAGGTATCATTCTTTGAACAGAAAGGAACAAGAAAGGATCCGGAATATCCTGGAGTAACTGGACGAGCATTACAGTGTCCGGAAAAAATGCTGGCTGGACTATGACAATGCCTGGCAGCTTCTGATCGCTACCATTCTGTCAGCACAGTGTACGGATGCCAGGGTCAATCTGGTTACCAGGGATCTTTTTGTCAAATATCCGGACCTGAGATCATTTGCTGAGGCTGATCTGAAGGAACTGGAGCAGGATATCCATTCCACGGGATTTTATCATAACAGAGCGAAAAATATCATTGCCTGTGCCGGCATGCTCCTTGAGAAACATGGAGGAAAGATCCCTTCTTCCATAGAGGAGCTGACAGAACTGCCGGGCGTCGGAAGAAAGACCGCCAATGTGATACGGGGCAATATTTATGACATCCCGTCCATTGTCGTGGATACCCATGTAGGAAGGATCTCCAGAAAACTGGGGCTGACTAAGCAGGAAGATCCGGAGAAAGTAGAGCATGACCTGGAAGCGGTCCTTCCAAAGGACCATTGGATATTGTGGAATATCCAGATCATAGCCCATGGCAGGACCATCTGTACTGCCAGGAAACCTGCCTGCGGGGAATGCTTCCTGCGGGAATACTGCCCGGAAGGACAAAAACACATATGATACGGATCGCAGTTCTGGGAGTACTTGGAGCAGAGACTGCTCTGAGACTTCTGGAAGAACACAAAAAAGTGCTGGAGAACAGATTCTCCGGATATTTTATCAGAAGATGCAAGGGACTGGGCGCGAAAGCGGTCCGGGAACAGGAGATCATGCCATCCGGCGGTAAGATCCCGGATGGTTTTTATTTCACCCCGATCGGCGAGGGCGGTCTTTTCGGAGCTTTGTGGAAAGCCTGCGAAGAACTGCAGCAAGATATGTATTCCTGGACGGGAAAAAGCATTGGGTGTGAAGTGGATCTGGAGACTGTCCCGGTAGCGCAGGAAGTTACGGAGATCTGTGAACTTTACCGGGAAGATCCCCTGGAGACCTCCTCTGAAGGAGCCTGGCTCCTGATCTGGGAGGAAGAGAAAGAAGACGCGCTGAAAGACAGCGGCTTGTGTATCCCGGAGCAATCTGCTATCATTGGTAAATTAACACAAAAAAAACGGCGTGTCGTGTTCCTGGGAAACAGGACCAGATTCCTGACGCCGCCAGAGCGGCAGAAGCTGGACATGCAGAATACAAAGAATGAGGTGTGAAAATGCTGAGAGACGAACTATTGAGACTGATCCGGAATAACAGCCGCATCGAACTTAAGGATCTGGCTGTGATGCTGGGCGCGGAAGAGACAGCGGTGGCAAATGAGATCGCGGACCTGGAAAAAGAAGGGATCATCTGCGGGTATTATACGCTGATCAACTGGGATAATACGAACGAAGAGATGGTGGATGCCCTGATCGAAGTCAATGTCAATACATCCAGGGATCTGGGATTTGACACGATCGCAGAACGTTTCTATATGTTTGACGAAGTAAAGTCCTGCTACCTGATCTCCGGAAGATATGATTTCCTGCTGATGCTGGAAGGAAAGACCATGCGGCAGGTTGCCAATTTTGTCTCCAGCAAGCTAAGTCCCATCGAACATGTTACGGGAACAGCGACTCATTTTATCATGAAGCGTTATAAAGACTACGGTACCGTTCTCGGAGCGGTCAGAAAAGACTGCAGGGAGAAAATGTCCATATGAGAGATCCTATTTCCAAAGTTGCCAGACAGATGCAGCCGTCTGGTATCAGAAAATTTTTTGATGTTGTGGCGGAGATGCCGGATGCGATCTCCCTCGGCGTAGGCGAACCGGATTTTGATACCCCGTGGCATATCCGGGAAGCCGGCATTTATTCTCTGGAAAAGGGAAGGACCTTTTATACATCCAACGCCGGTATGCCGGAGCTCAAACGGGAAGTGGCGGCATATTATCAGAGACGTCACGGTCTGGAATATGATCCCCGGACAGAGACCTTTATCACGGTAGGAGGATCCGAGGCGATCGATATGGCCATGCGGGCGATCCTGGATCCGGGCGATGAGGTGATCATCCCGGAACCCTGTTATGTATCCTATGTTCCCTGCGCTGTCATGACAGGAGCAAAAGCAGTGACGATCCCGCTGCAGGAAAAGAATGAGTTTAAACTGACTCCGGAAGAACTTCTGGGGGCCATTACGGAAAGGACAAAAGTCCTGATGCTGGCATTCCCGAACAATCCTACCGGCGCCATTATGACCAGGGAAGATCTGGAACCGATCGCACGGATCTGTCTGGAAAAGGATCTTCTCGTGATCACCGACGAGATCTATGCGGAACTGACCTATTCCGGAGAGCATGCAACGATCGCGGCATTTCCCGGGATGCAGGAGCGGACGGTCATTATCAACGGCTTTTCCAAGGCTTATGCGATGACCGGATGGAGGCTCGGATTTGCCGCAGGCCCCAGGGAGATCATCACGCAGATGGTAAAGCTCCATCAGTTCGCGATCATGTGCGCGCCTACTACATCCCAGTATGCAGGACTGGAAGCTTTACGGTACGGGGATGAAGACATTGCCATGATGAGGGAATCCTACAACCAGCGCCGCAGATATGTGGTGAATGAGCTTAATGACATGGGCCTTCACTGCTTTGAACCTTTTGGCGCGTTCTATGTATTCCCTTCCATACGGACTCTGCATATGACATCGGATGAATTTGCCACCAGACTGCTGGAGACAGAGAAGCTGGCCGTGGTGCCGGGAACTGCATTCGGCAGCTGCGGAGAGGGATTTATCAGGATCTCCTACGCATACTCCCTGGCAGAACTGAAAGAAGCTTTAAGCCGTATCAGACATTTTATAAGGGGACTTATATGAGATTTATCAATGATATGCATGACGGTGACAACGTTACCGGGATCTATCTGTGCAAGCAGAAAAACATGGCCCAGACCAAAAACGGAAAGGACTATGAAAATGTGATATTGTCAGACAAGACCGGAACGCTCAGCTGCAAGATCTGGGATCCCAATTCCATGGGGATCGGGGATTTTGATGTAAATGATTTCGTGGAGGTCCATGGCAGGATCAGCGTGTTCAACGGAGCGCTGCAGATGTCGATCGACAGGGCCAGAAGAGCCAATCCGGAATCTGTGGACCAGTCTGACTATCTGCCGGTCTCTTCCCGGAATATCGAGTCCATGTACAAGGAACTCCTTGCCCATGTGGATTCCGTCAAGACACCGTATTTCAGGCTTCTGATGGACAGCCTGTTCGTGGAAGATCAGGCCTTTATCAGCGCATTCAAGGCACATTCCGCGGCGAAGACCATCCATCATGGTTTTATCGGAGGACTCCTGCAGCATACGCTTGCCGTATGTGACCTCTGCGCGTTCTACTGCAAGGCATATCCCAAACTGGATCACGATCTTCTGATCTGCGCCGCATTATGCCATGATATCGGTAAAGTCCGGGAACTGTCGGATTTTCCGGCGAATGATTACACAGATGAAGGACAGCTTCTGGGACATATTGTCATGGGAGTTGAGATGATCGATGAAAAGATCGCCCGCATCAAGGGCTTTCCTGCAGTCAAGGCCAATCAGCTGAAGCACTGTATCCTGGCGCATCACGGAGAATATGAGTTCGGCTCGCCCAAGAAGCCGGCGCTCATAGAAGCGGCAGCGCTTAATTTCGCGGATAATACGGATGCAAAACTGGAAGCTTTTACAGAGATCCTGGAGAATGTGTCCCTGGTACAGGGGGCAGGAAACGGCTGGATGGGATTCAATAAGCTGTTTGACAGCAATCTCCGTCCGACCATGTGATCATTTGAAGTTTTATATCTTCCTGCATTCTTTGCGCCACTATCCCAAAAGCGAATAGGCGCGGCCGCTATAGCCGTTGCCAAGGCAGCCCTGAGTCTGACGGCGGCTCGGAGCGAAGCGCAGGGAACGACGCAAGCGAAGGGCGACGAGGCTAGGGCTATGCGGGTGTTAGCCTCCTGAGCTTTTTGGACAGCGGCACGAAGAATGCAGGCGAGATAGAAAATTGCAGATTATACATGCAAAGAGAAAATTGCTGTCGAACAGCTTATCGGATAGGGAGACCGTATGAACGAGAAAGTACTTCATACACTGGAATATGATAAGATCGTGGAACTGCTGGCAAAACAGGCCGGTTCGGAAGCCGGGGCGCAGATGTGCCGCCGGCTTCTTCCCTTGAATGACGTGGAACAGATCCGGACAGCACAGCTGCAGACAACCGATGCGGTGAACCGGCTTCGGAAAAAGCAGGGCCCTTCTTTCGGACCGCTGATCGATATCAGACCTGCTGTCATGCGGCTGGATATAGGGAGCATCCTGGTCTGTGAGGATCTGCTGCATATTTCCAGGGTCCTGGACTGCGCTTCTTCTGTCAGAAGATTCCTGGAACCCGAAAACGATGAGACTCCGGTGGATTCCCTTACAGTCTACTATGAGTCCATCGATCCATGCGACCTGCTGAATAATGAGATCAAACGGTGCATCATCAGCATTGACGAGATCGCGGACGATGCTTCGCCGAAACTGAAGGATATCAGAAGGCGGCAGAATCTGACCAAAATGCAGATCCAGAAAACCCTCAGCAATATGGTCAGCAGCGCCTCCATGAAGGCCTATCTGCAGGACAGTGTGGTGACCATGCGTAACGGAAGGTACTGTATCCCGGTGAAACAGGAACATCGCGCCCACGTGCCGGGCATGGTGCATGACCAGTCCGGTTCCGGGTCCACAGTCTTTATTGAACCGATGGCAGTGGTGAAGCTGAACAATGACCTGAAGGAACTGCATCTGGCGGAAGAAGAGGAGATCCAGGTGATCCTGTCTCATCTGTCTGCCATGGCAGCAGGAAATTCCGAGATGCTGAAGCTTGATTTCAAACTGCTTGCAGAACTGGATTTTATCTTTGCGAAAGCCAGGTTTTCCGAGAGCATCAAAGGCAACGCACCGGATTTCCATGAAGAAAAATACATTGCGCTCAAAAAAGCAAGGCATCCTCTGATCCCGGCAAAAACGGCGGTTCCGATCGATCTGGAGCTGGGAAAAGACTTTAACATGCTGATCGTGACCGGCCCCAATACCGGCGGAAAAACGGTATCCCTTAAGACCACGGGGCTTCTGTGTCTGATGGGACAGGCCGGTATGCATATCCCTGCGCTGGACGGATCGAGCCTGTGTGTGTTTGAGGAGATCTATGCAGATATCGGTGATGAACAGTCCATCGAGCAGAATCTTTCCACGTTCTCCTCTCATATGAAAAATATCGTCCATATCCTGGAAAAAGCGGATGCGGATTCCCTGGTCCTTCTGGACGAGCTGTGCTCGGGGACGGATCCGACGGAAGGAGCTGCCCTGGCCCAGTCGATCCTCACCCGCCTGAACCAGTTCGGGGCGAGATGTATGGCCACGACCCATTATGCAGAACTGAAGGTCTTTGCCATGTCTGTAAAAGGCGTGCAGAACGCCTGCTGCGAGTTTGATGTGGAAACTCTGCGTCCTACTTATAAACTTCTGATCGGTCTTCCCGGAAAGAGCAATGCCTTTGCCATATCCGGGAAACTGGGACTAGATGAGAGGCTGATCGAAGATGCCCGGGCAAGGCTGGATAACAGCAGTATCGCTTTCGAAGATGTGCTGGCGGATATCGAGATCAACAAAAAGAATGCAGAGCTGGAAAGAAACAGGGCAGATGCGGCGCTTATGGAAGCAGAGAAGCTGAGAGCGTCTCTGGAAAAAGAAAAAGCCGAACTGGAGAAAAAGAAAAACGATATCCTGAGGGATGCAAAAAGCGAAGCGGCGGATGTGCTCCGTCAGGCGAAGGAATACGCAGATATCACAATAAGGGATATCCGGAAGGTTTCGAACGGAGCCAACCTTTCCGCCCTGGAAAGGACCAGGACCCAACTGGGGAAACAGATGAAGGAAGCCCTTGACGGCCTGGGGGATCTGGGCGGCGTCAGGGTGCAGGCCAAAAAGAAAGTAAAGGCGGAAGAGATCCGGCAGGGAACCTTTGTACGGGTACTTTCCATGAACATGGAAGGAACAGCCGTTTCCTCTCCGGACAGCAAAGGAAAAGTCAGCGTCCAGCTGGGGGCGATGAATATGGATGTTCCGGTGAGTGATCTGGAGATCCTGGAAGCCCCGGCCGAAGAAGCGGCCGGACCCAGATTTGCCAGAGGGACGAGGACGGGAACCGGTCAGATCCAGTATTCCAAAGCCATGGGAGTATCCACGGAGATCAAGCTCCTGGGCATGAATGCCGATGACGCTCTGACAGAACTGGACAAGTATCTGGATGATGCCTGTATGGCACATCTGGAGAAGGTGCGGATTGTCCATGGCAAGGGGACCGGTGTGCTGCGCAATGCGGTGAGGCAGAAGCTGCGCAGGGATAAAAGAGTCAAAAAGTGTTATGAAGCAGAGTACGGTGACGGTGATTCCGGCGTGACGTACGCAGAATTAAGGTGAGAAAATAAAATGTTTAATATTGTTCTGCTGGAACCGGAGATCCCGTCCAATACGGGAAATATCGGAAGGACCTGCCTGGTGACCGGCAGCAGGCTGCATCTGATAGAGCCCATGGGCTTTATCCTGAATGATAAGAACCTCAGGCGTGCCGGAATGGATTACTGGGCAGACCTGGATGTTACGGTGTATGACAGCTGGCGGGATTTTGTGTGGAAACACGCAAAGGACGTCTGTTTTCCGGAGGAGACGCTCTGTGCTGCCGGATATCCGGGAGAGGATCCCGAAGTCCCGCCTTTTTCAGAGGATGAGGCAAAAGATCCGCAGAAAAGCAGGATCTGGATGGCGACCACAAAAGCACAGAAGGTCTATGACCGGGCGGATTTCCGGGACGGGGACTATATCCTGTTCGGAAAGGAAAGCGCAGGGATTCCGGAGGAGATCCTGATGGAAAACAAAGAGACCTGTATCCGGATCCCCATGGCAGCCGGCCAAAGAAGCCTGAACCTGTCCAATTCTGCCGCCATTATCCTCTATGAAGCGCTCAGACAGGACAGTTTTCGGGGATTGGAACCGTTCGGACAGCTGCATACACACAGGTGGTAAACCTGTATTTTTACCGGGGCGGTTGAATTTTCAGGCTGATATAT
This sequence comes from Parasporobacterium sp., assembly GCA_017431485.1. Taxonomy (GTDB): domain Bacteria; phylum Bacillota; class Clostridia; order Lachnospirales; family Lachnospiraceae; genus RGIG5612. The sequence goes on along the minus strand of JAFRKZ010000092.1, from coordinate 7,888 downwards.
TATAATGTAATCTGTTAAAGTGTCAGAGTTTTATTGATAAAGATACAACAGACAAAGGGGAAATCATGGCTATTATTGATTTTACAGACAGCATTTATGATGCACAGCAGGGCAGTCAGAGTGCCATAAAGTTTATTTATGACAACACGATCCAGCTGTTCAGCAAAGAAGCGAACGCTTTTATGCGCAACAAGAACGAAGCAGACCGGGCGATCCGGGATGCCTATGTTTTTATTTTCGATCATCTGGATTCTCTGGAAGACACATCCAAGTTTCTGCTCTGGGCTAATGAAGTGTGTAAAAACACCTGTATCTCAAGGCTGAGCGAGGCGGGCGTTTTTAATGAACGGGTTCCTGCGGAAGCGATCAATCTCGGAGAGATCTCACCGGCTGCGGATTATGATCCGCAGATCAATATGAGCGCAAATATGTCCCCGGATTATATACAGGAGTGTCTGGAAGCGGTACTGGGAAGTCTTCCGGACAATCAAAGAGCGTGTGCCGTCCTGTGGGGGGAAGGGTATCCGATCAACAGTATTTCCCGGAAACTCGGGATCAGTCCTGTGGCGGTCAATTACACCCTTGCCTATACCCTCGGAAACATCACGAACTCGGTCAATACCCTGAGCGCAAATGGACTGCCCCTGTTTGCGATGGAACCGATCCCGTATTTCCTGTGGCTTCTTATGAGCTATTATCAGTTCTATCAGCCAAAAGACGCGGAACCGGGAGCGGCTTCCAGCTTCTCCAATGTCCTGCGGACACTGATGCCGGAGGAAGCTTCGGTCTATTCCGGAGAATACGTTGCGGAAGAACCGGAATACCAGGACAGCAGGGTCATGCATGTAACTTCCGTTGAGGAAGGCAGTGCAGCAAAAACGCCGGCTTCTGATCATGATTTTACCGGGGATGAACTGGATCTCGCCGATTTTATCAAAGGAGACGAGGGCGGAGAAAAAGAGCAGGAAGACAAAGCCCCTGAAGAAGATACCCCGGTCGTTCCTCCAATGGATGTCATAAAGCCTCATGAGACGGATGCTGCCGAAGAACAGGAATCTGAAGACGCGGCGGAAGATGCAGGAGCGGAAGAGGCGGAGGAAGAGAAAAAGGAAGAAACAAAGGAAGACTCCGAAGGTTCTGAACAGGTAAAAGACGAGAAAGCGGATATTGACGAGATCTTAGGCACCATTAAAGACGGCGGATCCGGCGATGATGGGAAGAAAAAGAAACATACAGGTCTGATCATTACACTGATCGTTATTTTAGTGATCCTCTGTCTTCTGGCAGCAGCACTGTTGTTCTTCCGTGACAAGGTGAACAGTCTGCTGGGAACCAACTTCTTCAGCACGACGCAGACTGTTACGGAACCTGAGACCACCACGCCGGAACCGACCACGCCGGAACCGGAGACTACAACACCGGAGCCCACAACCGAACCACCGACAACAACCGAAGCTCCGACGGAGCCGGAGACACCTGCAGATCCCGGACCGGAATTTGATGTCCGGATCTATGCGGACGGAGACGCGCTTTCCATGAAGGATGTTCCGAACGGCACCGGACTTTTGTATATCCCGTCTGACGAAAAGGTGCATATCTCCGAGGTCGACGGAGGATGGGGCCATACCTCCTATGACGGAGAAGACGGCTGGATCTGGTTGGAGTATACCAAGGTTGACGGAAACGCAAGAGTCCAGGAACCGGAAACACTGCTGGAAACTCCGGAGACCTTTACGATCGGATATACGGAATTCAACAATGAATTAAAGACAGGTCCCGGAAACTATTTCAGCACATTCGGACCGATCCCGGAAGGAACAGAGCTGACGGTAGAAGCCTACTATACGGATGATTATAACGGAGCCGTCTGGGCTTATACCTCCTACGATGGCCACCATGGCTGGGTATTCCTGTATTACATCGAAGACATAGAAGAATGACAGATCACGGCAGGTGCCCTCAGGGCACCTGCTTTTTTGTATGGCAGACGATCCGGACATCCACTGGCTGTGCAGGATAGCCGTTTTCATGCGAAAATGGAAACAATTGGTTTTCGCATGACTTTTTTGTGGGTTATTTCATGCGTAATCTGAAATTTTGGATTTTCACATGAGTTTTTCAGGAGATTTTTCATGTGTTATTTTCAATTTCTTATTTTCGCATGAAAAATCATACTATTTTTTCATGCGAATTCGGAGTTTTTAATATTTCGCATGAAAAAGAGCCTTGCTTTGTAATGTGAAATGGGTAATTCTAAAAAAACACATGAAAATGTTCTTTAAGCCTGGAATGTCTGGATGCAAACCACCGATGAGATTGGTGAAGCAGGCGGCATGATACCGGAAAAGCGGAGTACGAAAAATGAATAAACAGAAAAAGATCCTGATCATCTATACAGGCGGGACGATCGGCATGCAGAAAACCGATCATGGACTTTCTCCGCAGAAAGAACGTTTCCACAGGCAGTTGGAAGAGATTCCGGAACTTTATGCAGGGGAGATGCCCCTGTGGGATATGGTGGATATGGATCCTTTGCTGGATTCTTCCAATATTGCGGTCAGAGAATGGAATGAGATCGGACAGATGATCGCGCAGCATTATGAAACCTATGACGGATTCATCGTGCTGCATGGTACCGATACGATGGCATATACGGCTTCCGCCCTTTCTTTTATGCTGGAAAACAATGCAAAACCCGTGATCCTGACCGGTTCGCAGATCCCGCTGTGTGAGATCCGCAATGACGCAAGGGACAATCTGATCACGGCTCTTTTACTGGCAGCAGATGACAGGATCCATGAAGTATGTCTTTATTTTGGCGGGAAGCTCCTGCGTGGCAACCGCTCTTCCAAGTTTTCCGCGGACGATCTGATCGCATTTGATTCCCCGAATTATCTTCCTCTGGCAGAAACCGGCATCGAGATCCGGTTTCGGGAGGAGGGGCTGTTTCAGCCGGAGAGAGGGGAGTTCACCCTTCAGCTGTTGAAGGAAATCCCCATCGGGGTCATCAAGGTGTTTCCGGGGATCCAGTTCGAACTGTTCGATCCGATCATGACGGAAAAACTGAAAGGGGTTGTCATTGAGACCTTCGGAGCAGGTAATATCCCGGGAAATGCAGACCAGCTGCTTCCCATTATCGAGAAAGCCGCCAGAAACGGCACCATCATTATCGTCTGCTCCCAGTGCCCGCATGGAAGAGTTTCCCTGGGAACTTATGAAACCTCTTCCCAGCTCCGCGCGGCAGGGGCAGTCAGCGGATATGACATTACGACGGAAGCAGCAGTCGCAAAACTGTATTATCTGTTCAGCGCCGGCTTATCGAGGGAACAGATCAAAAAGAGAATGGAAATGAGCATCCGGGGAGAAATGACGATCTGAAAAAGAGGAACGTGAATAACAGACAGTAAAAAACCGGCGGGTGAATAACCCGCCGGTTTTATCACAGGGATACCAGGATTCGAACCTGGAACTGACGGAGTCAGAGTCCGTTGCCTTACCATTTGGCGATATCCCTTTACGCAGGAGACATTATAAAATGAGTGGTATAAAATGTCAATCATTATTTTCAGGATTGATCATTGTTAATTGTGACAGGAAAATTTGGGAATAAACACGAAAAAGCAACAAAAAAAATGATATTTACTCTTTCAATTTGCACAGATATAATGTAAAATATAAGAAATATTAAGAAAATGTTACATGCTAGCAAATGAATCTGAGGTATTATATATGATTTCAAGCCAATTACTGCAGAAAGCATTGGAAGATATTAAAAACATCACCGGCAAAGAGATGGCCATCCTGGATCTTGACGGCAGATATGCCGCGAGAACCGATGAATCATTTACTGCAGATTCAGACCGGATCGCAGCTTTTGCCGTTACGTCTGCGGAGCAGGGAAGGGACCGCAACAATTCCTTCTTTAAGATCAGGGACGACGGACAGGATGTTTACGTTCTCGTGGTAGCCGGAACCGGTGAAACAGACAATCTGGTGGGCATTATGGCCAGATACCAGATCGAAACGATCGTTGCTGCCTACAAGGAAAAATTCGACAAAGACAATTTCTTCAAATCCCTTCTGATGGACAACCTGATGCTGCTGGATATCTTTGACCGGTCCAAGAGGCTGCATATCGAGATCGAACAGCAGAGGATCGTTTATATCATTCAGCTGCAGAAGAGAAATCAGGATGAGGCGATCGATGTGGTGCGCAACCTGTTCATCAATGACAAGGAGACGTTCTGTACGCCTCTCAGCAAGAATAATATCGTTGTGATCAGGACTGTCTCCGAAAAAGATACCCCGGAAATACTGGAAGGGGTAGCGAAAAATATTTACAATGTCCTGAAATCTGATGTGAAGGATGAAGCTTATATTTCCTACGGCACGGTCATCAGGGATCTGAAAGATGTTTCCAAGTCCTACCGGGAAGCCAATATGGCGCTGGAAGTCAGCAGGATCTTTTTCCCGAACGAACACATCAATTCCTATTCCAGCCTTGGGATCGGGCGTCTGATCTATCAGCTTCCCATTCCTTTATGCAACATGTATCTGAAAGAGATCCTTGGTGATTTTTCCATCGACGATTTTGACGAGGAAACTCTGACAACGATCAACAAGTTTTTCGAAAACTCGCTGAATGTTTCGGAAACCTCCAGACAGCTGTATATCCACAGGAATACTCTGGTTTACCGCCTGGATAAGATCCAGAAGATCACAGGCCTGGATCTGAGGATCTTTGATGATGCGGTGACCTTCAAGATCGCCCTGATGGTATCCAAATACATGAATTACGTAGAAAACCTGGAGAAAAAATAACCCTGATAAATCACAGGAGACTGTATGAACAATAAAGAATTAGATAGCTTATATCTTGATTATACAAAGGAAACACCAGAAGATAGCCGGACTGTCAGTGAACCTGAAGCCGGCATCTGTTTTGATAGCGCAACGGACAAAGCAGGGAAAAAGACGAGGCAGCGCAAAGGCAGTCTGTTTCACAGCGCCTTTACCGTGCTTCTCGGGATATTGATCGGGATCCTTTTGTGTGCGGGGATACTGGGATTTTCCGCAGCCAACAACAGCCGGACGGAAGCTGCCGTTGCGGAACTGGACTATCAGGAAAAGATCGATATGATCCTGAGTTACCTGAGGGCTTATTACCTGAATGATCTGGACGATCAGATGATCGAAGATGCTCTGGCAAAAGGCCTGATGGAAAACATCGGTGACAAATATGCGCAGTACTACACCGAAGAAGAGTTTGACACGCTGATGGAAGAGATGAACGGCTCCTACGCCGGGATCGGCGTGCAGATCGTCATGACCGATGACAACAAAGTGGAGGTCTACAAAGTATTTAAGGATTCTCCGGCCCAGGAAGCCGGCGTTCAGATCAAGGACCTGATCGTTGAAGCAGCCGGCGTCCGGGATTTTGAAACATTGGACGAACTCGTTTCCCTCGTACGGGGGGAGATCGGCACGACAGTAGACCTTGTGATCGAACGCGGTGGGGAAGAACTTGCCATGACGATCGAGAGAAGGGAGATCGAAACGGAAAGCATCTATTATGAGATGCTCAGCGATACCGTTGGATATCTGCAGATCGCCGAATTCAATACCTCTACTGTCCAGCAGTTTGAAGATGCGATCGAGGCGCTGGAAGCATCCGGGATGACGGCCATCATCATGGATCTGAGGGACAACCCGGGCGGGGATTACGATTCTGTTGTCGCCATTTGCGACAGGGTCCTTCCGGAAGGTGTGATCGTCTCTGTGGAAGACCGGCAGGGAGGTATCTTTACGGAAAATTCGGATGCAAACTGTCTTAATATCCCGATCGTGATCCTGGTAAATGAAAATACTGCTTCTGCGGCAGAACTGTTTACCATGACGCTGAAGGATTATGATATGGCACAGATCGTCGGGACAACAACCTACGGAAAAGGGATTGTCCAGAGCATTTTCCGCCTGATCGACGGATCCGGTCTTAAGTTCACTACAGAAAAATACTACGGCCCGAAAGGAAACTGCATCCAGGATGAGGGGATCGAGCCGGATTATATAGTGGAATTCCCCGAAGAAGTATATGAAGACGGAGTCATTACCAGGGAAGAAGACATTCAGCTCCAGAAGGCAGCGGAACTGTTAGGGTTCACCCTGACCTTCGAAGCGGAGGAATAAAATGGGCAAGACGATAGGCATCGATCTGGGAACAACAAACAGCTGCGCGGCAGTGGTAGAGAACGGTCAGCCGGTGATCATACCGAATGAAAAGGGAAACCGTACCACGCCCAGCGTGGTGGCGTTTACCCGGTCAGGAGAACAGCTGGTCGGAGAAGCAGCCCAGCGGCAGGCTGCCGTAAACAGCGACAGGACCGTCAGTTCCATCAAAAGACAGATGGGGACGAACTGGTCAAAAAACATCGACGGAAAGCGCTACACGCCTCAGGAGATCAGTTCCATGATCCTGCGCAAACTGAAGAAGGACGCGGAGAATTACCTGGGAGAACCTGTGAACGATGCCGTGATCACCGTGCCGGCCTATTTTAATGATGTACAGCGGCAGGCAACCAAGGACGCGGGGCGAATTGCCGGACTGAACGTGAAAAGGATCATCAACGAGCCCACCAGTGCGGCTCTGGCCTACGGCCTGAACAACGGGGCTGCCCAGAAGATCCTGGTGTACGATCTGGGAGGCGGTACGTTCGACGTTTCCATCATCGAGATCGGCGGCGATGTGATCGAGGTGCTGGCGACAAACGGAGATAACCATCTGGGCGGCGATGATTTTGATGAGCGGATCGTCACGCACCTGTTGGGGATCATCAAAAAGCAGAGTAATGTGGATATCAGAAAGGACATATCTGCCCTGCAGCGGCTCAGGGAAGCAGCTGAGCAATGCAAAAAAGAGCTTTCCGGGCTGGAAAGCGCAAGGGTCTATCTGCCGTATCTGACCATGGTCAAGGGAGAGCCGGTCAATTTTGAATATACCCTGACCAGGGCGGAATTCAATGAGCTGACAAAAGATCTGGTGGACCGGACGGAAATACCGGTCCGAAATGCGCTGAATGATGCAGGGATCGCAGCTTCGGAACTGGGAAAAGTCATTCTGGTAGGCGGTTCCACCAGGATACCGGCTGTTCAGGCAAAGGTGCGTGCCCTGACCGGAAAGACGCCGGAACGGAGCATTAACCCGGATGAATGTGTTGCCCAGGGAGCTGCCATGCAGGGAGATCTGCTGTCAGACGGAACGATCCAGCTTTATAACGGAGGCACCGGGCTGCTTCTTCTGGATGTCACGCCGCTCAGCCTTTCCATAGAAACGGTGGGAGGCGTAGCGACCAGGCTGGTGGAGAGAAACAGCACACTCCCGGTTCACTATTCCCAGGTCTTTACGACGGCAGCACCGTATCAGAGAAGTGTGGATATCAATGTGCTCCAGGGGGAGCGCCCTATGGCACGGGACAATAAATCCATCGGCAGATTCCGGCTGAACGGGATCAAAGGCGCTCCGGCAGGCGTTCCTCAGATCGAGGTGACATTTGATATCGACGTGAACGGGATCCTGAAAGTATCCGCCAGGGATCTGGATACCGGCAGGGAACAGTCGATCACCATCGATGATAATGAGCGGATGTCCGATGCCCAGATCGAACAGGCGATCAGAGATGCGCAGCAGTATGCAGCCCAGGACGGGATCCGCAGGGAAGCGGTGGAAGTGAACAACGAAGCCGGACGGCTGATCAATGAAGTGCAGCAAAAACTCCAGGCACAGAAAAAAGACATCAGCAAAGAAGACCGCAATTTCCTTCGCAATGATATCGCTTCGCTGCAGAAAGCCATGACCCGGAACAATCCGGCAAAGGCAACACAGTCCGATCTG
>JAFRKZ010000091.1 GCA_017431485.1 Parasporobacterium sp. | reverse complement strand
CGCGATCTTCGGTTCTGCGTTCCGGATGATCTTCCGTGCCGTGGACGGTTTCGGGACAGCAAACATGGCGACATAATTTTCCGGCATCACGATCTGCGCCGTACCCATGTGATCCCAGTGTTTTTTACGGCATAGTGCCTCGTTATATGCATCTGCGTTTCCGATCTCATCACCGCAAGTCATAACAAACCAGACCCGCATCGCTCCGGAAGAGGCATCTTTCGGGAAAGACGGAGCAAATTCCGTGGCCAGGATCCACTCTTCCACAACCTGCGGGATCCGCCAGGCATAGGTCGGTACGACAAACACCAGATAGGAAACAGCTGCAACTGTGCTGATATCCCGGTTCCGGATCTTCTTATTCATGTCCAGGAGCACATCGCCTGTAGCCTGTGCGATCCTTTCTGCTATATACCGGCTGTTTCCGGTTCCGCTGAAATGAAGGATCATAGGTCAGAAGATCTCCGGCAGCGGCTGCCAGGCATAAATATCCGTCAGGTCTGCTTCTTCGCAGGCCGCATTGGTGATGCCGCTTTCCCGTTCCTGCGTCCGGAACCAGATCCCGGGGAATGTCTCTCTGATCCCGTCATCGCCTTTTACCCGGTAGGTATTATAAAAGGCGGCTCCGATGTCTCCGTTGGCGGAAAGGACCAGTACCCGCTCGCTTTCCTCTTCTTCCGCGATCTCCCCCTCCTGGGCATCCGCATAGACGGACCTGTATTTCAGTTCCGGTTTTTGATCTTCCAGAAGGATCCATTTTTCATTGATCTTCATAGTGATTACCTCGTTTATTCCGGCTTCAGGCCGGTTTTATACTTTCAAGAAACAGGATATTACGGCTTTTCTCCCAGGGTATCCAGAAATGCCCTCGCTGAACGTGACATCTCCCGGGAGAAACCCGCATTATATTTCCGCTCACAGAAGCGTCTTACCCAGGCAGTATACTCTTCCGGAGGCGTTTCGGGAAGCAGCCCTGTTTTCGGAAGCAGCATTTTTGTCAGCTCTGCCTCATCCATCACATGATACCCGTTTTCATGAACAATATGAGGCAATCCGGATCTTACCGGTTTGGGTCTTTTTTTCTGCTGTTCCGTGGGATATCCGAACACCAGCATGGCCGCCGGGAACACATAGGACGGCAGGGACAGGATCTTCACATGCTCCTCATACCGCTCCATAATATCCCCGATATAACAGGAACCGATCCCAAGGCTGTGGGCAGCGACAACCGCATTCTGCGCAGCGATATTGGCATCGCTGAAGGCAAGCAGGAAATCTCCGGCATCCGGCGTTCGGGGAATGCATCCCCCTGCCAGATAGGCATCGTACCATTTCTTGCAGTCAGCACAGAAGATCAGGATCATAGGAGCCCTCGCGATAAACGGCTGATCATCACAGGTGATCGCAAGCTGTTCTTTCAGCTTCTGTTCAGTAATGTCAAGGATGGTATACAGCTGCTGGTTCCCGGCAGTCGGAGCCTGCATGGCAGCCTCCAGGATCAGGATCTTATCTTCCTGCGGGATCGGCCGGTCTTCAAAAGACCGGACTGACCGACGGTCAAATAACTGTCTGATAACTTCGTTCATATCTGTCAAATCCCCAATTGACGGAACATTTTTCCGTCTGCTTCCGGAAAATGCCGCTGCAGATGTGTCAGGATCCGCTGCCTCGACTGCTCCGGATCTTCCCGGTATGCGCCGGTGACATGCTCGTATCCCCATTTTGTTTCCGGTGTTTCCAGCACCGCAATATGCCAGCCGTATGCCTGCCCTTTCCGATTGATCTTCTGCCGGAAATCACTCATGATCAGATAGGTCTGCATTTGCAGCTCTGCCAATGTTCCTTCGAAATTCTTCAGGCCGTCTTTCCCGAATCCCCCCAGCTGTCTGGCTTCATAAGACAGAAGTCCCCGGCTGATCATCTTCTCATCCGGTTCAAATGCTTCCATCAGCTTCTTCTGCCGGTAAGGCACAAGGTCGTCATCGCACCTGGCATCAAAATCATACCCGTTCCGACGGAAATTGGCAAATACCGGAAACCATTCTTTGGAAACAAAGCCGGCTTTTTTGCCAAAGAATTTTCCATAGGCAAGTTCCGGGTCCCGGGACAGGATCTGCCTCCATGCCCAGGGATCAGAAGACGGATCATCCGTCCACCAGTGAGAAGCAAGCGTCCGTTCCTCTACCGAAAAGCCGGAGACCTCATTGGAAAACAGAGGAAGAAAACCGATCCGGCGGATCAGGTTTTTCAATTCCTCTGTATCATGGATACATGTTGGATCATCCGGGCTGCAGCCCAGCATGAACCATTGCCCGTTCACGGTTTCCATACGATCACCTCATTTTGATCTTTAGAACATGATCCCTTCATACCGGACTTCCTCCAGTGTATCAAAATCATAATCCGCCAGATCTTCCAGCCGGATATTGGCAATCGCCGACTCGTGCACCATCAGGTTGGAAGACTCCCCAACTTGGACTGCCACGACGGGCTTTCCCTTTGCATAGGCGTAACCGCACTCCCATGCAGTCCCTGTATCGCTGTAATTGCCGTGGTAGATCATCACTACCAGCCTGCTTTCGTCGATCGCGTCCCGGTCCATCCGAAACGTTTCAGCGCTCCACTGAGGAGACTGGAATTCATGCTCCCGGTCCTCGTGAAGCCTGGGACTGTAAATGTCGAATCCTCGTTCCAGAAGGATCTGTTCCGCTTTTTGAATAACTTTCAGCTCTTCTTCATTGAAAAAAGGGCCTGCAAGATAGATCATGCCGTCTCCTTTGCATTCGCTGCCTGCACGGATCAATACCCCCAGGTCAGCAGTTCCCAGCTGCCCTCGTCAGTACGGGCGAGCCACCATTGCCAACCGGTATATTCCATATCCGGCTCCCATGCCCCAACATCCTCCAAAGGAGAGTGGAAATCACTGACAAATTCGATGCACTGCGTGTATCCGCTGCCCGGTTTCAGGCTGTTCATCCAGCTGATCGTTTCCCGACTGCAGCAGTCATCCCCCGCATATCGGACGGTGTGGAGTTCGCAGCCTTCCCATCCGGAGAAGGTTTCCCGGATAAGACTGATTGCCTCATCCATGTCTTCTCTTGTATACAGTTCGGAACTTCCATAGTCGATCAGGATATCTGCACCGGAAGTGTCCTCCGAT
>JAFRKZ010000090.1 GCA_017431485.1 Parasporobacterium sp. | reverse complement strand
ATGGAAACGACCTTGCCTTCATAGATCCTGCCTTCTTCAAATTCGGAAACGATGGTTTCGATCATGCCCTTTGCCTGCTCAAGCATTTCAGGATCCACGCCGCAGATGGAAACCATTCCGTTATCGTCGATATCGATCTTGACGTTGGTCCTTGCTATGATCTCATTGATCACCTTGCCCTGCTTGCCGACAACATCACCGATCTTATCAGGATCGATCTGAATGCTGATGATCTTCGGCGCATATTTGCTGAGTTCTTTTCTGGGCTCAGAGATCACAGGAAGCATGACTTCGTGAAGGATATAAGTCCTTGCCTGTTTTGCTCTTGCGATCGCTTCTTCCACGATCTTTCTTGTCAGGCCATGGATCTTGATATCCATCTGAATAGCGGTAATGCCTTCATCCGTACCGGCTACCTTAAAGTCCATATCACCAAAGAAATCTTCAAGCCCCTGGATATCCGTCAGGATCAGATAGTCATCATCGGTCTCTCCGGTAACCAGACCACAGGAAATACCTGCTACAGGTCTCTTGATCGGAACACCGGCTGCCATAAGGGACAGTGTGGAAGCGCATACAGAAGCCTGGCTGGTGGATCCGTTTGATTCAAATGTCTCCGATACCAGACGAAGTGCATACGGGAATTCTGCTTCTGACGGGATCACCGGGAGAAGAGCCCTTTCTGCCAATGCACCATGTCCGATCTCACGACGTCCGGGGGATCTGTTCGGTTTTGCTTCTCCGACAGAATATCCCGGGAAATTATACTGATGCATATAACGTTTTGAGGTAACATTCAGATCCAGTCCGTCGATCTTCTGGGCATCGGATAACGGTCCCAGAGTTGTGGCTGTCATGATCTGTGTTTGCCCTCTGGTAAACATGCCTGAGCCATGCGCTCTCGGAAGAATATCGATCTCGGCGGACAGCGGACGGATCTGATCGATCGCACGTCCGTCCGGACGCTTATGGTCTTTCAGGATCATCTTCCGAACGGTCTTCTTCTGATATGCATAAACTGCTTCATCAATGAACGGAAGGTAATCTTCGTGTTCTTCCGCAAATTTCTCATTCAGCATGTCCTTGATCTGTGAGATATTGGCGTCACGAACCTGTTTTTCATCCGCAAACACTGCTTTTTCCATTTCTTCCTGCGGAACAAGTGCAACGATCGCATCCATGACCTCATCCGGGATCACATGGCTTTCATATTCATGCTTTTCCTTGCCGGTCTCTGCAATGATCTGCGCAAAGAAACGGTTGATCTCACAGTTCAGTTCATGGGCTTTGAAGATCGCTTCGATCATTTTTGCTTCCGGTACTTCCTTGGCGCCTGCTTCGATCATGATCACCTTTTCCGGTGTAGAAGCGACCGTAAGAGTAAGATCTGTAGCCAGCTTCTGCTCTTCCGTCGGGTTGTAGACCAGTTCACCGTTTACCATGCCCATCTGGGTCATGGCCACCGGGCCGTCAAACGGGATGTCTGAAATACAGGTAGCCAGAGAAGATCCCAGCATAGCCGCCAGTTCTGCTGAGCAGTCCGGATCAACACTCATGACCAGGTTATTGAGTACCACATCGTTTCTGTAATCTTTCGGGAACAAAGGCCTCATCGGTCTGTCGATCACACGGCTTGTAAGGATCGCATTTTCAGAAGGACGGCCTTCTCTTCTGGTAAATCCTCCCGGGATCTTTCCCACAGAATACATCTTTTCTTCAAAATCAACACTCAGGGGGAAGAAATCGATCCCATCCCTCGGTTTTTCGGATGCAGTTGCAGTGGAAAGGACTACGGTATCACCGTAATGTACCAGAACTGCTCCGTTAGCCTGCGCGGCGACTCTTCCGATCTCAACCTTCAAAGTCCTTCCCGCAAGCTGCATTTCATAACTTTTAAATTCTTTGCTCATTGTTCTCTCCTTCTTCTACTTCTTGGCGAATGCCATGTCCGGCCGTTTACGTGAAACAGCTCATTATAAACAAACAGACTTTAAGGAAAAATCCCTAAAGTCTATTTTTATGAACTATTTTCTGATGCCTAATTTCTCGATCAGCTGACGATAAGCTTCGATATCTTTGCTCTTCAGATAATCCAGAAGACCTCTTCTCTTACCTACCATCTTCAGAAGTCCTCTTCTGGAATGATGATCCTTCGGATGGGTCTTAAGATGTTCGGTCAGTTCTTTGATCCTGTAGGAAAGGATCGCTACCTGAACTTCAACACAACCTGTGTCAGCTTCGTTCTTGCCGTACTCTTTGATCAGTTCGGCTTTGATTTCCGGTGTAATCATAATTTTATCCTCCTGTTTTTTCTAATCACCAGCAGCTGAAAAGCGGTCGGAGTGTCCGTCCTTTAAGCTGCGGTTCACAACAGCTGATATATTAACAAATGCCGCTTTTGATGTCAAGTTAATATTCCTTTTGCAGATCAGGGAATAACCCTCCCCGAAAAACGCATTCGCTGATTGTTTTCCGGAGAGGGTTATTCCCCGATCCAGAATAGAAACAATAAGAACTGCCACCTATAAAGCGGCAGTTCTTACAAACATCAATACTTTTTTACGATTATCTGTACACGTGTCCGTCGGTTTCGAATTTCGGCGGGATGTACGGAACCTGAAGCCATGAATCATACTGTCCGCCAGTGTGGATGATATGCTTTCCATGGTTGTCAACGTCCCAGCTGAGAGGCTCGAACCAGCCCTCGCGGATGTAGTTGCCGGCGATCTGGATACGAAGCTTCTGTCCTTTGTGCCAGAAACGGGAGGACGGAACGATCGCGATATCGACCGGAACGATCTCGCCGTCTTTGAGCTTCTCCTCTTTCAGGTTGCTCTGTACCGGCCAGTACTCTTTGCCTTTAAGTTTGTATTTCTTCATCTCTTCCGGCCAAAGAGCACGGCGGCTTACACGCATCTTGCCCCACTGTCCCGGATGAGGCTCATTCAGAGTCGTCCACGGCAGCCAGTTGCCTTTGCTGTCAGCCTTCTGGATATTAACGAACATATCCATATCGTTGTACCCGTCGCAGGAGACCCACAGCCTGAGCCACATATAACCGGTCAGTTCTGTATCTTCCTTGAATTCCATATCGAACTCGACTCTGTCGATATAGCCGTCTTCAGCGGTCTCACCGTTGTAAGAAACAGAAGATTCGATCTCAACAGGAGTATCCTGCATGGTCATCTTGGAAGCATCCAGGTAATACTTTCTCCACTCAGTCCTCTTCAGCGGCCATTCATTTTCAGGACGTCTCTCCTGGTAATCATGCTCCATAACGTCCATAACGTCGATACGTACCTTCGGGGTCATCTCCCAGCCGTTATGGATATCTTTCAGATAGCGGTCATAGAACAGCTGCAGATCCTGCAGGTTGCGCGGATCGTAGGTATCCGGCCACTCAAAATCTCTGTGGGCACGGAACCATTTCAGTTTGGATTTACATCTGATGTAAGCTCTGGAAGAGCCCGGCAGATGGAAGTGTGACCAACCTGCTGTCTGGTATACCGGGATCTTGACTTTGGCGAAATCAGCCATCTTGTCATTCCAATATCCATTACGGAACGGATATACACGTGCCATGGCAACCTGGTCGTCAACGCCGCCGAGACCTGTTACCTGCGCTGCGATGAACTCATTGAAAGAAAGTGCCGGGATACCGCCTTCATACAGGGAGTCGCCATAAAGGTCTGTGGTGCTCTCCCAGGGAGCGATGCAGGCAAGGTGCGGCGGGCACTCTGCT
>JAFRKZ010000012.1 GCA_017431485.1 Parasporobacterium sp. | reverse complement strand
GTAAGTATATGAAACGCCGTCTCCGTCAAACAGGGCCATGACTTCACTCTGGCCGCCGGACGCCTTGCTGTCACCCGCCGACGTGATGTAGAAGAAGGTCTGCTCTTCCATGTTCTGCAAAGCAGCAATGTCCCACTGGCCGGAAACATACAGGGATGCCGCGAAAAGATCCGGATAGACGCTGTTCAGGTACAAGGAAGTCATACATCCCATAGACTGGCCGGTGGTATAAAGCCGGTCTGTGTCAATACTGTAGGTTTCTGTCAGATACTGCAGTGCTTTCACAGCTGTTTCGATCTGGCCGGACGTATTCCAGTTATCATCGACCACAACATCGGTAAACGCCGGGACAAACACAAAGGAAGGATGTTTTTCCTGCTCTTCCTGCGTCGCCCAGACAGCTGCTCCGTAATAACTGCTGACGATCTCCTCGGCGCTGCGTCCGGATCCAGTAGAATCCGGAATGAACATGATCAAAGGATACTCTGTGTCTTCCGAATAATCACTCGGGATATACAGGCTATATTCCAGTTCATACCCGGTGTCGGGGTCTGTAAAAGTCTCCTGGATAAAAGCTCCTTCAGTCTCTGCAAATGCAGCCTGAACCACTTCATCGTTTTCTGCCTGCATCCCACCGGACCCTCCGTGTCCTCCTCTGCTGCCGCCTTCCGATTCTCCCGCGAAGGAAGCGGATGCTGTGATGGCCGCAAATGCAAATACCAGCAAAAGGGCAGTCAGTTTCTTCAGGATCTGTTTCTTTCTGTCTTTCATCGTTTTATTTCCTTTCTTTCCACGATCTTCTGAGATCGTTCCATCATTTTCATGCATGATCATATCGCATCATACTAAAACCAACCTAAAGATCAGCAGCGGAAAATGATCGATCTGTGGTACAATGAAGAAAGAAACGAACAAGAGGCTGCGAAAAATGATCATCAATACGGGACAGAGAACAGATATTCCGGCATTTTACGCCGAATGGTTTGCAAACCGTCTGAAAGAAGGGTTTGTCTGTGTCCGCAACCCATACAATCCGGATCAGGTCAGCCGCTACCGTCTGGATCCGTCTGTCGTAGACGTCATCGGTTTCTGTACCAAGAACCCCGCTCCCATGTTCCCCTATATGGACCTTCTGAAAGAGTACGGCCAATACTGGTTCGTCACCATCACGCCCTACGGGCGGGACATTGAGCCGCATGTTCCGGATAAGCACCGGCTGCTGGAAGATTTTAAAAGGCTCTCCGACACAGTCGGTATCCACAGTATCGGCTGGCGCTATGATCCGATCTTCCTGTCGGAACGGTACACAATGGACTACCATCTCCGGGCGTTTGACCAGATCGCGGCGGCATTAGACGGGTATACTGAAACGGTGGTGATCAGCTTCATTGACCTTT
Organism: Parasporobacterium sp.; assembly: GCA_017431485.1. Classification (GTDB taxonomy): domain Bacteria; phylum Bacillota; class Clostridia; order Lachnospirales; family Lachnospiraceae; genus RGIG5612. Next base: position 3,149 of record JAFRKZ010000012.1, on the reverse strand, counting down.
ACCCGAAAGTCAGAAAAAACTTCCCGGAAGCCCGGGAAGTCGCAAAAGCGGATCGTCTGGTCCTGGGAAAGGAGATCATCCGGATCGCCTCTTCCCATGGCATGATTGTCAAACCCTGCGCGGAAGGTGATGAGCTTGCCGCCTACGGCGCAGACTGCGGCGGCTGCATGCGGATCAGCGATTATGAAAAGGCTATCGGCATGCGCCTGAACGCACCGAAGAGGAAAGGCGCCAGAGCCGAATGCGCCTGTTATCTTTCCTGCGATATCGGGGCTTATAATACCTGCAGGCATCTGTGCAGGTACTGCTACGCCAACGCCGAGCCCGCAGCAGTGCTGGCCCGGAGCCGGCTTCATGACCCAACGTCGCCGTTTCTGATCGGAAACTTCAAAGAAGGGGATCAGATCCATGACGTCCCGCAGAAGTCATGGATCGATCCCCAGCTCAGTCTGCCTCTGTGAGGCATCAGGAAATCGCCGTTCCTTTTCCCTACGCTTCCTCGATCAGCTTCTGAAAATACTTTCTGGCCAGACGGATCTGGTCTTCGATATAGTCGTTATATCCCAGCACCTTTCCGTCATGGAACGGCATGTGGCAGAATTCGTAATTGATAAATCCGTCGTACCCGATCTCTTTCAGGGTCTTTATGAACATGGGGTAATTGGTCACCACCGGCTGTTCATGGGTATCATAAGGGATCATCTCAATGCTGCCGTCTTCCTTCTCCACAAATTCCGCATTGGCATGGGACAGCACCTGCAGATCTCCCACGGCTTTCACCGCCTGCCTGATATAATCATCAGACTGCACCACAGCATTCCATCCCAGACATGGCGCATCCAGACAGCATTTGAAATTCGGGGAATCCACCAGACGGACAAACTCCAGCATATCTTTATATGTCTCGATCACCGGCGCGTGGTTCTGAAGCGCCAGCATAACCCCGGCTTCTTCAGCCCATTTTGCACATTCCCTGAAACATGCCAGGATCTGCTGGAACTGCTGGTATTTCAGCATTCCCAGATAGTTGGGTGTTTTGGTGACCTCATAGGTGGCAATGCCTTCCCGCATCACAACGCCCCGCCAGGCGGCAAAAAGTCTCAACACCGGCGCGCCAAGTTCCCTGGCTACCCGGATCTGTTCCTTTACCATCAGAAGTTCATTTTCCACCGCTTCGGGGATCGGCATGGCAAAATTGTTGTTGGCCGAAACCGCACAGATGGGCATCCCCTGTTTCTGAGCGTAATCCCGGATTTCGGCGCATCTTTTGCTGTCCAGGTCGATCGGCGATCCATGGGGCCGCTTCAGGTCGATCTCCACCCCTTCATAGCCGTATTTTTTTGCCGTATCGATAAATTCCTCTACCGTAAGAGCCGGGCGGTCGCAAAACCATACCCCCGAGCAGGAGATCGAGTACAGACCAACTTTCATCATCGCTTAATCCTCCTTTTTGAGATCTGCTGCCGCCGGATATCCGTAAGCGCTATCCGCGTGTTCCACTGCCCTGACGATCGCTTCGCTGACAACATTTGCTGCCAGCAGGCCCACCAGATCCTGATCCGCTGAGACCGTTCCCACAGATACCGCATAGATGCTGTCACCATCCGCCGATGTATGCACCGGGTTGATGGACCTGGCGTATCCGTCATGCGCCATACCGGCGATCTTGCACAGCTGAGCCTTGTCAAATGCCGCATTGGTCATAACAACCGCGAGGGTTGTGTTTCCGGTAAATTTGTTGTCCACCGCTTCGATGGAGGACATCATATAAGCGGCCGTGTTTCGGAATTCTCCTTTGTCCTCGGAAAGAAGGCCCGCGATCTGCTCCCCGGTTTTCCAGTCGTAGATATCTCCCAGGGCGTTGAGTACGACAACCGCGCCGATCTTCAGGTCGCCGATCCGGATCGCAAAACTGCCGATCCCTGTTTTCATACAAGTATCCATGCCGTTGATCTTACCCACCGTTGCTCCGCAGCCGGCTCCGTAGTTCCCATCCCTGTAATTGGGCTCTTCCTTGGCCAGCCTGGCTGCTTCATACCCCATTGCGGCATCCGGACGGACCGTGGAATCTCCGACAGAGAGGTCATAGATGTCCGCCTGCGCCACCAACGGGACAAGGGCAAATCCGGTGTCGTATCCATAGCCTTTTTCTTCCAGATACGCCATCACGCCATTGGCCGTCCCGAGACCATAGGCACTTCCACCGGACAACACGATGGCATGGATCTGTTGAGCTGCCATCAACGGATTCAGGAGCTGACTTTCCCGGGAGGCCGGACCACCGCCCCGGACATCCAGGCCAGCCCGCATGCCGTCCTCGCAGATAAACACCGTACAGCCTGTAGCCGCCTGCGCATTTTCCACCTGTCCGATCCGAATGGAGTCGATCTGCGTGATCGGAATCTCCACTGCGCCTGTGCCCTGCGCCCATGAAACTTCCTCTGTCTGTTCCGAGGCCGCCGGCTCTTCCGGTGAAGCAGCATAAACTCCGAAAGACCCAGACAGCATAGCCGCTGCCAGGATCGAAACGAGGATCGACATACAGATCTTGTTTTTCATTCTATTTCCTCCCTTTATCATTCCGGCTATTTCTCATTCTTTCCGAGCAGCCTGAGTTTCTTCGCTGTATACTCTTCGATATGCTTTTTTAATCTCCCCAGCTGCTTCTTGTGCACACAGAGCCGTTCCGTACAGTTTCTGCATTCCAGATATTGATTGGTGTTTTCCGAGAACCGCTCCGGGTGTTTGTAGAAAGTGATCTCCCATCTGACAAGCAGCGCGACGGATAACAGCAGTAGGCTCCAGGAATAAAGCCCTCTTACAAAAAACAAAGGGGTAAACATCATGGCATAATCCCAGTTATAGATCCTGCAGGAACCGCAGCATTTGTTTTTCAGGAATAGTGTCTGAAACGGGCAGAAAAAGAGGATGCAGATCATGTCGCAGACAGAATACGCGCTGCACAGAAGCAGCATGATCCCTTCGTCGAAGATCCCCAGCATATATAATGCCCCAAAGATACAGTTGAACACGATCCAGATCAGCGCCACCAGGATAGTGGAATTGTTATCCGGGATCCGAATATCGGTTCTTCCGGTTTTAATATAGTTCTTTTTGAACTGTTTCTGGCATCCGGGGCTTTCGTATTT
>JAFRKZ010000089.1 GCA_017431485.1 Parasporobacterium sp. | reverse complement strand
CCGAAGAGCAGGTCTGCATAGACCCACGGCAGTGTAGAAGTAATGAATCCTGCTTCTGTCTGTCCATGGTCAGCATTCTGGCTGTATCTCAGATACATTACTGCCTGGGCGCTCTCAATGGCATACTGAGTCGGCTGGGTCTGGTTCAGCGTCAGCACCGCCGGTTTTTCATAATCCGCAGCATCATCCAGGAACAGTTCGCATGCATCGTCGATAGCACCGAAATCACCGATCATAACATCTGCTTCTTCCGGATCATCCACAATCTCTGCATATTCGCCGATGTACTTGGTGTATCCGTTCAGACGGTCTTTGTTGCTTGCTTCCAGATAAACTTTGATGCCTTTTTCCAATGGAAGAAGATTGTCATCGTTCTTGATCAGGATTGCTGATTCTGCCTGCAGTCTTTCAGACAGTTCCACTTCATAAGGATTACGCGCGTCACGAAGAGCTTCATTGCTGTCGATCGCCCATCTCTGCTCTGCCCACTCCGGACTTGCAGTCAGTTCGATAGCTGCGTCAACGTCACAGTACGGATTCTCGAATAAGCCTTTTTTGAATTTGAAGCGAAGCACTCTGGTGGCTGCGCCGTCCGCATTTTCTTTCTTGATGGTTCCGTCTGTCATGCCGTTGATCATGATCTGCGGCCAGAGGCTTGAAGGAGCATCTTCATAATTGGTTCCTTCTTCCATTCTGCCGCCGCCGAATACGTCAGTGCCAAGTTCCAGAGCTCTGTCGTAAAGCTGCTCTGCATTCCAGGTAGAAAGGTCATCGCCTTCTACAGTAATACCGGTCATTCTTCCAGGATTGTTGGGGCCGCCGCCCAGTGCCCACCAGTCAGTCACGACAACACCGTCAAAGCCGAGTTCATTTCTTAAATATCCCATGGTTACGGAATCCCATTTCACGTCGGTGGTATTGGTGATACCGGTACCGCCGCAGTTGGTCATGACCCATTCGGAACCGCCGGACAGAGCGGCTTTCCAGCCTACCATCCAGTTATCGAAGTTCTGTGCTACCGAACGGGCATTTCCAAAGGAGGAATCGCCGCCGCGGCCGATCCAGTGCTTGGTACAGGATGCAAATCCTGCATCTTCCAGACCCTGGATCTCTGCATGAACTACTTCTGCGATCAGTTCCGGATTCTCTCCGTACTGAGCACCGATCTCATTTGCGTAAGGCTCAAAGGTAACGTGGATACCGACTGCTCTCATAGCCTGGCCGTAAAAGTAGGCCAGATCATATGCCAGCTGCGGATCATCTGCAGATCCGAATGCCTCATGTGCCTTGTCCACATAACCGCCCCATGCATTGTACTCACGGTCGGAAGTGAAGGTCCAGGGGATTCCAAGACGCATTCCTTCTGCATGTGCCTGCAGGTTGTTCGTGGTGTTGGTTACGATCTCCGGTGATCCGTTCTCATTGAAGAGGAAGCAGGATACATTCCACTTCTCCTGGAAATCGCACAGATCTGTGGAGGAAGGCTGACAGCAGAACAAAAGGCCTGCTTCTTCCTCGATCGTCAATTGTGAAATAAGGTCCGCTACACGGGTATCAATATCATTTCTCCAGTCTTCGTATACATCCAGTTCGCCGTTCTTGTTCATATCCTTGAACTTCAGTCCGTCCACTTCCAGGATCGGAGTCACGCCCTCAATGTATCCGAGTTCTACCTGCTCCCCATCTGCAGGGATCACTACATAATCCAGTCTTGCCTGAAGACGTTCCCGCTCTGCAGCAGCTTTTGCTTCTGCTTCCGGATCTACTTCGCTTTCGCCGGAGCCGGATGGCTCTTCCTCTGCGGCATCTCCGCCGGACTCGCCTTCTTCAGCAGGCGCTGCTTCTTCTTCAGCCTCGCCTTCCGATGCGGCATCTTCCGGAGATTCGCCCTCCGGAGACTCGCCTTCCGGAGATTCGGCATCTGCGGATTCCCCTTCCGGAGACCCGGCTTCGGTAATGGCAGCTTCTTCTGTTGCTGCTTCAAATGCAATAACTGCAGATGCGCAGATCAGAGAAAGTGCCAGAACAAGTGCCAGTAAAATCGTTAATTTCTTTTTCATGTCTTTTTCCCTTTCTTAAGTTATTTTTGGAAAATACTTCTCCATGCTTGATTATATTTTTATGACGTTCCCGGGTCGATGTAATATCGGACACAGAGGCTTGTAATTTCCTGCACTTCCCGGCGGAACAGGTTCCGCGATTCTGTGTTTCTGCCAGAACAAGAATCGTGCTTTATCCTTTTTTTCTTTATTATGCTGATTTAAGGATAGTTTTTCCCGTTTGTTTCACGAAAACTATCCTTTTTTCAGGCGAATTGGCCAAACAAGAATAACGGGCTATTCTTGTTTGGCCAATATAATGAAATTGCGGAAGCAAACTATTCTTATTAGAAGGAAATATTCATTTTACGGATAAAAAGACACGGTTTCGCCGCAAACAGACGGATCCGGAAAGCCACAGACCCCAATGGACAAGATCAGGCCATTCTGTCCGGCCAGGCTTAAGAATGCCGGATATCTGCGGTATCCTCCTCTGCGGCATACTCCGGATACTGTTCAAACCATCTGGCCGCACATTCCTCATAACTCGCATAATCGTCGTCTCCCCGCCGGTCGGGGATGTCATACAGAGAAAGGATATCCGAGGCCAGCTTCCTGCTGAAATTGGCGCTCCCCTTGAGATTCAGATGCTGCCAGTCCGCAAAATCCGAAGAATACCGGAGCCCGAACCGAAGGTCCGGATGATTGTAATTGATTCCTGATACGCCGTATTCTTCAGCGGCCTTAAACAGTCCGTTGACATACATATGATCATTGGCATAATCCGGATACGGATAGCTTACCAGCATCACCGGGATCTGCTTTTCCCGGCACAGCTCCAGGATCTTCCGGAAATACTCCATTTCATGTTCGTTAACCGCCATTTTTGTAGAGGTCCAGACAAGGGAAGGACGCTCATGCTTTTCCGTTTCATCCTGTTCGATATAACCCTTCCAGGTATTTCCCCGCCCTCCGTTGGTGGGGGGAATGGAAAAAGAATCCGCACTCAGCTCACTGTAATTGGAATGAATCTCCGGGAAGGCCGCCAGATAGCTCAGGACATGTTCTCCTCCGGTACACTCCCTGATCGCAGCTGCCCGTTCCGGCAGTGACAGGATCCCGTAGGTTCCCAGGATCACGCGGCCGTGGCGGTTGGTATCATTGGGATAGGAACTTGCCTTGGTATCCAGGAGCAGCAGTTTCGGATGCTGCGTCTTCAGCGCTTCTATGAGATAATAGTAGCCAACCCAGTAAGCCTGTTCCGCAGTCGCCAGATTATATGCTGCGATCCCGTATTCCTTCCAGAGAATATTGGTATTGAGCCCGCCGTAGGTCTGACTGGTCCCCAGGGCCAGCACATCAATGGAATCCGCCGGCTGCTGATACAGGTTCATCATGCTGCAGATCCCGTAATCATATTTCGGTGTCAGGACATAAGCAGTATAAGCCAGGACAGCAGCAGCCAGCACGGCAAAGACTGCTGTCCGGACCCAGAAATTCCTGATCTTCTTTTTATTGTCAATACTGCCGGGTTTCATACCGATGCATTATATCATTTACCGCCGGGTAATAACGGGCGGGACAGCCGCATTTCGCAGACAACCCCGCCCTGGAAGGAAAGTATTATCGTATCAGTTGATCCTGTCTCCCTTTTCTTTTTCAAACAGATGCAGTTTGGAAAGATCCGGTTTCAGGAAAATGTGGGAATTCAGCTTGGTATTCAGGTCTGTATTCTTAAAGATCACCACCTTGTTCCCTGTACGGACATAAACCAGGTATGCATCGCCCAAAAGCTCCATGCTGTCGATTGCCGCCTTAATGGCTGCATCCGATTCATTTTCCGCTATGGAAAGATCCGACGGCCTGATGCCCAGCGTCACTTCTTTGCCTGTATAATCTTTCAATGCCGCTGCATCTTTATCTTCCACCACGGTTGTGATCTCCGGGGATTCCAGAAAGATCCTGCCGTCCTTTTGCACCACCCGGCAGTCGAAAAGATTGATCTGCGGCGTCCCCAGGAAACTTGCCACAAACACATTGTTCGGGCAGTCATACAGATCCGAAGGCGTTCCCTCCTGCATGATCATGCCGTCCCGCATCAGGATGATGTGGTCAGCCATCGTCATGGCTTCCGTCTGATCATGGGTGACATAGACAGTTGTCACGCCCAGTTCGCTCTGGATCTTCTTCAGCTCATAGCGGACCTGTTCCCTGAGCTTCGCATCAAGGTTTCCAAGAGGCTCATCCAGCAGGAATACATTGGGATCACGTACCAGAGCTCTTCCCAGAGCGACACGCTGCCTCTGCCCGCCGGACAGCTCTGCAGGTTTTCGTTCCATCAGATGCTCGATCGAAAGCATTTTTGCCATATAATTGACCCGTTTTTCGATCTCCGCTTTATCGACTTTCAGTGTCTGGAGCCCGAAGGACATATTCTTTCTGACTGTCATATTCGGATACAGGGCATACTCCTGGAACACCATGGCGATATTTCTCTGCTGAGGCTGAACAAACACTTTTTTCTCCATGGCAGTTACCAGCTGGTCGCCTATATAGACCTCACCGGAATCCGGTTTCAGGAGTCCGGCGATGCAATGCATAGCCGTGGATTTTCCGCATCCGGACGGTCCCAGGAAGACACAGAATTCTCCGTCTTTTACTTCCAGAGACAGATCCTTCAGAGTTTTTGTTTTTCCCCTGTCATAGGATACGCTTACATTATTAAAGGTAATTGATGCCATTTTATTTCTCCTTCTGGTGTTGCCAGGTTTTTATTTTCCAAAGCTTTCTGTCTCAATGCCGAATCCGTAGTCATACAGCGGATCTGTTATATCTTTCGCCAGATCTTCGCGCTGCGAAAGCACCTGGTTCATATCGGCCGGGATCTGGAACGGTGTGTGACCTGTGATCGCTGCCTTGCCGAAAAGGGCATCTGCAACAGCCTCCGCCCCGGCTGTCATGCCCGGACGATATACAAGGAGCACGCTGTCACTCTGCTCTGCGATCGGACTCAGAACATAGGCACGGTTCATAACGACCACTGTTACGACATAGGCGCCTGCTGCCTTCAGGGCTGCTGCCAGTTCCTGCTGTTCTGCTGGGAATTCCAGAGTCTGTGCGCCCCAGTTCGGCTGATGTGTGCCGCTCTTTTCTCCGACAACCAGAACGGCAACGGTATCTTCTCCGATGCTTTCCGGGATCAGGGAAGTATCGTTTCCGATAAAGGTCACTTTGTCTTCCCCGGCTTCTTTGATGATCCCTTCCAGAATGCTGTCGCCTGTGGTCCGTTCGAATTCATAGTTATCGTTCGGGATCTTCCATCCGCTGTTCAGTGCTGCGGCATCATCTGCCAGAGTGCCTGCAACAATGATGTTCCTGCCTGCAAGCTCCACCGGGTTTTCATATTTCACCAGCGTAAGTGCTTCGGCCGCAGCCTGCTTTGCCAGTGCGTAGTTTTCTTCCGTGCCGACAACTGCCTGCGCTGTTTCCAGGTCCGAATAAGGATTTTCGAAAATACCGAGTTCAAATTTTGCTGCCAGCAGTTTTCCGACTTTTTCATTCAGCTGTTCTTCCGAGAGAGCTTCCACGAGCTTTTTGGATTCGCGGGCTCCTGCACCGCCGAGCGCATCAGCCCCGGCCAGTGCTGCTGCCGTATGATTGGTTCCCCAGTCAGTCTGGATGATGCCTTCATAACCGAGATCATTTCTTAACAGATCATTCATGACAACGCTGGATTCGTGCGCGAAATTGTCAACCGCATCTCCCCCCAGATAAGGGACAGTGCTGTAGCCGTACGGCATGATGCTTGCTGCGCCGGCTTCGATAGCAGCTTTGAAAACGCTCAGGTGCATATCGATGGAATCGTCATTTAATACGATAGGCGATCCGTCTTCCCCGTTGGTCTGAGGGCCGGAACCCGGAAAATGCTTGACACAGGCTATAACGGAATCCGGGGTCAGTTTATCACCTGCCTGAAGACCCTGTACGGCCGCCTTGATCATAGCGGATGCCAGTTCCGCATCTTCCCCGAAACATTCCTGTGCACGTCCCCATCTGGGGTCGGTTGCCAGGTCGGCCGTCGGAGAAAGGCTCATGCGGACCCCCAGTGCTTTCATTTCTTCGCGCTGCATCACGGCAAGCTGTCCGACCAGTTCCACATCACCGGTTGCCGCCAGAGTGATCTGGTCCGGGATAATGGTCGTTTCATCGATCCAGCTGCAGCCGATCACGGAGTCCATACTGAAAACGACCGGAATGCCCAGGCGGCTTTCTTCACTGAGCGCCTGTACATAATTGCCTCTCTGCACAGCAGCTTCGATCCCGTCTGCCAGGTAGGTATAGGCAAGCACAAACCCGACATTGTTTTCATTGAACCAGCTTTCCTTCAATGTGACCAGTGTCATATGGAGCATCTGGAATGCTTTCTCATCAGGTTCCATCCGGGACAGCAGGTCGGCCACTCTCTCTTCTGTTCCGAGCCGCCAGTCTTCATAAGGATCCAGCTGGTCATTCTTGTTCAGATCTTTAAACTTCAGTCCGTCTGCTTCGATCAGGATCGACTCGTCGGCTACGCCGAGTTCTGCCTGCTCCCCCTCTGCGGGTATGATCGTTACGACAGCGACAGGATCTTCTTCCTCTTCTTCGTCCTCTTCTTCCGCCATTACCCACATGGGTCCCAGCAGGCCGAGACAGAGAATGATTGCTAATATACTGATAAAACGTCTTTTCATAATAGTTTCCCTCTTCTATGATTGTTCGATCAAGACCAGTTGCAATAAACTTCAGGATGCTGTCACCGCGCCGGCCATATATCCGCGGATCAGATATTTGCCCATCAGCAGATACAGGATCAGTATCGGAAGCGTCAGCCAGATGGAACCGGCCATCTGCAGGTTGAATTCCGCAGCCATGGAACTGACCATTTTATTGAGTGCCATAGTCGCAGGTTCCGCCACCTGTTCTGTTGTCATGGTAAGTGCAAACAGCATTTCGTTCCAGATGGATGTGCACTGGAAAACCAGGACGGTGACTGAAGCGATCATGGTATTGGGAAGAATGATCTTTCCGTAGATCCTCCACGGCCCGTTGCCGTCGATCATCGCCTGCTTCAGCAATGCATCCGGGACCTCGCTGTAAAATCCCCTGAACATGGACATACACATGGGCATACCGTAAATGGTATGGATCAGGATCACGCCGATATGGGTATCATAAAGTCCGACATCGGTCATGGTCCGCATCAGCGGGATCAGGATCGCCTGATACGGAAGATAGATCGCAGCAGACAGAAGCAGGAAGAATACCCCGTCGAATTTAAAACGGTACTTGCTGATGGCATAGGCACAGATAGATCCCAGGAAGCAGGATCCCAGCGCACCGAAGATCGTAATGATCAAGCTGTTGAGCATGGATTTCTTCAGCATACTGAATGCTTTTCCATAGGCATCCAGAGAGATCTTTGTGGTCGCATAGTACTTTCCTGTTTCTTCATCATAGGTAACATCCGCAAGGGAAACATTTCCCGGAAGATTGCTGATCGTCACCTCATCTGCATAGTATTTTCCGTCGATCTCCACACAGTCAGACTTTTTGACTCCTTCCGGAAGATCTTCGATATCAACCTCATTTGCATAATAATGATAGTCACCCGGTTCCGCATATTCATAAAGATCGGTCAGTGCCACCCCTTCCGGAAGACGGGAAACGCCTACTTCCACACCGTCAGGCGTCAGATACTTGCCGCTCTCCTCATCATAAACAAGATCTGAGAGAGAGATGTTGTCTGCGGAACTCCTGATCTTTACCTCATCCGTGTAATACAGGTCATTTATTTCATCATAAAAATATTTTTTCGGAAGATTGTCTGTATCTTCGATCAATGTGGCAAAATACTGATGTTTGCCTGTTTCCTGGTATCCGACAACATCGGCCAGGGACGTGCCTTCCGGCAGATTCTTCACACCGATCTCTACTTCGGAGGTAAACCACAGCGCATTGGTCGTCATGGCATCAGTGCTGCTCTTCAGGGATGTGGTGATCGTTCCCCAGAAAGGAAGCAGAAAAAGCAGGGTGATAATGATCATCACCACATAGAAAATGATCCTCAAGGCTCTCATTTTCCCGGATAATTTTTCTTTTGGCGGTTTATATCTTTTCATCTTATCGCTCCCTCCTTACGCTTTCTTCTTTCGGCTGGTTAGCCAGGTAAAGGGCAGTATAAGCACCAGTACCAGCACCAAAAGGAAGCTGGAGATGGCTGCGCCGTAGGCAAAATTGTTTTTCTCAAAGGTCACCTTATACATATATACCGGCAGTGTATAAGAAGCATTGCCCGGTCCGCCGCCTGTCATCTGCCAGATAAAGTCGAACGATCTGAGAGCAAACATCGCAATGACGGTAATTGATGATACGATCGCACCTTTTAGCTGCGGGATCACAAGCTTACGGTAGATCCTCATGGAATATGCCCCGTCAAGCTTGGCCGCATTGATCACATTCTGGGGAACGGATTTGATGCCTGCCAGCATGATCAGTGCCACATATCCGGAAAACTGCCATACAAGTGCAATGATGATGCACACCATAACCGTCTTCGGATTCGCGATCCACTGCAGCTGCGACGTATCCGCCCCGAACAGTTTCAGGATCGAGTTGATGATGCCGTTGGAAGGATTGTACATCCATGCCCACACGGTACCGGTTACAACATAAGACAGGGCAAACGGCAGAAGAATAAGGCTTCGGAACGCTGTCGTCCCCTTCAGTCCCTGATCCATCAGAAGCGCCAGGCCAAGACCGATCAGAAGGCAGATCGGAATGATCAGGAACAGCAGTATCGTATTTAAAAATGATTTCCAGAAATCACCATCCGAAAACATCTGGGCATACCAGTGGAATCCTCCCCAGCCATAGGACGGGACCAGTTCTCCCTCCGGCCAGTTTGACACAGAGACCCACAGGTTCCAGCCAAGGCTGACATAGACAAAATAGATCAGCAGCGCTGCGGGGAAGATCATGGGCCACATCGGATGTCTCGAAAACCATGATTGTTTTTTTGTCATAATATATCTCCTAACAGAGCATGGACTTCCTGATCCGGCTGCCGGTTATGGATCCCGGCAGCCGTTCAGATAAACAGAAGAGTATTATTCATAACTCAGGCCGAATCCGTAGTCATACAGCGGATCCTCAATATCATAGGCAATGTCGCTTTCCTGGTTCAGGACCGATTCCATATCCCGCGGCATCTGGATCGGAAGAAGGCCTGTCGGGTTGTTGATGCCGAACAGCGTCTCGGCGATCGCAACACCGCCCTGGCAGCCCGGATAATATGCCATCAGGACCGCATCTGTATTTTCATCACACCAGGTCAGGATGATCGGCCGTCCGGTGATCACAACGGTTACCATCGGCGTACCGGTTTCCTTGACTGCTTCCAGCATTTCCTTCTGGACTTTGGTGATCTCCAGTGTATCGGGTCCCCACGGAGAAGTATGCATGTAGCTGGCTTCGCCGATCGCACAGATAACCACATCCGCCTTAGCCGCTTCTTCCCTGATAATATCAAGGTCTTCCGCTTCGTATACGACTTCTGCCCCTTCACCTGCATATTCTGCAACGGCTTCTGCAACCGTCAGGCCTTTCTGCAGGGATGACCAGCCGCCGCACAGGGAGTCCATATCACCGGCTCTCTGGCCGCATACCAGGATCTTCTTGCCTGCTTCCAGGGGAAGGATGCCGTCGTTCTTAAGAAGGGTCATGGACTCTTCGGCAGCCTTGAGGTTCAGGGCCTGGTTTTCTTCATTTCCTACATATTCAACTGCATATGCCGGATCAGCATAGGGATTCTCGAACATTCCCATCTGGAATTTCGCTCTGAGGATCCTGTGGCATGCTGCATCCAGTACTTCGTCGGTGATATCACCGTTGCCGTACATTTCTTCCATGGAATCGATCAGGCTGATCGACTCGCCGCCGATACCGTCGACCTGTCCTTCCATAACACCGATGAGGATCGCTTCGTCTTCGCTGACTTCATCTCCCCACATCGCTTTACTCTGCTGGATACCCCAGATCATGCCCCAGTCTGTCTGGATGATGCCGTCGAAGCCAAGATCCCGACGAAGGAGATCCTGAAGGGTTTCCTTGCTGCCCAGGGCTGCAATCTCGGAAATACTGATCGGGATGGAGTAATACGGCATGACGGATGCCAGTCCGACCTCGATCGCTGCGATATACGGTTTCAGATGCTCCTGGAGAGATTCCTCCGTGGAAATGATCGGAGCCATATCAACACCTTCCATCTGCGGACCTGCACCCGGGAAATGCTTCATGCAGGCGATGATGGAATCCTCATTCAATCCTTCGGATCCTGCCTGGAAACCGATCACCTGTGCAACTGTCATTTCGGTCACAAAATCAGGGTCTTCACCAAAGGTTTCCATGACACGTCCCCAACGGGGCTCGGTAGCGATATCCGCTTCCGGTGACAGCGTCATGCGTGCACCGACAGCGATATGCTCCTGGCGGGCAATATCTGCCAGCTGGGCAACCAGTTCCTTGTCACGGGTCGCTGCAAGCCCCAGGTTATGCGGGGTAACGGTCGCACCTTCTACATAGGATGTCCCATGTACGGAATCCATGGAGATGATGATCGGGATACCCAGACGGCTTTCTTCGCCCCAGGCCTGTACCTGGTTCAGATTGGCTACTGCCACTTCCGGAGCCGTTGCGATGATATTGCCGTCATCATCCTTCAGATCGGTCAGCTCTCTTACCAGGATGAATCCGATGTCTTCATCTTTGGACCATTTACTCAGATAATTCGGTGTGGAACCATCCCCCTTCGGGACAAAGGTTGGATGCTGCATCTGGGAAACCTTTTCCCGGATCGTCATCTGGCTGATCAGATCGGCGGTTCTGGTCTCCGCATCTTCTCTCCAGTCTTCGTAAACATCCAACTGCCCATTAGCGTTCATATCCTTGAACTTAAGGCCGTCCACTTCGATGATCTCCTTGCAGGCAGCGACCAGCTCGTGCTGTTCTTCCGTTGCTTCGATCACAGTCAGTTCCACATGTGTTACTTCTTTCTTCTTTGCTGCAAAGCTTGTCAGCGGGCAAATTGCGGTTACAGCCAGTGCCGCCCCCATAACACCGGCGATCAGTCTTTTATTTAACAATGCTCCAGTCTCCTTCCACTCCTGCTTCGGTTAATGCGTCAGTGATCATCTTGGCATAGCGTGCCGTATCCGGATCCGGACTTGTAGAAAAGTCCGTGATACGTGTCTGCAGGTCTGATGATGCAGCCCACGGAAGTGCTGTGCCGTGTGTAAAACTGGGATAATAGGTTACATCGTCAGAAAGCATCTCCTCTTTGAATCTGAGGGTAGCATCATTGTAGACATAATCTTCCACATCGGTATACGGTGATACAGACTCTTTGACTTCGCTGAAATCTTCCTGCACGTCTGTCTGGGAGACGATATACGCCCAGCGTACGCCGCCTTCTACATCGGAGGAGTCGTTCGGGACAACGAATCCGTCAATGCACATACCATAGTACCCTTCGGTGCCCGGCATATTGAAGATGCCGTAGTCCTTGCCGTACTCCCAGCCCAGGCTGGTCATCAGCGGCTGCTCCCAGGTCCCCATGATCTGCATTGCGTAATCTCCCGCAACCATACGGCCTGCTGTCTCATACCATTCTCTCGCTGCATGGTCCGGTGCCACATACTCCATCAGTTTGGAGAAGGTGTCCAGTACCTGCTGTACCTGCTCTGCGGTTGCCTTACCGTTGATAAAGTCTTCATAGATCTGCGGATCGGTACCCATCATGATATCTTCAAATACCTGGCAGGCTGCCCATCCTTTTCTGTCACCCAGGTCTATTGCATACTTGCCTTCCGGAAGGACCGCCTGGAACTGGTCACAGATATCAAAGAACTCGTCCCACGTGATATTCTCTTCATCCGGGATCTCGATGCCGTATTCTTCAAACATTTCGATGCTGTAGAAGATGGTATTGGTCTTATGGATACCGATGGGAACGATATAGTAGTTGCCGTCAGAGGCCCTGCACAGTTCATCCAGACCTGCGATCATGCGGTCATGGATCCCTGCATATTCCCATACTTCGCTCAGATCAAACAGCATATCGCCGTCAAGGTACGGCTGGATCTCCTGACCGGGATGTGCCTGGAAAGCTTCCGGACTCTTACCTGCCTGCTGAAGGACCTTGACCTTCATGACCATGGCGCCGCCGGCACCGCCGGGGATGGCATTGGACTGAGCAGTGGAATCCGGATAATAATACTCAAATCCGTCGATCACGGCTTCAATGGCATCTTTTTCACCGCCGGCTGTCCACCAGTGATAAACATTTACTGTGCCTTCTGCCGCATCATCTTCCAGGGTTGCCGGAATATCCAACTCGGTGATTTTTTCATTCTTGGCAAATGCCGTTCCGGCCATCAGCATGACCGCTGCAAGCACCAGTGCCAGAACCGGCATCAGTTTTCTTCTGATCATTACAAATACTCCCTTCCGTTTAACAACAATCCCTTATTCTACAAATGTAATGGTGCCCCACAGGCTCGGATCTTCATCCACATCCATACTGCGGCCTGCCCACTGCATACGTGCGGTCGCAACACCCGGGCACGGGAAATCAAGGTCGAACATGCCGAGTTCAAATGCAGTTGTCACGCCTGCCGCCGGAACAAAGACCGGGATCTCGTCGTTGGAGAAATTGCTCCACGGGATCACCATTTCAAAGGTATAGCCGCCGTCGATCTCTTCCACTGCGCACTCGTATCCGTCCAGGACCTGTTCGTCGCCGTCTTCGCCTATGGTCTCAAATCCCTTGTCGTCTGCGATCATGTCACGGTCAATGCCGGTATTGAAATAGTAATCATCAAGGACCATGGTGACACGGAAATCTTCTGCAGCATATTCGGTACGTTCCGGATCTGCTGCCGGATCAGTGCCGAAGAAAACCACCAGTGAATCTGCCATATCGGGAGGAAATCCCTCTCTGTACATAAACGGAGTATCATCCATAATGGTACCGCCGATATAGAGATTGTCCTCATCCCACATTGCGGAGATATTCAGGCTCAGATCTTCCGGACCCGTCCACTGGCCTTCATCCCTGACCAGCTGTTCCTGCTGTGTGATCTCTGCGACGGAATCCAGGTTCCATTCGTCCAGGGAACCGTCGATCACGACCTCTTCCGGAGCTTTCGCCGCGTTCAGATTAACCTTCGCATCATCTGCCATTGCCGTAAAAGCCGGAACCATGATGCAGGCGGCTGCCAGCCCTATCGCAATTAATTTTCCTGTTTTCATATAATACCCTCCTGCCATAAACAAAGATTTATTCATTCTGGATGGATTATAGAAGAAGGGCAGGATTCTCTCCATGGAATATCCGACACAACTATTTGTAAAATTTGACCCTGTTTCCGGCTGTAAAACATGCCGGAAAGCTGTTAGAAGATACCATTGAATTCACGGGTCTCATAAAGTACAATCAACGCATGATATCCGAAAGGAGGCGGCTGCCATGAAAATGAGCGTAAAACTGATCATTCTGTTTTCTGTGCTGGCAGTTGCTGTTACACTGGCTTTTTCCTTCATCTCCTACCAGTCCAACCTGGACAATCTGTATAATAATACCCATACTGCTCTGGATACCATGGCTTCCATGATGAAAACAGAAGTCGAACAGTACATGGAACTTATGGAGTATGCCATGGAGGAACTGACATCCGACACGGATTTTATGGACGCTTTTTATACGATCTATAGCACGGAGGATCCAGGTTATTCCGCCGATATCGTAAATGCCCAGACGTCTATGTCCAGGATCATGTATCAGGCGCCTCTGTCTTCCGTTTTTTACCGGGTCAGTGTATTTGACCGGAACGGCTTCCTTCTCACCAGCCGGTTTGAAAAACTGGATGCCACCGTCAGTTTTTCCGATGAAGCAAAAGAGACTGTCGCCTCTCTGGAATATCTGGACCGGCTGGACAGCAATCCCTATCAGCAGCTGATCCTGGGTCCTCATTCCGATCCCTGGTCGATCAGAGCCAATGCTCTGGTCTTTTCCGTTGTCAGAGCTGTGCTCTATCATGGAGAACTGCTCGGATATCTGGACGTGTCTGCCCCGCTGGATGATCTGGCAGGGATCTTCCTGGTCCTCGAACAGGAGGGGATCTCCACACAGGCGTTCTTTGATTCCGGTGAAGATCTGTTCCGGACCTGGCATGATGACTATGTTTACGGCGAAGTGCTGCCCGGGGAAATGCTGCATTTCCGGATTGCCGATGCCAGCGACCGCCTGGTCGTCAGACAGTACAGCAAAAAACTGGGGCTTAATATCTATGTTTCCCAGGAGATCGATGCGTTGGGAAATACCCGGACAGCCATCCTGAAGCGTTCTTTCCTGATCATGCTGCCCATTCTTCTGGCTGCGGTCTTTCTGGTGGTCGTTTTTTCCGTCAGTCTCACCAGTTCGATCCGGAAACTCCGTTCCAAGATCCGTGATCTTCCGGCAGACGATTTTCTTTCCCAGGCTGATACAGTGGGTCCTTACAATGTTGTAAACCCCAGAGATATGGAGATGTACGAACTGGAAGAAAGCTTCAATGATATGCTCACAAAACTCCGTATCTCGCATGAAAATGAAGTAACTCTCCGGGAAGGTTTCCTCAAGGCACAGCTCAATGCCCTGCAGCTGCAGATCAATCCTCATTTCGTATACAACACCTTAAATATCATCAGTGCCAAGGGACTGGAAAGCGGCAATGAAGAGATCACGGAGATCTGCGACCAGTTTGCCCAGATGCTGCGCTACTCCACAGATGTCCGCTCCCAGACGGCCACGCTGCGGGAAGAACTGGATAACGTCCGGCATTATCTGTATCTGTGCAAGATGCGCTATGAAGACCGGCTGGATTACGCGATCGACGTTCCGGACAATATGCTTGACAACACCATTCCCAGGCTTACGCTCCAGCCCCTGGTAGAAAATGCATTAAAATACGGCGTCAAGGGCGGTGGATTCCAGCGGCTGATCACCATAAAAGGTTTCTCGGACACGGATGGCATGACCCTGATCGTTCAGGATAACGGAGAAGGATTTGACTGGAATACTCTGTCCGGACTCCGCAGGGCTTTCCGCCTGATCGAAAGGAACGATTCCTTCGAGGAGCCGGACACCGACGGGCATCTTGGCCTTATCAATACTTACCGGCGGATCTGGTATTACAGCCACGGAAAAATCCAAATGGAACTGTATAATGACAACGGAGCTGTTGTGGAACTGACTTACAGGAGTTAAACACATGTATCATATTCTGCTTGTGGACGATGAGCTGCCGGCTCTTCGTTTTCTGGAAACGATCATAACCAAATACACGTCGGATTTTGACGTGACCAGCCAGCAGAGGGACGGTGCATCCGCCCTTTCCTGGCTCCGGGAACATCCCGGCGAAGCAGATGTCCTGATCACCGACATCCGTATGCCGGACATGGACGGGATTGCCCTGGCGAAAGCAGCCCGGAACCTGTTTCCGGATCTTCATATCGTGATCGTCAGCGGCTACTCGGAATTTGAATATGCCCATGGAGCGATCGAAGCATCTGTCGATGACTATATCTTGAAGCCGGTCAGTGTTTCCCATATGAAAGAACTCCTGAACAAGATCAGGAACCAACTTGATGCTGCAAAAGGAGATCAGATCCTCCGGAAACTGACAGCTCTGCTGAATGATGAAACTGCCGACCCGGATTTCTTCGTCAGCATCTTCGGAGATTCCAAATTCTATTTTGCACTTCTCCGGTACGGAAATGTGATCTATCCGCAAAAACCTCTTCAGCAGACTGCACTTGCCGGCATCGTGCCTTTTGATGCCCTGCCTGCTGCGGAAAATAAACAGAACGCTCCAGGCGGACAGCCGTTTTCCATCCCGGACGGACAGCCCGGTTCCCTGATGTCCGTAGATCCTGAAAACATCTATTTCCTGACGGGCAGGGATGACAGGGAATTCCTTCTGTTCGCCAAAGCCGGCGGCTCTGTTTCCGCTTTTCATAAAGCAGTCAGACAGATTGCCGAAACCTCCGGGTATATCATGGCAACGATCATTATCGGACAGGCAGGCATGGAATTCGAAAAGCTCGGAACATTTTACACACAGGCGTCAAAACTGCTGCGCCACAACGCCGTGATCGGGCATTTTCATGAAGAATTCCTGACTGTTTCTGCGGACCATGATGCTTCCGATGCTGTACATGATGATGCTGATCCTGCAAGCAGGCAGCGGTCCGGAAAGCCGGCGGAATGTACTCCGTCTGCGGTGCATATCCCTCCGACAATCCTGAGGCGGCTGGAATTGTGTGTCAGCGAAAACAATCTGAAGGACATCCATCATATCTTCCGGACTCTGGGAGCAGAATGGGATGGAAAAAAAGTTACCCAGAGACAGGCGTATGTCATGATGCAGCAGCTCCTGCATCTGGTTGAGGCCGTTCGTCTGGATCACTGGAAAGACACAGATCAGGTCATGACCGAAGCAGAAACGCTGACCAACCATGCAGTCTCCTATCAGGAACTTCTGGAGTCACTGTACCAGGTACTGTATGACCCGGATCATACCAGTCTGAAGCAGAAATCACCGGAAGACATATATCAGTATGCCATCCGCACGATACAGAAAAAATTCAACCAGCCTATCAGCATCCAGACCGTCTGTTCGGAGATTGGGATCTCTCAGACATATCTGAGCCGTCTGTTCCGCAAATACGGGGAAACGTCCTTCAATTCTTATCTGGTACAGTGCCGGATGGACAATGCCAGAAAGATGCTGACGGAGCATCCGGATATCCCTCTTCATCAGGTGGCAGCCTGTGTCGGCTACGATGATTATGCCTATTTCAGCAAAGTCTTCCGGCAGGTCACGGGGATCTCGCCGTCTCAGTATCAGTCATCCCTGAAACAGAAATGACCTGTGTCGGATTTTACAATCATCTGTGCCTGAAATTTCATATTCTAATGGCAGCTTCTTCTTTATTCTGATAGTGGATACTTGTGCGGTTGTCCGGAAAGGTCAGCCGCCTGTGGTTTCTACAGTCCCTGCGGACCCGGCGCACGAAAAGCCGGAGCCGTCAGGAGAATCAAGAGGAGGTTTTTTATGAAAAAGACACTGGTTTGTATGCTGGCACTGGCTTTTGCCGTTATTTCGATCGGCAGCACCGCCTTTGCCGGTGAAGCACCTTCTGACGGTTCCGTCAGTGAGATGCGGGAGATCACCATTATCCCGGCGACTGATATACAGCCGGAGATCGGTGCTACTCTCAAAGAGATCATCGAAGTGGACGGTCTTTCTTTTAAGGATCTGAATGCCAACGGCGAACTGGATCCCTATGAAGACTGGAGACTGGACACCGAAGAGCGTATTACGGACCTGTACAGCCAGATGACCCTGGATGAAAAAGTCGCTCTTCTGTATCATCCGAACACCTGCGGCGACCCGTCCGGTAATGATTTTCATGATGAGCGTCTGCTATGGGCAAAAGAGCCTTATGAAGATGAAAATGCCGCCTCATCGGGCGGTCCCGGCGGAAGTGACAGCGCAGCATCTCCGGCAGAAGAAGCAGAGCCTGCACAGGAAGCTGCTCCTGCTGAAGAAGGCGGATCCAGCGGCGATTCCAACGGCGGTGCTCCCGGCGGCGGCTCCAGCATGGGAAATACCAAATACTCCATGTGGTACTACATCAATGTGATGGGCATCACCCATTACCTGAGCAACGACAACGGCACTGTCGAAGAAATGGTATACTACCACAACGCCATGCAGCAGATGGGCGAAGAAGCCAGACTCGGCATCCCGGTCACCATCTCCTGCGACAGACAGTATAATGCATGGGGCGGTATGATCGACACAGCTCATGATGCATTTGGCGTGGCAAATGATCTGCCGCTTGCCGAAAAGCTCTGGACCCTCTATTCTCTGGAGACCCGCGCGGTAGGATATCACATCGTGCTCCATCCTTACGGCGTTGAGATCGGCTCCTGGAACGGTGAGGATCCGTATTACATCGGTGAAATGAGTTTTGCGGAAGTCAATGCCATTCAGGTCCCGAACGGCACCTACGCCTGCATCAAACATTTCATCGGACGAGGCGGCGACTCTGACTTCGCCGGTGCAAGATCCGTGGCACAGAACACGGAAAACTGGCTGTACGGCTGGGCAAGAGCTCTGGAAGCCAATCCGAGATGGCTCATGCTGAACGGCTACAATACAGGACTTTCCAACACTGTTCATGTAGACTATGATGCACAGACCATGCATTATCTGCGCGACACCCTTGGCTATGACGGCGTCGTCCTGTCCGACTGGGGCGATCAGGGTGACAACAACTCTTCCGGCGTTACCGCCGACGGGATCGATCTTCTGTCCCTTTCCATTCCCGAGCGTTATGCATTTGCCATCAATCTGGGACTGGATCAGATGGGCAACCCGGGCGTGACCATTGAAACGGAAAACACCAATACATTAAGTCTGCAGGGTACCAAAGATGCCGTGGAACAGGGCCTGATCAGCGAAGAACGTCTGGAAGAAGCCTGCAGAAGGATCCTCCGGACCAAGTTTGATATGGGACTGTTTGAAAACCCGTACTCTGATTCGGAATATGCTTTAAGCCTTTCCGCAAGCGCGGAATACATTGCGCAGCACTGGGACATCGTAGACACACAGTCTCTCATGGCGGCGCGTAATCCGGAAGAAGTGGAACTGGAACGTGTCCTCCAGGCGGAATCCGCAGTTCTGGTAAAGAACGATGACAATCTGCTCCCGCTGAGCCATGATGCAAAAGTTTACTTCGACAGCACTGCTTCGTCCGCCACAAAACAGGAGATCCTGGATGCATTCACAGCTGCAGACACTCTGGTCGAAGATATCGAGGAAGCGGATGTCGTGATCGCCGACTGCACACAGTTCAACGATGCGGCAGAGCTGATCATCGAAGATGCGAAGGATTTCGACAAGAAACTTGTGATCGTTTCCAACTGCGTTGATCCGTCCACCTATGCACTGGAAATGGGCGATGCGGTCCTGTTCATGAACTTCACCAGAGGTGCTGACCACGGAACAGGTGCAGAAGGCTTTATCACCACAACAGAACCTGTTGTCTATGCGGAACTGATCTATGGTGACCGCGAACCTGCCGGTATGATCGTCAAGGAGATCGCAAGAGACATCTCCATGGACGGCCTGCAGTGGAAAGACCTGGAAGGTGATCAGGGCGCCAGCAGATATGTGCGTATGCTCCTTCTTGCTCTGATGCGCGAGAATGAGACCCATTCTGTGCCGAACAACTACGGCGATCCCCTGCTTTGCTTCCGGTATGGCATGCGTTACGGCCAGGAACCCGCATTCCGTTATGATACACTGTACCTCCCGACCGAACTGATCGAGATCACAGAAGAGACCAGCAGCGGTGCGTCCACAAGGACACAGCTGTCGACTGCCGCAACAGCGGGCGAACCTTTCACCGCCTATGTACTTCTGTGGAACGATGGCAGCGACGGTGTGACAACCGTCCAGGCTTATGACGGTGACGAACTGATCGGCGAGAAGATCATGGCAGTGAACGGCGGAAGCTGGAGAGTCGTGGAAATGGAACTGACCCTGGATACTCCGGGTGAGCACACCGTTACCATCGGCGATCTGACAGGAACCATGACGATCCAGTAAGATTCCTGCAGTGTTTCAGCTGAAGCATCTGCAGCACTGCTGAAACCGCATCTGCCGCGGCAGCGTCTTGTGTCACTATCGTATTTTGGGCCAGTTCATTTTAAGAATGCTTTATTTCCGGCATTTCTTTTTTCGACTGGCCCAATCCTGTTTGTGTTTTGGGCCAGTTCATTTTGAGAATGCTTTATTTCCGGCATTTCTTTTTCTGACTGGCCCAATCAATACAAAGAGTCTGCTCAAACAGAAAAATAATAATGGATCGTCTGTCCGATCTTTGCCGGGGTCAGTTTTGTTTTATCATCCGATGCGGTCGTGATCAGATTCAGCCCTGGTACATAGCCATTTTCAAAATACACATATAACTTATTCGCATTCTTGTGCTGGTAATAGTTCAGTTCCGCCATGCCGAAATGCTCCCACAGATAGATCTTTCCTGTCTGAGGATCCATAATCATAAAATCCGGATAGATCACCGTCCTTCCATTGTCAAATGACAGAGCGCACTCATAACGATACGGTATCCCGGCTAAAAACAGGGCATTAGCAATATCGCGTTCTGCTATTGATTTCACCAGATCTCCTTTCATTGTTTTGTAAAGTGTTCCTTTATAGGGTTCCGTGTTCCGTGGATAATCCTCATTTGCCCACTTCTGTACCCGCTCAGACAGCGGTTTGTGTTCCGTGATCAGCTGTCGTATCGCCTCATGCTCCCGCAGAAATGTTTCGCTGTCCGTTTCGTTGCTTTCCTGCAGATAGGCATCGATCGCCTTCAGTTCTTTGACAGTTTCCTTCAGCCGGAAGCCGGCAAAGGTTTTCATTGCCAGGCGGTATGCCAACGCTTTGTTTTTCTTGTTTATCGGAATCTTTTGTCCGTTCTGAAATGTGTACCACTTGAAGTATTTTCCATTCCGGGATGCAAAAAAGGTACCCTCCGGAGCGTTTCTTATATAATCTTCCAGTTCTCTGGTCAATTCCTGCAGACGTTTCTGCTCTTCTGTCATGAAATCTCTGATCTGCAATATAACACCTCCTTTTTCTGCAGCATCTGTCATGTGATCCATCCGGCAGGTCACGGTGGATGCAGTTCGTGATCCTGGATTGCTGTAATACAACTAAAAATGAGACCCCGAAAGGTCTCATCAAAAAGCTTTATTGAAAACAGGCAGGCCTTACCTGCGGTGCCATTCACATCCTGCATAGGGGAAATGGTACTGTAATACAGGTCCGGCTGTCAACCAGCAAATTGCCGGATTATTTTTTCCTTCTTCGTGCAAACAGCACGACACCTGCGATACCGAGGATTGCGATTCCCAAACAGACAGCAAAGGTGATCAGGTTCTTATTCAGTCCCGAACCGGCAGAGGCCCTGCGGCTTCCCGGGAACTCCGGAGCAGGCCTGTTGCCGGATCCCTGTGCTCCCGGATCAATGCCATCGAC
Source organism: Parasporobacterium sp. (assembly GCA_017431485.1). Lineage (GTDB taxonomy): Bacteria > Bacillota > Clostridia > Lachnospirales > Lachnospiraceae > RGIG5612. The sequence continues at coordinate 3,714 of JAFRKZ010000089.1, read as the reverse complement.
AGAGGCAGCAATCTCTGCTGCTTCCTGACCACTTTCAGAATTGGATGGTAAAGCAGCAATCTGAAGTTCTTCCGGTGCCGCAGTCCCCTGGTCAGATCCATTGGGTTCCGGTGCCGCCTCTCCCCTGCTTGGGCCGCCGTCGGAATCACCGCCGGGTCCATTTCCGCCTCCCATGCCGAAGGTCCCCATTGTATCGATATCGATCCCGGAAGCATCAACCAGTGCAGAAGCATCCTGCCGCTGTCCGTCATCTGTGGAAGGGATAATCCCGTCCAGCTGTCCTTCGATGCTCTCCGCCCGGAGCTTCACGGTCTGATACAGCATTTCGGTGCCGGCCTGATAGTCCTCGTACGTGTAGAACGCCGTGGGATCCGTTTCCACCAGCGGGTCGATCTGGCTCCGGATCCTCTGGTAGACTTCGTCGAACCGTCCGCCGAAGACATACTCCTCCACCAGCTGCCGCAGATATGCATGGTACTGCTCCAGATAGGTTTCGTCTTCCAGCAGTTTATCAAAAAACCTGGTGGCATTAAACGGAGTATCGATCGCATCGTTGATCATTTCAGATGCGCCGTTTCCTCCCATGCCTCCTCCCATGCCGCCGAAAGAGAGGTTATAATCCCACGGGAACATGTTAAGCTGCCCCTTATATTCATAGAGGTAATAATTGTGCGCCATCCCGCCCGAAAGGCTGTCTGAGTTGACCGCAAAGGTATGAACGGCCATATACCGGAGCAGGTTGTCCACGTCCATATAGGTTTCCAGGTCATTGCCCTCACTGATGTTTTTCAGTGCCGTCACGACCCGGCGGTGATCGGCCTTGGAAGTGCTGGTCACTTCTCCCTGCCAGATCGTGGAATAGCTGTCCAGATCGTCATCCGTATAATTCAGGTTGGCGCCGCCTCCTCCGGGACCGCCGCCGAAGCCTCCGGGACCGCCGGCGGATTCCCCTTCCATATCCGGAGCACTGCCCGGATCAGATTCTCCTCCGGCAGAATCACCGCTGCTTTCCCCTGGATCGCCATTTCCGGCGGCCGGGGCGCCGTTCTCTGCGGTTTCCTCTTCCGCTGCTGCGGTTTCTGTTCCGGCCTCCGCTGCTTTTGCTTCAGCCTCCGCTGCGGTTTCCGCTTCCGGGGCAGCTTCCGGGAGTCTTACGGGTTCTGCAGGATCCGCCTGTATTTCATCCGGCGCAGCCGGGTCAGCCGGCACATTTCCTGCTTCCCCCTCACGGGAATCTCCCCCGCTGTCTCCCTGGGACTCTCCCTGTCCGCCGGCACTGCCTCCCGGAGAATCTCCTTCCCCACCGGCACTGTCGCCGTCCGAATCCCCCGGCGCGGGAAACGCTCCTTCCGGTCTTTCTCCACCGTCGGAATCCCCGTCATCCCGGTCGCCCATGTTCATACTGTCCGGTTTATACATTTCGCCGTCCTGCGTTCCGAAGTTGCGCAGCAGGAAACTGTCCTCTACCGCCTCCAGCGCCAGGTAGACGCCCCAGTATTCTCCGTTTACAAAAATCTCCGCAAAATTGTACAGAGACGCATCCGCCCCCAGATACCGGAACATATCATAGATGATGGCTTCCTTCATATTGGTGGCATCCGCATAATTGTTGTTGAGGATCAGCTTGTCCAGGCCGAAGCAGGTCTGTCCCTTTACATAATGGTCAAACTCCAGTTTGAAGCTGTACCGGTTGGTATCGGGATCCATCGCGATCGAGGACAGGCTGGTATTCCCTTTCGGGCGGATGGCAACATTGTTGATCCGTGTTCCGTTGATCACCACGTTGCAGGGAACAAATTCTTCCGCCAGCGCATTGTCCAGCATCTTGTTCCATTCCTCTTCATCCATCTCGATATCGATATGGATGATCTCATCCGTATCAAACAGCCGGGATTCATATGCCATGCTGACGCCGGAACCTCCCAGCTTATCGGAGAGTTTGTCTGCAAAAGCCATTGCAAGAAGGCACAGCACTACTGCAGCTGCCACGATCACTATGATTATTTTTGTAATATGTCTGTTTTCTACCATATGCTATATCCATGCTGAAGACAGGTTTTTCTGTTGTGTTTTTCTGATCGGGCGATCTTTCCCGCTTTATTGGGCCAGTCTTCTTAGAGAATGCTGAATTTGCAAGGTTTTCTTTTCCGACTGGCCCAATTCCGTCCGAACTTTGGGCCAGTCTGCTCCATAAACATTGATTTTTCAATGCTTTCTGATTCGACTGGCCCAATCAATTCTGCTTCAGGACATATACTCTCCGTTAAAAGCCACCAAGGTCGCACCGGAAACGCCGTTTACTTTATTGACCTGGTTCACAAATGCGGTCGTTTCATCTTTCACGCGGATCTCGGCCGTCAGTTCGATCCCGGCATCCGTTACGGTCTTGGACTTGACGATGTATTTGTCGACAGCGCCTTTGATGACAGCGAGCGCTTCTTCTTCCGCCTTGTCATCCGCGCAGTTCATGATCAGGATATAGGGCGTATAGCGGACTTTCCGGTTCACGAACACGACCAGGATGATGCCGATGATCACAGAACCGATGACTGCCAGCGGGATCATGCCGGCACCGATCACGATGCCTGCAGCGATCGCCCAGAACAGGAATACGATCTCCATGGGCTCCTTGATGGCCGCACGGAAACGGACAATGGACAGGGCACCTACCATACCAAGGGAAAGGACCACATTGGAGGTCACTGCCATGATGACAAGCGTCGTTACCAGAGACAGTCCGATCAGGGAAAGGGCAAAGCCCGTGGAATACATGACGCCACTGAAAGTCTTCTTGTAGATCAGGAAAATAAACAGCCCGATGATCAGGGCAAACAGAAGTCCGACCAGCGTATCAACCACCGAAAACTCCTTTACGCTCTCCAGAAAACTGGATTTGAAAATATCATTGAATGTCATCTTTCTTTCCTCCAAATCATTATCCAGATAAATATCGTTATCCAAACCTCCTGCAGGCTCCGTACTTTGAAAACGCCTGCTGCCGGATGCCTTTCACCTGTATCAGATCCTGTATGACCGCCGGCAGAAAAGCGTCGTATTTCACTTCCAGGATCATATCCTCCGGCGTGTCCGTAGCGCTGATATCGAGTACTTCCTTGGTCAGGAATTCCTGTTGAAACAGGCTGGTCCGGATCTGCGAGTCAAAGGTCACCCGGACATTGCCCGGCGGATAGGTATACGGTTCACGGATATAGGACACCAGCACCCGGGGCCGCATCAGCTGGTAATGCATCTTCGCATACAGCTCCTGCACCAGTCCCCTTCCGTCATCCTTCATCCACTCCAGGTCCCCGGCAAGGATCTTTCTGCACTCCCTTTCCGTGATCCGCGCATCCTCTTTCAGGCACAGGTTGTTGATCTTCATTTTCTTTTCCAGTGTCAGGAAAGAAAGATCGTCATTATAATAGCGAATGCGGAATTTTTCCCTTTTCTGGATACCGTCGACCTTTTCCCGAAGCGCCTTATCATAGGCATTGTCGAAATAAATGCTGCGGATCCGGTACTTTCCGTCCGGCCCTGTATGGGAATCTTTCAGCATGACATGCTGAAGCCGTTCCCTCATGGCAAGATAATCGCTGTAGGCAACGGCATATTTCAGTTCATGGCGGAAATGTTTTTCCTGCTCCATAGAATCCTCCTGCCGGCTGATCGTCTCTGCCGACTGCTTAGTTTTCTGTTATATATTCAATCATCGAT
>JAFRKZ010000088.1 GCA_017431485.1 Parasporobacterium sp. | reverse complement strand
GTTCCGCCTACCAGTTCCTCACGGCTGCATCTGCGCATGCCGAAATCCTCCGGTGTGATCACATAAGAGCGGTAATAGCCATCCCGGATCTCACAGACCGCTGTGGGAGCACTCATGGAGATCTCATCCAACCTGTCACGGCCGTACACCACCAGCCCTCTCTTTGTCCCAAGACGAACCAGCGCTTTTGCCACAGGTTCTACCAGATGCTCACTGTAGACCCCCAGCAGATAATAGGCAGGATCTGCCGGATTGGTAAGGGGTCCCAGGATATTGAACACGGAACGAGATCCCAGTTCTCTGCGGATCTCTCCTACATATTTAATGGAAGGATGGTATTTAGGCACATAATAATACGCGAAACCAACATCATTCAAAAGTTCCCGGCATTTATCAGGTTCCAGGTTGATCACAGCCCCTAAAGCCTCAAGGCAGTCTGCCGTTCCGGATTTGGAGGACTCCGCCCGGTTTCCCTGTTTTGCGACCTTGACTCCAGCTGCTGCAGCAACAAAAGCGGATGTGGTGGAAATGTTAAAACTGGACGATCCGTCTCCGCCGGTTCCCACGATCTCCAGCACATCCACACCCGGCTCAGCTTTCAGGGCATAATCTCTCATGGCAGCTGCACACCCCGCGATCTCATCCACGGCTCCGCTGCCGGCACATTTTGCGGAGAGGGCTGCGAGAAACGTAGCATTCTGCACGATCGTTGTCTTACCGCACATGATCTCAGTCATGACATGATTGGCTTCCTCATAGGTCAGCTCTTTTTTATCAATTAACTTTTCGATTGCTTTTCTGATCATGTTTTTTCCTCCCTGTTTATTCCTGCGCCTGTCGTGGGAGATCCGTTTTCCAAAACACAGTCCTGCCACCGACAGTATTGTAATAATTGTCAAATAATATCATTAAATAAATAATAGAATTTGTCAATTATTACTTGAATTTTATTTCAGAAGCTGCGGGATGCCGCAGAAGATCCGGGTCACATGATCCGCTTCCTTCGCCAGTTTACAAAGGATCCTTCCGGTAGTTTCCCTGAACTGCCGCTGCGAGGCTTCCAGGGGGATCACGCCGTTTCCTACTTCATCACAGATAAAGATCAGACGTCTTCCCTCTCTCCTGCATCCTTCGATCACCTGGCAGATCCACTGTTCTGCAGTTTCCTGATCAGGATATTTCTGAAGGATCCGGTGAAGATGATCTACGATCACTACCGGTGCAGCAGATCCTTTCTCCGGCAGTTCCGTACAGGTTTCGTCAAGCAAGGCCGCTGGTTCCTGACAGATCTTATCCACTGTTTCCATCACATATTCCAGTTTTCCCTGGGCAAATCCACCGATCACCAGATCCATTTTTCCACTGCCTTTCTGTTCATCTATACGCAAAGGGATTCCCGCTGTTACTTCATATATTTCATCCGCCTGACCGGCGAGTTTTCGGTTCACCTGCGCCAGGGCTCTCAGGTATGCTGTCATGTCTTCATCGTATGCGTTCCCGTCTTCAAAGATATTATTGGAGACGATCACGGCATGCTGCACCTTACGGCACACAGACAGGACTTCCCGGATGGTTTTTTCAGCGGTCTCCTTTTCGTTCAGATGATTCTCAAACATTTCATTGGCCGCCAGATTGGAAACACATTCGATCAGTACCGCTGCGCTTTCCGGGCAGTCGATCGGATCAAGGGCCCCGGACAGATCTGTCGGGCATTCGATGGTCCTGAAGCCTTTCCCTTCCCTCAGTTTCACATGCCGTTCGATCCTTTTGCGGCCTTCCTCCCCGTAGGGGATCATGGTTGCAATATAATACCTCCTGTCAGGACAGGACCCGGACAGGATCAGCTGTTCTGCATATTCCGATTTTCCGCTGCCGCTGCCGCCGCAGATAAATGTGATCATGATCCGTGCCTCTTGTACTGTTCTACCCCGATCTCATCAAATGTACTGCTGCCTTTGAAGACCTCCATGGCCATATCCAGCAGCGGGAACAGCATCACTGCCCCTGTTCCTTCTCCCAGAGCCAGATCTGCTCGGATGACTTCCGAAAGACCAAGATGCTTCAACACATCCTTCATTCCCGGTTCTGCTCCGGCATGAGAAGCGAGCATATACTCCCGGCAGCCGGGTAGGATCCCGTCTGCACAAAGAGCAGCTGCCGCGCTGATCAGCCCGTCGATCACGACCGGAACATGATACAATGCGCCGCCGATAAACACGCCGCACAGCCCGGCAATATCAAGTCCTCCCAGACACTGCAGGATCTTAAGGCATCTCTCCTTCTCAGCCTGCCTGTCTTTTGGTTTTCCTGTCTGCTGTACAAATCCGTATGTTAAAAGCCCCTTCTGGATGACTTCCGCTTTGTGGCGGATCCCGCTTTCCGAAAGACCGGCTCCCTTTCCGGTGATCTCCTTCACCGGCAGGCCCAGGATCGCGGCAGCCACTGCCGTGCTGGTGGTCGTATTTCCGATCCCCATTTCCCCGGTCGCCAGGATCTTCAGGCCCTTTCTGTGACATTCCTTTACCAGGCATATCCCTGTTTCCACCGCCTGCAGGACTTCTCCTTCTGTCATAGCCGGTTCCTTCAGAAAATTCCTGGTCCCGTGACATATCTTTCTGTCCAGGACGCCCGGGATCCGTTCATCGGAATGGATGCCGATATCCACAGCGATCACTTCTGCATCAGCGATCTTTGCCATCTTGCAGACAGAACTTTTTCTCCGACCCATATTGCAGGCAACCGCCAGCGTCACTTCCTGCCCTGACTGGCTGACGCCCTCCTCAACAATGCCGTTATCCGCACACATGATGATGACTGTCCTTGGGGATACCTGGGGAACTGCACAGTCCTGTGCCGCTCCGATCCTGCAGAGCATCGTTTCCAGCTTTCCCAGCCCGTCCAGCGGTTTTGCCACTTTATTCCATGCTTCCTTGATCTTCCCGAGGATCTCACGATCCGGAACCGGGACCTTCAAGGTGAGCAATTCCTCTTTTGTCATTTTTTCTCCAAACCCATGATCTGATAGATCAGTTCCATGTCCATATTTCGGCGGACCGTATCCGCCAGCAGATCGTACTGCTGCTCCTTATAGGCGGCCGGGTCGAAGCTTTCCGCCGATCCCGGATCGATCCCTTTTCTGATACAGAGTGCCCGGACGACAGCGTCGGCGATCCCCGGCGCATCAAAGATCCCATGGATATAACTTCCGTACACATTGCCGCTGTTTTGGACAGCCGGGAGCCTCTCTCCTTCCTCCGTCCTTCCCATATGGATCTCATATCCCTGATAGGACAGACCGTTCAATCCTGCCAGGACTCCGGGAACATCATGAAAAACGCCTTCCGTCTGCACCTGCACTTTTGCACCTTCAAAAACCGTCTTCATAGAAAGAAGTCCCATTCCGTCTGCTTCCGAAATACCGGCAGCTTCCACCAGATCCGGGTCTGCTATATGCATTCCAAGCATCTGATACCCGCCGCAGATACCGAAGATCAGGGTTCCCTGATCTGCTGCTTTTTTGACGGCAGCTTCCAGGCCGCTCTGCCGGAGCCATAGAAGATCCCGGATCGTACTCTTGGTCCCCGGAAGAATGATCATATCCGGATCCTGCAGTTCGCTGACCTTCGTGACATAACGAAGAGAAACATTGCCGTACCGTTCAAAAGGACTGAAGTCCGTGAAATTCGAGATCCTTGGCAGCCTGATCACTGCGATATCGATCTGCCGGCGGGCGGTATCCGCGCTGAACCGTTCCGTCAGGCTGTCTTCATCATCCACATCCACATACATGTAAGGCACAACGCCTGCCACCGGGACCTGGCAGAGATCTTCCAGGATCTTTAAACCGGGCTCCAGGATCTTCCGGTCTCCCCGGAATTTATTGACGACGACGCCTTTGATCAGACTCCTTTCTTCCGGTTCCAGAAGAGCCACTGTTCCGTACAGCTGGGCGAAAACTCCGCCCCGGTCGATATCACCCACCAGGAGTACCGGTGCATTTACCATCCTGGCGAGCCCCATATTGACGATGTCTTCCTGTTTCAGATTGATCTCGGCCGGACTTCCCGCTCCTTCGATCACAATAATATCATATTCCCGGTCCAGACTGTCATAAGCTTCTCTTACCGCCGGAACAAATTCCTTTTTCCGGCGGTAGTATTCCATGGCGTTCATATTGCCCAGCACTTTTCCATTTACAATGACCTGGCTTCCCACGTCCGTCGTCGGTTTCAGAAGGATCGGATTCATCCGGACATCCGGCTCGATCCCGGCAGCTTCCGCCTGGACGACCTGTGCCCGTCCCATCTCGCCGCCATCCTTCGTGATAAAAGAATTCAGGGCCATATTCTGGCTCTTGAAAGGAGCCGTCCGATAGCCGTCCTGCCGGAAGATCCGGCACAGACCGGCTGCCAGAAGGCTTTTCCCCGCATTGGACATGGTTCCCTGTATCATAATATTTCGTGCCATATAACCCCTTCCTTTACATGGTTTTCTTCAGGATCTGCCCGATCGCCTCTGTGAGTTTTCGGTTTTCCTCCGGCAGTTTTACACAGATCCGGTACCATCCGGGACCAAGCCCCGGGAAGTTGTCACAGTTTCGGATCAGGATCTTTTGAGCTTTTAGTTCCCGGTCCAGCCCTCCAGGCCCCTGAAAAAGCAGATAATTGGCCTGCGAAGGAAATACCCTGAGTCCGGCTTCTGTCAGTTCCCTGGATAGTTTTTCCCGTTCCCGGGGGATCAGCTCTTTTGCCGCTTTCAGAAAATCTTCATCCGACAACGCTGCGATCCCCGCTTCCTGCGCGATCAGGGATACATTCCAGGGCTGTACGGTCCCGGACATCCTGCTAAGCAGCTTTTCTTCCGCGCACAGGCAGTACCCGAGCCGTACCCCGGCCATCCCGTAGTTTTTGGTGAAGGCCTTCAGGAGAAACAGATGTGGATGCTCCTGCAGATAGCCTTTTGCAGATACCCCGCTGTCAGACAGTTCCAGAAAACATTCATCCACAAATACCCGGAACCCTATTTCCTCTGACAGGCAAAGGATCTGTTCCATTCTTTCTTCCGGGATCAGCTGCCCGTCCGGATTGTTGGGGCTGCACAAGAATACAGCGTCCGGCCGCCCGTTTCTCAAAAACGTCAGGTATTCTTCGTCCAGCTCAAAAGCCTTTTCCTTCTTGAGATAATATCTGATGCATTCGATCCCCTCATGAAACAGCCCCAGTTCATACTCTATAAAGGACGGCGCTGTGACCACTGCCCTGCATATATCATGCAGCTTATCCTGCCGTTTCTTTTCTTCGGAAACGATCTCCCGAACCGCCTGGCAGTAAGACCGGATCAGCTCCGCTGCCCCGTTCCCGCAAAGAACAAAAGAAGCCGGGACCTGCTCCCGGTCTGAGATTTTCTTCACCAGGTCCCGACAATAAGGATCCGGATAATGACAGACTTTTTCCGCCGCCTTCCGGATCGCGTCCAGAACAGCGGGCGATGTGCCGTATGGATTTAGATTGACGGAAAAGTCCAGTTCGATCTCTTCCCCGTAAACATCTCCGCCATGCAGATTTTCTTTCTGATACAACATAAAAATTCGTGTTCCGTTCCCATCCGTAAAACCGGATGTCAGCCGTTACAAAACAAGTGTCAGGAATCTGATCAGCACAAAACATAAAAGCGCCATCACAGACGTCATATACATCAGCTTACAGACAAGCGGGATATCTTCCTCCCGGATGCTGCGCCGGGGATCTCCGATAAAGGGCTTTTTATGCAGAACTCCGTGATACCAGGCATCGCCCGCCAGCTGAACACCCAGAAGCCCTGCACAGACAGACTCTGTCTGGGCAGAATTGGGGCTGGCATGTTTATACCGGTCCCTGCAAAAGATCTTCCAGCCGTTTCTGATATCCAGTTTCAGTACTTTTCCCGCAAGGAGCATAAACAGCGCAGACAGCCGGGCAGGGATAAAGTTAAAGACATCGTCCGCCTTCGCCGCAAACCACCCGAAATAGGTATAAGGCGGGTCCTGATACCCCAGCATGGAATCCATGGTATTGACAGCTTTGTACAGGAATCCAAAAGGAGCGCCTAAAACAGCCAGATACAGCATGGGAGCGATCACCCCGTCAGAGGTATTTTCCGCCACGGTTTCCACGGCGGCCCGTATGACTCCTTCCCGGTCCAGCCTTTCCGTATCCCTGCCGACGATCATGGAAACAGCGCGCTGTGCCTTCGGAAGGTCTCCCCGTTTCAGCGGCGCGTATACTTTCATGCTTTCATCCCTAAGAGATCTGGCTGCCAGGATCTGCCAACACATCACACTTTCCACTGCCAGTCGAAGCCAAGGACTGATCAGATGGCAAAGATATAAGATCAGTGCCGGGATCAGAAATGACACCGCTGCTGTAATGATCCATAGCAGAAAACCGGCGGTCCTTTCTCCTTTCGCCGTCCGGGAAAAAGCGTCCCTTAGTTTTCGTTCCAGAAAGGAGATCAGTTTTCCGATCAGGACGACCGGATGGGGGATCTGATGAGGATCTCCCGCCAGCGCATCGATCAGAAATCCGATCAGCAAAGCAAATAAAGACCATTTCATGCTTCTTTCCTCCCGAAACAGAAAATGGTGACGGGATTCCGGGCAGTCATGAGATGATAAGATCCTGCTTTTCTCCCGCCTGCAATATTGACAGATGTGATCTGAGCATCCGCATACTCCGG
>JAFRKZ010000087.1 GCA_017431485.1 Parasporobacterium sp. | reverse complement strand
CCGGCCAGCTGTTCCGCAGCGTCGGTGATCGACGGATCAAATCCGTAGGCTTTCATCAGCCGGATCGCGTTGCGCGTCTTTGCAGGGCCTTCCTTCAGCTTGTAATCAAACCGCACATCATTTCCTTCCACATATTCTTCAAAATGATAATTGTCCATGTAACTTTCCAGGATCCTGGTCAGTTCAATATCATGTGTTGCCGCAAAGCACAGGGCATTCATCCCGGAGATCTGCTTCAGGATCTGGCTGGAAGCAGCGATCCTTTCCTTTGTATTGGTTCCCCGCAGGACTTCATCGATAAAGCACATGACAGGGACCTGCTCTTCTTTTCCGATCTCATCGAAGATCCGTTTCAGGGATCTGATCTCTACGATGAAGTAGCTTTCTCCGTTCAGGATATTATCAGTAAGCGCCATGGACGACATAACTTTACAGAAGGCTGTCTCATATTCATCTGCCAGACAGGTGCTGATGGTCTGGGCAAGGATCTGGTTGATGGCGAGCTGTTTCAGGAAAGTGGATTTTCCGGAAGCATTGGAACCTGTCAGAAGGACCGATCTGTTCACGGAAAGATCGTTGGTCACCACCGTGGGAGTCAGGGGATGATACATGCCCGTGATCTTAAGGGAAGGATGATCTTTTCCCTTGCAGAATACAGGAAGGCACCAGTGATCCAGAGTATCCCGGAAAGAACTGATACACATATCCGTTTCGATCTCGCCCAGGCTGCAGAACAGGTGATCAATGGTCTGGGACTTCTCTGCCGCGAGCTTTCGCATACTGTTAAACCGGATGATATCCACATGAAACAGCATCCGGACGTAATCCATGACTACATCCACAAGAGAGCCGGATACGGAATTGGTCAGCAGCCAGGAACCCCTGCGGATCGGGGCAAGTTCCTTTACATCTGAGCGAAGTCCCTCCACCAGTTTCTGAAAGGGTTCTTCTTTTTCCAGATCTGTCTTCAGGATGCGTGAAGCCGCCTGGATCATCCGGACGATATACTTAAAGCACATGAAATAGCCTTCGATCGCTGCCTTGTACTTGAAATACACCGAGATATTGATCACGAACATGACGACAAGTGCAATGATCCCGATCACCGGACGAAGAAAGACAAGAAGGATCGCTGCAAGCAGCAGGATGCCTAAAACATAATGCAGAGCATTGCCTGCCGGTTTGATCTCATGAAACCGGAAGATATAATCATACAGGGAGATCTTCTTTGTCCTGCCGAGATCTTTGTAGATCTTCTGCAGCCTGGCAGCAAGTTCCGGATCCCGTCCCACGCAGGAAACCCGTTCAGCCCTTCCAGACAGCTCCTTTTCCTCCAGCAGCAGTGTTTTCAAGGTCCTCACAAGATATTCCTGACCCACAGACGACTTGGCAGTATTGATCTTTTCACAGACCTGATCCATAGAAAGATCATTCCAGGTGATATCGTCAATCTGAAATGTCATGTGAATCTTACTCCTCCTTCTGCTCTTCCGGTGCGGTCTGTTCTTCTCCTTCCGGAAGGTCGATCGGTTCCTTATCCTCCAGGAGGTTCTGCTGAGGGTTCTCATCCTGCAGCCGGAAAGATTTCGGCGCATGGTCGGCGATCTTTCCCGCCCAGTTCCTTGTTTTTTCTTCTTTCAGTTCCGCTTTCAGCTGCACTTTCCGGTATTTGTAATCCGCCTTATTCTGGACCTGTTCCAGTTTCGTCTGGACCAGTTCTGCTTTATTCTGGGCATTGGCGATCTTCTTCTCTGCCTTGTACTGCAGTTTGTCCATTTTCTTTTCCGCCTTCTGCTGCACATGCTCGATCTTGGCGTTCGTCTGGTTCTCCCTGTGGGCAGCCTCTTCCTCTTTGATCTGGCTGGAAGTACGAAAATAGAACCGGGTTTCCTTATGATTCATCAGCCTGTTGATATTTTTTCTGTGCTGGAAGACCAGCAAAGCCGCCAACAGGAAGAAAAGGATATAGCAGTCAGGCATCCAGGCGCTCTGAAGAGGAAACCATCCGATCTGCGTGAACAGGATAAAAAGAACAAATTCCGTACACACGGTTATCATGGATCCTAAAGACACATACTTTGTCGCGATCACGATACCGAAGAAGACAGCAACTCCGATCAGGATCATCTGCCAGTTTCCAAGGCAGCAGACCAGAGCCGCCGTGCTTGCCATGCCTTTTCCGCCTTTAAAATGAAAATAGAACGGAAAATCATGTCCCAGAACGCATCCGAGCCCTGTATAAAGAGCAAGCGCCGTCGGATCGATCTGAAATCCCAGTCCTGTGAGGAAGATCAGTTTTGTAAAGATCACGGCAGCCACTAATTTGGCACAGTCGCCGACCAGGGTTATGATCCCTGCCTTGATCCCCATGACACGGAACATGTTCGTCGTTCCTGCGTTTCCGCTTCCCTTTTCCCGGATATTGATATTTTTGGCTTTGGAATAAATATGCGCTACCTGAAGCAGTCCGAAACCGTAACCGATTACCAGACATGCCAGGCAAATCAGTCTCTCTGTCATTTTTCACCCCGTTCTCTTATATAAAATTTGAGTGCAGTTCCTTCAAAACCAAAGGCTTCCCGGATCTTGTTTTCCAGATACCGGAGATAGGAAAAATGCATCAGTTCTTTATCGTTTACAAACAATACAAACGCCGGCGGCTTTACGCCCGTCTGTGTCGCATAGAACAGTTTCAGGCGCTTGCCCTTGTCGGAAGGCGGCGGAGTCAGCGCCAGGGCTTCTGTGATGATCTCATTCAGAACGCCTGTCTGGATCCTGCGGGTCTGATTTTCCACGATCACATCGATCAGATCAAACAGTTTATCCAGTCTCTGACCGGTCCTTGCAGAAACGAACAGAAGTCTCGCATACGGCATGAAGGAGAGGGTCTGGCGGATCTTTTCTGTCTGACGGTAAATGGTCTTATCATCCTTTTCCACAGCATCCCATTTGTTTGCCACGATGATGATCCCTTTTCCCCGTTCATGGGCAATTCCGGCGATCTTGGCGTCCTGTTCGGTAACCCCTTCCACGGCGTCTATGACCATCAGCACCACATCCGCTCTTTCTACGGCAGATACCGCGCGGATAATGCTGTAGCGTTCCAGTTCTTCTTTGATCTTTGCCTTACGCCTGAGGCCGGCGGTATCGATAAAGATGTACTCTTTGTCCCCGTGGGTGATCACCGTGTCAATGGCATCCCTGGTCGTCCCCGGAATGTCGGAAACGATCATCCTTTTCTCGCCTGCCAGGGCATTTACGATCGAAGACTTGCCGGCGTTGGGCTTGCCGATCACAGCAACCTTCGGCCTCAGGTCCTCCTCTTCCTCTGTCTGATCCGGATCAAAATACTTTATGACTTCATCCAGCAGATCTCCCAGCCCCTGCTTGCTCACTGCGGAGATCGGGACAGGATCTCCCAGTCCCAGGCTGTAGAATTCGTAAACGTCCGCCTGCTGTTTCGTAAAATTATCTACTTTGTTGACGCACAGCACCACCGGTTTCCGGCTGCGCCGCAGCATATCGGCCACTTTATCATCGGCATCCACCACACCCTGCCGGACATCGGTCATAAAAATGATCACGTCCGCCGTATCAATAGCAGTCTGTGCCTGTTCCCGCATCTGCGAAAGGATCACATCCCCGGAATCCGGTTCGATCCCTCCGGTATCGATCAGGGTAAACTCCCGGTCCAGCCAGCTGGCTGCCGCATAGATCCGGTCACGGGTCACACCGGGCGTATCTTTGATAATGGAAATATTGGCGCCTGCCAGATGGTTGAATAATGTGGACTTTCCTACATTAGGACGTCCGACTATCGCCACGATCGGCTTGCTCATATAACTGTCTTCCTCCTGTTATCAGCTCCTCTCCCAGGATTGCCCGCAGCAGGGACTCTCCGTCGGAAGGGACTGTCGTTACTTTGATCCCCAGCTCTTTCTGCAGCTGGGAAATGGTTACATCATCCAGAAAATACTGCTCCCCTGCCCGCATCATATTGATCGGGAGAAGAAGTTCCTCTCCCAGATCTTTTCCTTTCAGCTGGCTGATGATATCGCAGCCGCATACCAGACCGGATACGGTGATCCTTTCCCCGAAGAAGCGATTGGAAATGGCATAGCACGTAACTTCCGGCCAGTTCCCGGGAAGATCCTCTTCGTCCCAGACTTTCTTCGCCCGAAAGATCAGTTCCCGGATCGTATCATAAGCCAGTTTTCCTGTCGCGATACTGACTTTTCTGCTCTTAACGTCTAAAGCGGGATGTATCTGACGGTTTTCTTTTGCATCTGCTGCCCGCTCCTGTAAGGCATTATGAAACTCTTCTTTCAGGAGCCTTAACATTCCCACGCCGTTTTCCAGCTGCAGATAGCCGTCATAGCGTTCTTCTTCCGGCACTTCCCTTTCAGCCAGCAGATAGAATTCATCGCTGGCATGGATAAAATGCAGTCCCAGTTGTTCATAAAACTTCCGCTGATACGTCTCGACCGTACGGATCACTGCTTTGGCATCTTCTTTTTCAATTGGTTCCAGCGGGTAAAGCCCTTCCCGGTATTTTGTCAGGCCCACCGGAACAACGGAAACGCTTTCCATCACGGGAGCATATTTTCCAAGATCACGGATCGTCTTTTCCAGCTCTGCTCCGTCGTTGATCCCTTTGCACAGAACGATCTGCCCGTTCATCCGTATCCCGGCTTCAAACAATCTGTCCATATACGCAAGGACATCTCCGGCAAACCGGTTCCGCAGCATCCGGCACCTCAGTTCCGGATTTGTGGTATGTACGGAGATATTGATCGGGGACATACGATAGCGGATGATACGGTCAATATCATGTTCCTTCATATTGGTCAGGGTGATATAGTTTCCCTGCAGAAATGACAGCCGGGAATCATCATCCTTAAAATACAGGGTTTTTCTCATCCCTTTCGGCATCTGATCGATAAAGCAGAACAGACACTTATTGGAACAGCTTCGATAATCATCCATCAGGGAGCTGGCAAACTCCAGTCCCATCTCTTCATCCTCGTCCTTCTCGATCGGATACAGATCCACTTCGCCGTCAGGGTTCTCGATCTCCAGTTCGATATATTCCTCATCGATCAGAAACCGGTAATCAAAGATATCCTCCACTTCTTCCCCGTTGATCCGAAGGAGCTTTGACCCGGGTTCGATATTCAGTTCTTCGGCTATGGAGCCCGGAGTGATCCGCTTAATAATCTGCATTCGGTTTGCTCATGCTTTCCGGAAAATAACATACGGGTCCGATCCCAGAAGACATCGGACCCGCTGAAGGTTTTCAGACCTTTGATTACTCGTCCCAGTTATGGAAGACTTCCTGAACGTCATCGTCGTCGTCCAGCATATCCAGGATCCGGTTCAGCTCCTTGACGGAATCCTCATCTGTAAGGGCGACATAGTTCTGCGGGATCATGGAAATATTAGCGGAAACCATCGGGATATTTTCCTTTTCCAGCGCTTCCCTTACCATACTGAAATCATCGGGAGAGGTGTAGACCGTGTAAGCATCCTCCTCGTCCTCGAAATCTTCCGCTCCCGCATCAAGGGCAAGCATCATCAGGGAATCGGCATCCATTTCCACCTCTTCCTTATCAATGACGATCTCACCTTTCTTGTCGAACATATAGGAAACACATCCCGGCGTTCCCACATTGCCACCGCCCTTGGAAAAAGCGTGCTTTACATTGGCTGCGGTACGGTTCTTGTTATCCGTCAGCGTTTCTACGATAATGGCGATGCCGCTGGGGCCGTATCCTTCATAGGTGATCTGCTCATAGTTAACGGAGCCTTCTGCGCCGGCTGCTTTCTTAATGCCTCTTTCAATGGTGTCATTGGGCATATTGTTTGCTTTGGCTTTTGCGATCACGTCACGAAGTTTGGAATTGTTGGAGGGATCCGGTCCTCCTTCCTTGACGGCAATAGCGATCTCCTTACCGATGATGGTAAACATCTTACCCTTTGCCGCATCGTTTTTTTCCTTTTTGTGCTTAATGTTGGCAAATTTTGAATGTCCTGACATAGATACCTCTTTCAATCATTTTGTTCTGTCCGTCCGGGAAGTTCGATCCTTACCAGATCGATTGTCTTATCCTTCACAGACAGGATCTTGTATTTTACATTGTCATCGAGCACTTCCGTGCCTTCGTCATTTTCCGGGATCCTGTCCAGTTTTGAAACAAGGAACCCGTTAAGAGTGTCATTTTCTTCATCGTCGTAGACGATCCCCAGTTCCTCTTCGATCTCGGAAAGAGGCGTAAGGCCCCTGACATTGTATACCGTATCTGAAACCTTGAAGATATTGTATTCCACTTTATCGTGCTCATCAAAGATATTTCCCACGATCTCTTCCAGGATATCTTCCATGGCGATCAGTCCGGACGTCTGTCCATATTCATCCACCACGATCTCCATATGCGTCTTGCTGGACTGCATATTCTTGAAAACAGAATCGATCTTGGACGTTTCGGGAATAAAATAAGCCTTCTGCATGATCCCGTCGATCTCTAGGATCTGTTTGTCCCGGTTGGCAGGATCCATATAATAGGTGATCGCATCTTTGATATGCAGGATACCGATAATATTATCGATGTTTTCATGACAAACCGGGAATCTGGAATACTGCTCTTTGGTAATGAAATCCATCGTTTCCTGCAGCGTCCAGGTGCTTTCCACGGCACGGATATTCTTTCTGTGGGTCATGATCTCCGACGCGGAAGTTTCATCCAGGTCAAATATGTTACTGATCATCTCGGCTTCGCTTTCCTTGATCAGTCCCTGATCCTGGCTTTCTTCCAGCATGGATACAATTTCTTCCTCTACCTGGGTGCCCTTCTTAGATCGGAACAGTCTTGAAAAAATACCCGATCGACTGCCATCTTCCATATAAAATATGTATCTCCTTTTTTCAGCAGTAGTAGTCTGCATAAATGCAGACCCTGATTCATTTTACCAAATCCGTAACTATTACGCAATGAAAAAGATCAGTGATAGATACGCGGTACCCGCTTCGAAATACCGCAGACAAACTCATAATTAAAGGAGCCTGCAAGTTCAGAGATCTCCTCCGCTGTGATGTACAGATCCCCGGATCGTCCCACCAGGATGACCTCATCGCCTTCGCGGACTTCCCCGCCCTTTCCTTCCAGGGGGTTCGTCACATCAACCATCATCTGGTCCATGCAGACTCTTCCGACGACAGGATATTTGGCTCCTCCTATCAGTACATAGCCTTTATTGGACAAGCCTCTGTTATAACCGTCCGCATAGCCGGTCGGTATGGTCGCGATCACGCTTTCTTCCGGAGCCGTCCAGGTGCTCCCGTATCCGACAGGAGTTCCTGCCGGGATCTTTTTCACCATGATCACATGGCTTCTGAGGGACATCGCAGGCTCCAGCGGGATCTGCCTGACATAGCAGGAAGGATAAAGACCGTACATGGAGATCCCAAGCCGCACCATGTCCAGCTGCGCCTCCTGAAGACAGGTTGCGGCAGCGCTGTTCGCACAGTGTCTGACCGGGAAATGAAGTCCCTCCGCCTCCAGTTCAGACAGGAACCGTCTGAACACATCCAGCTGATCAAGTGCCCGTTCCGTCGTTTCGTCATCTGCATTGGCAAAATGCGTAAAGATCCCTTCCATCCGGATCCCGGGCAGGGAGGCGATCTCTTTCAGGACCTGTACAGATTCCCTGGACGGGAAAAAGCCGATCCTGCTCATGCCGGTATCCACTTTGATATGGATTGGCGCATCCTTCACCTGCTCGCTTCCTGCCTGGGAAATAAGCCGTTCATGAGCAGCCGACAGACCTTTGGCGATCGAAAGATCATAGACCGTCAGGCGGATCCCGTTCATAATGGCTGACTCATACATGGAAGGATGGACATATCCCAGGACGAGAACAGGCTTCCAGATCTGATGTTCCCTCAGCTCCAGTCCTTCCTCGATCGTCGCCACAGCATAAAAATCCACCAGATCCGATACTGCTTCCGCGACCTGTACGGCCCCGTGCCCGTATCCGTCTGCTTTGACGACAGCGCAGGTCCTGACATGTTCCGAGAGATTTTTCTGTACTTTCAAAATATTAGAGCGGATGGCATTCAGATCCACATCCGCCCACAATCTGTAATACTGATATTTTTCAGGCATACTCCTAAACCCCTGTTATTTTTTCTCATTGCATATCCGGTATGACAGTTCCAGAAGAGAATCCAGAAGATGCACATCCTTGACGATCGCGTCCTCCGGAAGCTGAAGATCGATATTGGTAAAGTTCCAGAAATAGCGGATCCCTGCACGATACAGAAGAACAGACATTTCCCTTGCTCTTTCCACCGGGATCGTCAGTGCTGCGATATCAATATTATGGGTCTTTACATACTCTTCCGCTTCTGAGATCGCGCGGATACGCACCCCGTTAACGCTTTTTCCGCATAAGGATTCGTCCACATCGAACAGGCTGCAGAAAACAAACCCATGTTCAGAAAAGCCGTTGTATTTTACAAGAGCACGGCCCAGATTTCCGGCGCCGAGAACAATGATATGATGATCCTCCTCCACGCCCAGTATCTTCCCGATCTCTTTATACAGGCTTTTTACATTATAGCCATATCCCTGCTGCCCAAATCCGCCAAAGTGGTTCAGGTCCTGTCTGATCTGAGATGCAGTAGCCTTCATGAGACGGCTAAGTTCTTCAGAGGAGATCCTTTCTGCCCCCTGGTCGATTAATTCTTTCAGGTACCTGTAATACCTTGGCAATCTGGAAATCACTGCCTTGGAAATCTTGTTGTTCATGTTAATTATTATAGATTATCTTATAAGATAGTCAAATCCTTTTTGTAGATTATTTAACATACTTTCCGCTCTGTCAGGATTCGTCAGAATGCTTAAAAAACTGCGGAAATCCGGAGAATTTTCTAACTCTATTTTTTTGACTAACATTTTGTAAAATGTTAGTATTATTCAGTTACAGTTACTATTATCATCAATCCGTTCAAAAGGAGAACTCATATATGATCAGTGTCAATAATGTTACCCTCCGATTCGGCAAAAAAGCTCTGTTTGAGGATGTAAATATCAAATTTGTAGAAGGAGAATGCTATGGTCTCATCGGCGCCAACGGGGCCGGCAAATCCACGTTTCTTAAGATCCTGACCGGGCAGCTCGAGCCTTCCAAAGGCGATGTGACGATCACCAAAGGACAGCGTCTGTCTTTCCTGGAGCAGGATCATTTCAAATACGATGATCTTACGGCTATGGATACCGTGATCCAGGGAAATGCCCGTCTTTATGAGATCATGAAGGAAAAAGAAGCCATCTATGCAAAAGAAGATTTTACCGAGGAAGACGGGATACGGGCCAGTGAACTGGAATCTGAATTTGCTGAAATGGACGGCTGGGAGGCAGAAAGCAACGCCGCCACTTTGCTGAACGGTCTCGGTGTGGAAACGGAATTCCATTACACCCTTATGAAAGACCTGCCGGGGCCTTTAAAGGTCAAGGTCCTTCTTGCGAGAGCCCTGTTCGGCAATCCCGATATCCTTCTTCTCGACGAGCCCACCAACCACCTGGATCTGGACGCCATCGCATGGCTGGAAGAATTCCTGATCAATTTTGACAATACCGTTATCGTCGTCTCCCATGACAGGTACTTCCTGAATAAAGTCTGCACACAGATCGCGGATATCGATTACGCCAAGATCCAGCTGTATGCCGGAAACTATGATTTCTGGGTGGAATCCTCTGCCCTGATCATCAAGCAGATGAAGGAAGCCAACAAAAAGAAAGAGGAAAAGATCAAGGAACTCCAGGAATTCATCCAGAAGTTCTCTGCCAATGCCTCCAAAGCAAAGCAGGCAACTTCCAGGAAACGTGCGTTGGAAAAGATCGAACTGGATGAGATCCGTCCCTCCAGCCGCAAATACCCGTTTATTGATTTCCGCCCGGACCGCACCATCGGCAATGAAGTTTTGCAGGTGGAAGGTCTTACCAAGACGATCGACGGCGTGAAAGTGCTGGATAACATTACCTTCACCCTCGGGCATGATGACAAGGTCGCTTTTGTCGGTTCCAATGAGCTGGCCAAGACCACTTTGTTCCAGATCCTGATGGATGAAATGAAGCCGGATTCCGGCACCTTCAAATGGGGCGTCACAACCTCCAGAGCTTATTTCCCAAGAGACTATTCCAAAGAATTTGATTCAGACCTGACCATAGCCGACTGGCTGACCGGCTATTCTGCTATCAAAGACGCCACCTATGTCAGGGGATTCCTTGGACGTATGCTTTTTGCCGGCGATGACGGCGTAAAAAAACTCCGTGTCTTATCGGGAGGAGAAAAAGTCCGGTGTCTTCTTTCCAAAATGATGATCTCCGGAGCCAACGTGCTGATCTTTGATGAGCCTACAAACCATCTGGATATGGAATCCATCACAGCCCTTAACAACGGCCTGATCAAATATCCGGGCGTCGTGCTGTTTGCCTGCCGCGACCATCAGTTTGTGCAGACAACTGCCAACCGCATCATGGAGATCGTGGACGGAAAGCTCATTGATAAGATCACGACCTATGATGAATATCTTGCTGCAGATATTTCGGCAAGAAAACGTTCTGTTTATACGGTGAATGTGTCTGAGGATGAGGACTGATCATGGGATTTATTGACCTTCATGTACATTCCAATATTTCCGACGGATCTTACTCTCCTTCTGATCTTGTCCGCATGGCATGCGAAAAAGGGCTGTATGCTTTCTCGCTGACCGACCACGACAGTGTTGCCGGGATCCCCAGTGCCTTGCTGGCGTCACATTCTTTTCCGGTCAGGATCATTCCGGGAGTGGAGATTTCCTCCGAACTGGCCGGCAAAGAGCTTCATATACTCGGGTATCATGTGGATTATACAGACCTTCGTTTCCAGGATATCCTGCATTCGATCGCTCAGTTCCGGGAAGAAAGGAACATCAGGATCTGCTCCCAACTCCGTGCCTACGATGTGGACATCGATTACGAGGCTGTCCGCGCCGCAGCCGGATGCAGAATGATCACCAGGGAACATATTGCGGCATTTCTGGTTGCCGGAGGGTATGCGGGATCGATCCGTGATGCCTTCGACCGTTTTCTGGCCAAGAACCGGCCCTGCTTTATCCCTATGCGCAGAGTCAGCACCGCAGATGCCGTCAGGATCATTCAACAGGCGGGAGGCATTGCTGTACTTGCCCATCCGGTCCAGTACAAACTGACCGATCAGGGATATCTTCAGCTTTTTACGATGTTAAAGACAATGGGGATCCGGGGTATTGAAGCGATCTATCCCACCAATACTGCAGAAGATGAGCAGAAGTTCCGCTCTATGGCACAAGAGCTCCACATGTTCATAACCGGAGGATCGGATTTTCACGGGATGTTAAAACCGGGGATCGATATCGGTACCGGAAGAGGAAATCTGATGATCCCGCAGGAGATCCTGGAAAGCCTGAACTGACTTATATTACTTTATACTTATTAGGATTAGACTATGTCTGAATTAACGAAAAACGCGATCATTTATATGCCTGACGGCGAAGTCAGGGCAGTCTTTCATATCCTTCACGGGATGGCCGAATATCAGGGAAGATACCGTGAATTTGCTCATTTCCTTGCGGAACATGGTTTCGCAGTCGTTACCAGCGACCTGAGAGGCCACGGGATCAATACTGCCCGGGAAACAGAACTTGGTTTTTTCGGGGATAACGCTGTTTCCAGACTGGTTGGCGACGTTCACGATATCACGCAATATATCAAAGATCATTTTCCCCATATTCCCTGCTTTTTGTTCGGACATGGGATCGGAGCGCTTCTTGCCACGGTCTATATCAAAAAATACGACAACTATATTGACGGACTGTTTCTCTGCGGCATGCCGGCGGACAAACCGCTTCGTCCTGCTGCTGACCTGCTGACGATGGTGCTGATGGCTATGCGCGGGGAATATCATCGTTCTTCCCTGCTCAATTATCTGATCATGGGATCTTACTACAGGCCATTTGCCAGGGAAGGATCCGAATTCGCCTGGCTGTCTTCTGACCGGGACAGTGTCCTGAAATATGAGATCAACCCGAAATGCGGATATATCTATACCATAAACGGTTTCAAGACCATCCTGGATCTCATGAACCGCACCTATACAAAAGGAAGCTGGATCAAAAAACACACTGGGCTTCCCATCCGTCTGTTCTGGGGAGAAGAAGATTCCTGTGCTGCAGGCAAAAACGGTGTTCTGAAGACAGTCCACCTCTTTTCTGATAATGGATATACAGATGTGGGATACATCATTTATCCGGGACAGCGCCATGAACTGTTTCAGGATTTCTGCAGGGAAAAGATCTGGCAGGATCTCCTTGAACAGGTTGAATCCTGCCTGGCAGCGATCCCGGACGTTCCGGAAAAAGCCGCCGCCACTCCGAAACACATTGTCCTGGAGGATTTTGTGGATCCGGAGATCGACAGACCAATGGTCCGGGATGAAAAACTGAACCTGGAAGAATATATCGACAAGGATGCCCATCCGAAGGTGGAGATGATCGACTTTGCCGACATCGAAGCAGTGATCTCCGGGGCCGGTTCCGAAGAAAGTTCAGCTTCTTCTGACTCTGAAGGATCAACCCCTGCTTCACAGAAAACCCCGCCGGAGGAAGAATTTCATCCTCTCGATGATTTCGATGGATTTAAGATCGATCCAAATATCACAGATGGACTATAAAACCATAAGGGTATAGGCTCTTTCCGAGCCTATACCCTTCTTAAATTAATCTCATCTTGAAAACAAGAAGGGTCTACCCTCCTCAAAATGGGGACATCGCAAAAACAAGTCGGGGACACCCTTCTCAAATCGGGGACATCGTAAAAACAAGAAGGGGCCACCCTTCTCAAATTAAACACACCGCAAAAACAAGAAGGGTCTACCCTCCTCAAATTGAGCGCACCGCGAAAACAAGAAGGGTAAACCCTCCTCATATTAGACTCACCGTGAAAACAAGGAGGGTCTACCCTCCTCAAATTGAGCACACTGCGAAAACAAGGAAAAAGCCAGCATGACATCTGCATGCTGGCCTTCTTGTCGTAATTGAAAAATGTGTTTACTCAAACACTGCCGTATACTGGATGGAAGATACTTTGTCGCCGTCGATGATCACGGTAAGCTGTGCATCTCCTTCCGTCAGGATATAGGCGTTGACACCGTTAAAACTGTCGGCTCCGTAGACTTCTTCCACTTTTTCCTTGGAGTCTCCGATACTGATCTTGTCCGCAGTAGAAACGGTATCATCCAGGAGCGTCAGGGAATTGACTCTGTCCTTGTCGCCATCCGGATAGGTCGTCATGATAAAGCTGGTAAAGGTGTAATTCTTATCCAGGCCGTCAAATGCGCAGCTTGTTTCCTCTGTATAGCTCTTTGCGTCACCCAGAGCTTCGCAGATCGGAGCTGCTTCAGCCTTCATGGTGATCGGAGTACCTTTATACGTAAAGGTAAATCGATCCGTCTGTGCATCCTGGGCCTGTGCAGTCTCATCAGCCGCCGGTGTCGTGTCTGCAGCTGCAGCAGCGACAGTAGTCGCCTGGTCATCTTTTTTAGCGCTGCTATCTCCTGAATCGCAGGCAGTCAGCATTCCTGCTGCCAGGACCGCTGCGATCAGTAAACAAATCATTTTTTTCATATTAATTCTCTCCTTCAGGATCTATTACTGTTATATGGTCCGCAGACCGCAATGGTCATTCTACTATGTTTGTCAGTTCTTTTTCAAGTCTTTCTTTGCGGTTCATATAAGTTTCACATTTTTGTTCCCACTTCCGGGCGGTCTCTTCTTCCCCTCTGTGATCCTTAACCCCCAGTTCTTCCGAAAGGATCTTTCCAAAGTAACGGGAGAGCTTTTCGGCGCCGTAAACATTCAGATGCAGACCCTGGTCATAGGTATCCGTATTCCAGTCGATCCCGATCTCATCCTGTTTTTCCAGGAAATTAAAATACAACAGCCCGTGTTCCTGAGCATACTGTTCCATCTGCTCTTCCCACTGATCATACCAGATCGGAGAAAGAGTCGGAGCCTTGACAAGGACCAGCTGTGTTCCATGCTCCTCACAGAGTTCGACCATCTTATCAAGATAATAGTAGGCATTATCCCCAAAGGAATAATCCACAAGCGGGATCACCGGATACTCATCTCCGACGGGATTGACCTTGACCTGCATCAGGTATCCGTTGTCCGTCACCTGATCTCTGGTAAACAGATATCGGAAATCTTCCCCTGACAATTCCGACCAGCGGTCATGGTAGCGCAGGATCGGGAAAATATAACTCCATACGCCGTCTTTGGATCTCTCCTCTTTTGTCATGGAGGCATAGATGGAATTCCATTTGCTGGATGACCAGCGCATACCATCCAGGGTCATGCGGTTATATGCTTCCCGCTGGCTGGAGGCACCGGTATCGGAAGGCGTGTTGTATTTCATTTCCAGGACATTGAAGACCATGATATCCGGCGTTTCATACTTGAAGGTTTCTTCCATCAGGTAATAAGACTGCCAGATCAGCTGCTGGGCAGATCCTCTGATATAGGATGTGATCCCGTACTCTTCCCACAACGTGACGGGAGAGAAATTCTCGTACACTTCGCAGTCACTGATAAAGATCACATCGTTGCCGCCCGCATTTTCATAATACTCCTGGATCATGGCACCTTCCGGGATCTCTGACATAAATTTGGGCATTAAAAGTCCCTGCACCAGGAACAGAAGTCCGGCTGCCGCCAATACCGTTATGACAATAATGAGGATCAGTTTCTTTTTCATAAAATGTATCAGAACTGGTTGTAAATAAAACTGCTTGCATCATAGCCGATGCCGTAACTTCCGAACAGGATCACGGACAGCAGCAAAAGGAAAAGCAGTACATAGCGAAGTACTCTCGGAACCTTCTGGAACTTCACCCGAAAACTCACGTTATCCCTGCTGAAAAAGCTCACCAGGAACATTATGATAATGCCGCAGATCAGGATGATATAATCCGCCGCGGTAAGGCCGAGGTTCATCAGCGTTCCGTCCCACAGTACATGGAAATTGAACTGCCATGCAAGGGATCCGATCCGCCGGAAATAATCGCCGACATCATTGAACAGGTCGGTTGCCCTGATCAGGTTCATCAGGACAAACATCCGGATGATCTGGAAAACGTTATAGCCCCTTTTGTTTGACCAGGAAAAGCGATCATGAAACCTTTCATAGGCAGGATTCAGTTCTTCTGAGATCACGATCACCACACAGTTGATCAGTCCCCACAGGATAAAATGGAAATTGAATCCATGCCAAACGCCTGTTCCCAGCCAGGTCAGCAAAGAGCCGATATAAACCGGGATCCGCATACCGAACCGGCCCAGTTTTGCCCTTGTCTTCAGCGCCAGCTTCAGCATGGGACCGGAGACCGTGATCGGATAGAAGATATAGCTCTTCATCCATTCATTCAGGGAGATATGCCATCTGCGCCAGTATTCCGCGATATTCTTGGAGAAGAACGGCCGGATGAAGTTTTCAGGCATCTTAACACCCAGCGTCTCACCTACGCCGATCGCAATATCGATACCACCGGTAAAATCGCCGTAGATCTGCACGGCATAAAACACCGTCAGCACGAAGAAGGAAACGCCGGTATACTCTGTTCCTTTCAGCGTTCCGATCGCAACCGCGATCCGGTCTGCGATCACCAGCTTTTTGAAAAAGCCCCACAGGACTCTCTGGAGTCCGAACGCTACCTGTCTGCGGTCAAATGCATGCGGCGAAAACAGGGAATCTTTGAGCTGCTCCCATTTACTGATGGGCCCCTGTACAAGCTGCGGGAAGAAGGACACGAACAGCGCCAGCCGGAAGAAATTGCGTTCCGCCTGTGCCTTGCCCCGGTATACATCGATCACATATCCCATGGACTGGAACATATAAAAGGAAATACCAAAAGGCAGCCCTACCGAAAGAAAGGAAAAGACCGGTGATCCGCTCATGCTGTGCAGCGGATCCACCAGACATGCTTTGCAGAAAAAGAGGATCCCGAAATTCACCACGATCGTGATCACAAACCACAGCCGGTTCCTGGATTTCACCTCTTTTTTATATGCCTTTTTCTCTTCCTTGGACATCTCAGCCTTATGTTTCTTCAGATACAGATCCTGTCTCTGAAGATTCTCGTCCATATGCCGTGTCACGAGATAGGTTGTGATGGTGGTGAACAGAATAAAGCCTATATATTTCAGGCCTGCAAGTGTATAAAAAGTATAACTGGCAACAAGAAGTACTATCCACTGTATCTTTTTAGGCAGTGCATAGTACAGGATGATCAGTATACCGAAAAATGCAAGAAAATCAATTGATGTAAAGGACATTCTTTATTCTTCGTCCAGTCTCTGGATCAGCTCCCAGATCGCTTCAGCAGAATTAAAGTTTTCAGGGATCAGTTCCTCTGCCGGGATCGCCACATCGAATTCTGCGTTGATCTCTGCCACCAGGGTAACGATATCAAAAGAATCAAAGATCTTGCCGTCGATCAGGTCGTCTGCAAGTTCGAAGTCCACTTCCGGATGTAATCCTTCAAGAATTTCTAATAACTGTTCCATTTATTTTTCCTCGTTATATTTATTTTTCAATGAGACTCTGTCGATCTTTCCGTTAGCAGTATAGGGCATATTCTCCAATTGGACAATCACATTCGGGAACATATATCTGGGAAGTTTTTCCTTGGTGAATTCCGCCACTTCCGCCCTCGTTGCATCGCCGACATAGTATAACACGATTTTCTTCTTAATGTCATCAAATATGCAGCAATTTGTCCGGATCCCTTTATGCATATTCACAACGACTTCGATCTCGCCCAGTTCAATACGGTGTCCCATGTGTTTGATCTGATAGTCCTTGCGGGAAACATAACACAGTTCTCCCCGCTCATTGTACCTTCCCAGATCTCCTGTCCTGTAGATGGTCTCCGGATACATGTCGTTAAGAGGGTTCTGGATAAACGCTTCCCTGGTCTTCTCCGGATTGTTGTAATAGCCGAGCGTCAGGCAGGTTCCCTTTACGCAGATCTCACCCACCTCACCGAAAGGAGTCTGTGTAAGATCATCATTCAGAAGAAGAATGGAGGTATTGTGGAAGGGTCTTCCTACCGGAAGGGTCTCGTCCAGCGCAAATTCCCGGTCCACTTTATAATAACAGCATACCCCTGTCGTCTCTGTCGGTCCGTAAAGATTGACATACAGAGCATCCGGCAGGACTTCTTTCCACATGTTCAGCTGTTTGATCGGAAAGACTTCTCCCACGAATACAACACGTTTGATATATTCCGGCCGGATCTTCTCAAACGTCCGGAAAGAGGAAACGATCGTCAGGGCTGATGCCGCCCAGCAGATGGTGTTGATCTTATGTTCATTCAGGAATTCCACCAGCTTGATCGGGAACATGAACAGGGATTTCGGGATAATATGAGTCGTGGCGCCGAATTTCATGGTGGGCACGATCTCCTTCAATGCGGCGTCAAAATAGAACGGCGCCTGGTTTCCGTATACCGTATCGGAATCAAACTGAAGCACTTCCGACAGGTTTTCAATATAATCGATCACAGACCGGTGGCAGGCCAGCACTCCTTTGGGCACTCCTGTGGAACCTGAAGTAAAGACCGCGTAAATAGGATCTATATCGGTCTGGGCATCACGCACTTTTTCAAGCGCTTCTTCATCGATCCCTGTCTGAACGATCTGGCTGTACTGACAGACTTCCCCGTCAAAGCCGTATTCCCGGATCATCTCCCCTGTGGTCTCATCACAGATGACCATACCTGCCTTCACGGTCTGGATGATCAGTTCGATCCTGTGCTTCGGCATCTCTTCATCCAACGCCACATAAAAACAGCCGGCATAGATCACGCCCAGATAGGCAGCGATCGCTTCCGGTGTCTTTTTCATAAAGACAACGACCGGTTTTTTATAGTAGCCCTTCTGATACAGAAAAGAACCGACTGCCCGGGACGCCTCATAAGTCTGACGGAACGTCAGTGTGCTGTCCTGTGCGCAGAATGCCGGTTTGTCCGGCACCTTCAGAACGGTTTCTTCCAGATACTGCAAAATATTTGTATACTGCATGATAATCACTCCATCGATCAAGCTGTGATCAGCTCTTTATATTCTTCTTTCAATACAGATCCGCATGAGATCAGGGACTGCTGGGCAAGAACCTCCATAGCGTCGATATATCCCGGTCCGATATCATAGTCTCGCTTCACCAGGGACAGCTCCGTACATCCCAGGATGATCGCCTCCGCTCCGTTGGCTTTCAGTTCGTCGCCGACAGCCCGGAACCGGTCCATCTCCACCGGACGGTTTGCCTTCACATTCTGATAGATCACATGCATAACGTCTTTCTGCCGCTCCTTAGAGGGACAGACGATCTGCATGCCGTTTTCTTCCAGTTCCTTGCGGAACAGTCCGGTATTCATGGTGCCGTCTGTTGCCATGACGCCGACCTTTGTGATCCCCCGTTCCTTCAGATAGTGAACCGTTGCCCGTATGATATTCACAAAGGGTTTGTGGAGGGACTGTTCCAGTTCCTCCTGGAAATAGTGGGCTGTGCAGCAGGGCATGGCAAGAAATTCTACTCCCTGCTCTTCCAGCTTTGCCGCGATATTAAGAATGACCGGCAGCGGACTTTTCTTGGTATGGTCCAGAATGTAAGATGTTCGGTCAGGTATGGACGGGATATTATAAATGATCATGTCCAGATGATCCTGATCCGTGGAAGCATCTGTCATCTTGATCACCAGTTCCATAAAAAAAGACGTCGCAATGGGACCCATGCCCCCGATCACGCCAAGTACTTTCTTACCATTTACCATTCCTGCTCCTCCAGCCTTCTAAAGGCGTCAACACATGATCAGCTCCAGTCATACACACCGTACTGTGCGGAAATATCCTCCGGTACCGGCATGCTGTTATACGGGGTCGCAGGATAATCAGACTTGATATGGTAATGAGTCCCTCCGTGCTGTGCCGAGATCTCATCCAGCCGGCCATCGCTGATCATGCACATATTCGGTCGCTGACTCCATTCCGTCCAGTTGGTGGCATCTACATGATACCAGGTATTGCCGCCGTCCAATGAGACCATATTCCAGAAATGTCTGGTATAGGCTTCATCGGTCTGGATCGGTATATTCATGATCCCCAGACGGTCCAGCAGAAGTTTGACAGAAGCATAGCTTCCGTAACAGTCACCGCGGTATTCACTCAGCATCTTATAGCCTTCCCGGATATAATTTCTGGTATAATCCGTCAGAACATAAGGGATCTCCCGGACATAATTGTAGACTGCCCATACTTTGTGAAGATCGTCCATACCGTCATAAGTGATCTGAGAGATGATGATATCGCACAGTTCATTGGCCTTCATCAGGTAATATTCATCTGAATCCGGTTCCATGACATGAATATTGACGGTCTTGCTTGTGGTGTTTCCCACACTGTCCGTCGCACTGTAAATTACCGGATAGGTCCCGATCTTCGTCACATCCACTTCGCTGTTATCGATCTCAAGATCCAGATCTTCGTCATAATCGTCTTCCACTTCGGCAAAGCTTTTATAAGAGATCGCATCGTTCCAGAAAACATAAATATCATCGTCCACATAGATGACCGGTGCCGAGGTATCATGATATACCTCCAGTTTCAGGTTCTTATCTGTATAATTGCCTGCTTCATCTGTAAAACGTATGACGATATCCTGGATGCCGTCCGCTTCAAAATCCGGTTCCTTGATATAGCTCATCCGGACATCTGAAATATCGCTGATACTGTCTGCAAACTCCTCTATACTGTAGACCTTTCCGTTTGCGGAAACCGCGTCATGAACAGAAACCACCGGCGGTTTTCTGTCCCGCAGGACGATCAGGTCATGATCAGGAGAATTCTTAACAATATAAAGGAGGCCTGTCACCGCGATCACAGCGCCTAACAAAACCAGCATCACAGCAAACGCGGAGATAAATCTCATTGTGCGTCTTCTGTCATTCCGGAACAGTTTCCTCTGTCTGTATATTTCATTCAGCTGTGCGTTCTCACTCGTACTCAATTGTCACCTTCAAATCCGGTTTCGGTATCTTCAAAAACCTGTTCCACATATTCTTCTTCATATGGGATCTCTTCGATCACTCCGGGAGCAGGATCCGCTTCTTCATAGGAACCGGGATCAGCCGGAACATCATAATCTTCCGAAACCATATCTTCAGCCCCGACATAGGACTCTTCATACGCAGCCGGATCATAAGCAGTGTCATCATAATTGTAGTCGTATTCCGTCCAGTCAGATGCTTCCCAGTAATTCGGTACCTGATAGGACTCCCAGCCATCGTTGTTCCATCTTTCGTCATTCGGGTCGTACTGTGCTTCCACATCGATCAGGCCGCCTTCATAGATCACCTCACGGTCTTCATCTGTCCAGAAGTCCGCCTCAGGTGTAGAAGGATAATTGACCAGATCCCAGGCGTGGATCAGCCGTCCGTCCGAAGTAATATGTCTTCTGGTAAACTCTGACAGATATTTGTCGCTGACAAGGCACAGGATCCCATCTTCCCCCCAGCTCCAGCAGCAGGGGTCAAAATGCCACCAGGTCGCGCCGCCGTCAATACTGACCAGACACCAGTAATGCACATAGTTGTTGTTGTTCCGGACCTCCATCACTTCATAGCCGAGCCTGGAAAGGAGCAGCCTGGAAGCGGAGTAATAACAGAAGCAGTCTCCTTCCCTCTTTGTCAGCATCCAGTAAGCGTTCTGCATCCAGTCCTCTGAATGGACCTCGTCCACATATCCGATGGCATGAAGATACTCATAAACTTTCAGGCATTTCATTTCATCGGAGATCGTATCATCCGGAATGATCGTTTCCAACACCAGATCCGCCAGTTTATTGATCTCTTCCTGGCTGATCAGGTTCGTGCCGGCAAGAACCGTCACTGTCGTCACCTCTCTGGTAACATTGCCGTCCGCGTCTCTGGCGACATAAGTGATCGGATAAATACCGGGAGTGGTAAGATCCACTCCTTCGTTCTCGATCTCCAGGACCGGGGAAGGATCGTTATCATCCTCCAGATAGACGCCGTCTTTATAGGCAACCGAGTTGCCGGCGTAAACGACGATCGGGATCACGCCAAAGATTTCGGGAGCGGCGGAATCTCCATACAGGGAAGATGCCGGAACGGACTCCGGTTCCGTCTTCGGAGCTTTTACGAGATCCGTGACCACATTGTCCTTTGGCTTTAAGAGGGCCAGTCCTGCGATCACAAGAGCCAGGACCACAATAATAAGCGAAGCCGTGATAATGATCGTCGAGATCTTTGTTTTTGCTCCGCTCTTTCTGTCTCTGGAAAGATCATCGTAATAGTCGTTGTACTCATCGGCACCGAAACTGCGGGCTGCTGTCCTTGATTCACCATAGTACTCTTCTGTCCGAATGATCTTTGCCTCTTCGTTCAGATATATTTTATTTATCTTTTTAGCAGTCCTGCGGGAATACAGCCTCGCAGTCCTGCTTCCGGTCGTTCTGTTATATGAAGATCTTTTACCTGATCCGGTACGCATAGCTACTTCCTGCTGTGTATGTTTTCAAGTTATTGTACTATCCTTGAACCCAAAGGTCAAATTTATCACAGAATCTGCACAATTTCCATACATTTTTTCAAGAATTTCCTTTTAACACAGGCTCTTATTCCATGATGCGGAATGCCGAGATGACCGCCTGGGGGGTAGTGTTCCCCCGGAATTCATT
The DNA here is from genome assembly GCA_017431485.1 of Parasporobacterium sp. Classification (GTDB taxonomy): domain Bacteria; phylum Bacillota; class Clostridia; order Lachnospirales; family Lachnospiraceae; genus RGIG5612. The sequence goes on along the minus strand of JAFRKZ010000087.1, from coordinate 35,560 downwards.
GATCATCGGATAATAAAGGATCGAGATGAGACTGCCGTCTTCCAGTTTCTCATATTGCTGACGGATATGATCTTCCTGGCCGAACATGATGCCGTCTGCTACGAAACCGCTTTCATCCTGCAGGGACAGCTTCAGCACGTTCCTGTTTCTGCCTAAGATACTTTTTCTCAATACTGTGACCTTATTCTGTCCGAAAACCGGTTTTTCATTATCTGTTCCGAAAGGTTCCAGAAGATCCAGTTCCTTTGTGAAGACCTCATTAATGTATTTAAAAGGAAGAGCCATATCGATCCAGACGACCCTCTCCAGATCAGCAAGATCCTGCCGGCAGGAGGCATTCAGGCACTTTGCAAACCGGCTGACGGTTTCTTCATCCGTCCCTGCAGACTTTAATGTAAAACCGCAGGCCTTGGCATGTCCTCCGCATTTTTCAAATAATTCCGGATGTTCTCTGAGGCCTTCGATCAGATTATAAGAATCTATGGAGCGCCCTGAACCTTTCAGAGCATTCTGCGACCTGGTGATCACGATCGCCGGTCTGTTGTATTCATCCTTTAACCTTCCGGCCAGGATGCCGGCGATACTTTCATGGGCCATAGGAAGAAACACTACCAGGATGCTGTCCTGCGACGGTCCTGCCTGCTCTTTTTGCCGGATCATCTCAATGGCTTCTCTTTCACAGGCGGATGTCATGGTCTTTCTCTGCTCGTTCAGCTCTGACAGTTCCTTTGCCAGCATCCGGGCTTTCTGCGGATCTTTTTCACATAGAAGTTCATAGGCCAGTCCGGCATTTTTCAGTCTTCCGGCAGAATTGATGCAGGGCGACAGGATATACGCGATCGAACGGGAATCCATTAAGGACATATCCATTCCGCGTTCCTGTGCCAGGGCAAGAAGGCCGGGGCTGTTCGTATTGCGAAGTCTTCTGATCCCTTCGGAAGCAAAGATCCTGTTCTCGTCTTTTAACGGTACGATATCCGCGATCGTAGCGATCCCCGCATACTGAAGCAGATCGTCCAGCAGATCGTCCAGACCGGTTTGAAACAGTCTGTTGTATGCCTGGACGAATTTATAAGCAACGCCTGCCCCACAAAGTTCCCGGAAGGGATAAGAGCAGTCTTTCTGCTTGGCGTCAATGATCACATTGGCATTCGGCAGGTTTTCTGTCGGTTCATGATGATCTGTCACGACCACATCGATCCCGTATTTCCTGGCGGCTTCTACGGCATCGAAGGAAGAGATCCCGTTATCGCAGGTAATGATCAGAGAGATCTTATTCTCATTTGCTTCTTCCGCCATCACCGTGCTCATACCATAACCTTCCGACATACGGTCCGGCAGCCTGACATCTGCATGAGCCCCCGCCGCGGTCAGGAACTGCTCCAGGATATAACTGGCACAGACACCGTCGGTATCATAATCTCCCATAATTCGGATGCGTCCGCCGTTTTGGATGGTATCATGTGTGATCCGGACGCCCTCCTCCATTCCCTTCATCAGAAACGGATCATACAGATCTGATACATCTGCATGAAGATATTTCCGGATCTGCTCCGGTCCTTCAATATCCCGGTTTCTGAGGATCCGGGCAAGAAGCGGGCTGATCTGGAACTGTTTTGATATACCGGCAAAATCTGCCTTTTTCGAATAGATTTTCCAGACTTCCATATTCGTCAGATCATCTGCACGGCGCAGAATCCTGCGTATAATACAAGGAGCACGATCCCCTGCCAACGATAGAGCCTGCCCTTTACAAGTGCCGGTACGACCATGATCAGCATGACCAGGAGCATCAGGGGAAGGTCCAGTACAAGGGAAGCGTTATGTCCCCACAGCATTTTGGAGGACGGAAGGTCAAAGGGCTGGATCGTAATGGAGATCCCGCTTACAAGCACCAGATTGAACAGGTTCGCGCCGATGATATTGCCGACGGAAAGTGCCCCATGACCTTTTGCCAGTGAAGTAATGGCTGTGACAAGTTCCGGAAGGGATGTTCCCAGCGCAACAAAGGTCAGGGCGATCACAGTCTCCGGAACGCCAAACCCTTCCGCAATCTTTGTTCCGTTATCTACCAGGAGCCTGGCACCGACAGCGATCAGGGCAGCCCCCAGGACCAGGAACAGGATCATTTTCCAGACAGGCAGTTCTTTTCCTTCAGGTTTCTTCTCCTGTGTTTCCGCTGCAGCGCTGATCTTGCTCTTTCCAAAGCTCTGCTTTACACTGATGGCCATATAGGCAACAAACATCGCAAGCAGAATGATCCCTGTCACTCTGGTAAAGGTCTTTGTGATATAAGAGATCACACAATACACGGCAGCCGCTGCGAAAAATGCAATGGAAGGAACGACCAGGTTCTTTCGTTCGATCTTTGCAGGACGGATTGCCATGGTAAGCGCCGAGATCAGCGCTGTGTTGCAGATAATAGATCCGATGGCATTTCCGTAAGCCAGGTCCCCATGTCCGGTAGCTGCCGAAGTAGCTGATACCATGACTTCCGGAAGGGTCGTGCCGATGGCAACGACCGTTGCTCCGATCAGGATCTCCGGCAGGTTCAGTCTGTGGGCAAGGCTTACAGCTCCGTCTACAAACCAGTCGCCGCCTTTGATCAGGCAGATCAGTCCCAGTATAAATAACAAAATCGGGATTAACATTTTTTCTCCTTGTATCACATGAATAAATCCCGGAGACCCTGCACCGGTCAAAAAGCGAATGATATTGAACTTTTTGACCGATGCAGGGTCTCCGGAATCATTATTTCCCTGATCTACACAGGAAGGTGATTACTGTTTGCGGTTTTTCTTCTTACGGTTCGGGTTCGCTGTGATCTTCTTCACTTCCTGAACCGTTTCCTTGGCTTTTTCTGCGGGGCCTTCGACAGCGGGCTTGACAGCCTTGACGCCTTTTACGTCCAGACGGTCATTCTTCTTATGGAGCATATAGAAGAGAGAGCCTGCCAGAAGGACGGAGGAGAATGCACCGGCTATGATACCGACTGCAAGCGGAAGAGCAAATGCCTTCATGGACTCAACGCCCAGGATATACAGGAACAGGACGGTCACGAAGGTAGTCGCCGAAGTCAAGATACTCCTGGTCATGGACTGGGAGATACTTCTGTTGACTACAAATTTCAGGTCGTGATTGATCGTGGCATCCGCCAGGTTCTCCCTGATACGGTCGAAGATAACGATGGTGGCATTGATCGAATAACCGACGATCGTCAGGATGCAGGCGATAAAGGAATTGCCTACAGACAGCCGGAAGATCGCGAAAAAGGCGATAACGATCATAACATCATGCAGAAGACAGATCACGGAAGAGATGGCGAATTTGAACTTGCGGAACCGGATCCAGATGTAAAGCAGCATCAGGACTGCCGCAATGATCAGGGAAACATAAGCGTCTCTTAACAGTTCCGAACTGATCGTGGAACTGATGAAAGTTGTCTCGAAGCTTTCCGGATCGGCACCATAGGTTTCCTCCAGAAGCGTCTGCATTGCCTCTCTCTTGTCCACATCCAGGGTCTGGGTCTTGATCACGTACTGGGTAGAACCGGTAACTTTCTGTCCTTCGATATCATTGCTTCCGATCACTTCGGCAATCGCCGGTTTGATCTCATTGTTGAACGAATCGATCGTAACGTCTTCCGGGAAGTCCACGGTGGTGCTGACACCGCCGACAAATTCAATGCTCATGTTCAGAGCACGGTTGCCGGAAGCGCCGCCGACGATCATGGCCACGATACCTGCACAGATGCAGACGATCGCAATGATAAATGCTACCGCTCTCTTTCCGACAAAGTCGAACGCCTGCTTCACAGACTTCTTTGCGGAAGCGAACATGGAAGGTTTGTCGCAGCCCATATAGAGCATGCTGAACATTAACACTCTGGTGACCAGAAGGGAGGTGATGACGCTGAGCACGATACCGATGGCCAGGGTCATACCGAAACCGTTAACCGTACCTGATCCGAAGATCATAAGAACAATAGCGACGATCAGGGTCGTGATATTGCCGTCCAGGATGGCAGAAGTGGATTTCCTGAAACCATTCTTGATCGACTGTTCAATGGAATAGCCGGCATTGATCTCTTCCTTGATACGGGCATTGATGATCACGTTGCCGTCTACTGCCATACCGATGGTCAGTATGATACCGGCGATACCCGAGATCGTAAGGGTCAGGTTAAATGCGTTCAGCAGCAGAAGCATCGCTGCGGTATAGAAGATCATGGCCAGTGCAGCCGCAAGACCCGGGATCCTGTAGTAGATGATCATGAAGATCATGATCAGCAGGATGCCGATCAGGCCGGCGATCAGGGAAGTACTGATCGCGTTGTCGCCCAGTTTTGCGGAAACGACTTTGGAAGATACTTCCTCCAGTTCCAGGCTCAGGGAACCGATACGGATCGTGGAAGCCAGCGTAGTGGCTGCTTCATAAGATTCCATACCTTCGATGATACAGTTGCCGTCGGAGATCACAGACTGTACTCTCGGGCTGCTGACCACCTCGCCGTCATATACGATATAGATGATCTGGTTCAGATACTTGGCTGTTGCATCCGCGAATTTTGCTGCCCCTTCCTCATTCAGCTGGAGCTGTACAACAAATTCAGAAGAACCCGTTCTCTGATCGGACTGGCTTGCCGCCTGTGCATTGGCAATATCTGTACCGGAGACCCAGACAGTCGGATTGTCGTAATCAGTCGCTCCTGATTCTGTCGTCTGGTCATAGGTGACAAACTGTAAGGAACCGGGGCGTCCCAGTTCATCGATCACAGTCTGGGTATCATAAACACCCGGGATCTCTACGGTGATCCGGTTGGTACCTTCCTGATAGACAGATGCATCCGTACTGTACTGCTGCACACGCAGCTGCAACTTGTAGATCGTGTCCGCCATATCCATTGCGGAAGGATTCTCCTCCACCGTCTGGTATGTCACGCTGACACCGCCTCTTAAGTCGAGGCCGAGGGTAATGTTTCTAGCTGCACCAATGTGTCCGCCGCCGAATCCGATGCCGGCGACCAGACAGCATCCGATAATCACGATTATCGAGATGATAAAGATAATAACATGTTTTGTTCTTTTCATATCCCTTCCTCTTTCCAGAATCAGTTTAACTGGGGTATTTTAACATTTCAGCCCTGTGTTGTCTACAAATAATATCAGCTTCTCAAAAAGACATCGATCTCGCCGAGTTTTTTGACGATCTTTTCCATGATCGGGGTCACGTCCCCGTCTTCCAGCGTTCTGTCGCTGGCGCGGAACCGGACGGTATAGGCAAGGGATTTTCTGCCTGCTCCCACCTGCTCTCCTTCATAGATATCAAACAGTTCATAATGCTCCAGCAGTTTTCCGCCGCAGGATTCAATGATCTCTTCGATCTGTCCGGCACGAACGCTTCTGTCCATGACAAGGCTCAGGTCCCTGGAGACCGCCGGGTATTTGGGGATTCCCTGATACTTCCTTGCAAAGGAGACCTTTTCATACAATCCTTCCACATCGATCTGGGCGGCATAGGTTCTCTTTGCCAGGCCATAGTTTTTCACGACGGTCGGATGGACTTCTCCGAGGATAGCCACGGGAGTGCCTTCGTAGGAAAGGATCGCCTGACGTCCCGGATGGAAAAACGGAAGTTCTCCTGTATTATCATACCTGCGGTGTCCTGTGAGCCCCAGTCCGTCAAACAGCTCTTCCACAGCACCTTTCAGGTTGAAGAAATCGCCCTCTCCGAAAAAGCCCAGGGACAGTGTCATGCGCTCGTCCGGAAGTTCGGTAAGCGGCAGCTGCTTTGCGATATAGACATTGGACAGTTCGTAAAGAGCCGCCTCTTTGTTCCTGCGGTTGTAATTGGTCGCAAGGGAGGTGAACAGTCCGTTCAGGAGGGAAGTCCTCATAATACTGTAATCCTCTCCCAGCGGATTGCTGATCACGATCGCCTGTCTGTGGGGATCTTCGGGATCCAGAAGACATTTGTCAAATACCTTCGGGCTTTCGAAGGAATAAGTCATGGCTTCCGAATAGCCCGCTGCCTGCATCTGCTCCCGGATCACTTCATTCACCTGGAACTTATAGGTCAGTTTCCCGCTGGCTCCCTTCATCGCCGGGAGCGTGGTCGGGATCTTGTCATACCCGTAGAATCTGGCGATCTCCTCAGCGATATCGGCTCCCCGCAGAAGATCCTGCCGGAAGGACGGAATGGTCAGCAGATTACTTTCCTCCTCATACCCGATCTCCAGTGCCGGGAAATAGGAAAGCATTTTCTCTTTGGAAATATCTGTGCCCAGGTAGGCGTTGATCCTCTCCGGATCAAATGCAATCTTCTTTTCCTGTACCGGTTCCGGATAGAGGTCGATCATGCCTCCCACCACATCGCCGGCGTCCAGTTCTTCGATCAGCTGGCAGGCTCTGATGATGGCGGGAACGGTATTGTTGGGATCCAGTCCCTTCTCATATTTACCGGAAGCATCGGTCCGAAGTCCCAGCCTCCTGGCTGATAAACGGTTGTTTGTCCCGTCAAAGCAGGCGCTTTCAAAGACCAGTGTTTTGACATCATCCGTGATCTTGGACTCCTCGCCGCCCATGATGCCGGCAATGCCGATCGGACGTTCCGCATCGCAGATCATCAGGATATCTTTGTCAAGGGTACGTTCCTGGCCGTCCAGCGTTACAAACTTCTCACCGTCCTGTGCTCTCTTGACTACGATCTTATGCCCTTTGATGGTATCGTAATCAAACGCATGCATCGGCTGGCCGTATTCTTCCATTACATAATTGGTGATATCCACCACATTGTTGATGGGACGGATCCCGTTGCTGGCGAGGCGCTGCCGCAGCCATCTCGGGGACGGGGCAAGCCTGATGTTTTTCACCATCATTGCGGTATAACGCGGGCAAAGATCGGTATCTTTCACTTCTACTTCCAGAAGATCACGGATATCCCCTTCGGTTTTCCGGATCTTCGGTTCTTCATTCACAAAAGGTTTACGGAAGGTTGCGGCAGCTTCCCTGGCAATCCCCAGTACGCTGTAGCAGTCAACTCTGTTGGATGTGATCTCGAACTCGTAATTGGCATCGCAAAGCCCCAGATAAGAGGTGGCACTCTCCCCCACCGGTGCATCTTCCGGCAGGATATAAAGGCCGTTCTCCGGAGCGTCCGGATACATTTCCCTGGTAGAACCAAGCTCTTCGATGGAGCACATCATGCCGAAGGACTCCACTCCTCTTAATTTGCCTTTTTTGATCTTGATACCGCCGGGAGTCATATTGCCGTCATGTCCTCCGGCAACTCTTCCGCCGTCCAGCACCACCGGAACCTTGGCTCCTTCAAAGACATTCGGAGCGCCGGTGACGATCTGGATCGTTTCCGTTCCCACATTCACCTGACAGATCTGCAGTTTATCTGCATCCGGGTGTTTTTCCATGGAAACGACCTGGCCGATGACGATCTTATCCAGATCTTCATCAAACACTTTATATCCTTCCACCTTCGTACCGGAGAGAGTCATCGCATCCCTGAACTCCTGATAGGAACATTCAAGTTCCGGCACATATGATCTGATCCATGATAATGATGCGTTCATTACTTCTCTCCTTTCTTAGAATTGTTTCAAAAATCTCATATCGTTTTCATACAAAAGTCTCATGTCGTCGATCTCGCATTTCAGAAGGGTAAGTCTTTCCAGACCCATTCCAAAGGCAAATCCGGAATACACATCCGGGTCGATCCCTGCCATCTCCAGAACATGCGGATGAACCATGCCGCAGCCCAGGATCTCGATCCAGCCTTCTCCCTTGCAGAAACGGCAGCCCTTTCCGCCGCACTTGAAGCAGCTGACATCCACTTCCGCGGAAGGCTCCGTAAACGGGAAATGATGGGGACGGAATTTGGTCCTTGTGTCCGGTCCGAAGAACCTCTTGGCAAATTCATCCAGCGTTCCCTTCAGATCGGCAAATGTGATCCCCTTATCGATGACCAGACCTTCGATCTGATGGAAGGACGGGGAGTGGGTCGCATCCACTTCGTCCGCACGGAATACCCTTCCGGGAGCGATCATACGGATCGGAAGGACGCCCCGCTCCATTTCATGGATCTGTACGGAGGACGTCTGTGTCCGCAGAAGGATATCATTATTAATATAGAATGTATCCTGCTCATCCTTCGCCGGATGGTTCGCAGGAATATTCAGAGCTTCAAAATTGTAGTAATCGTATTCGATCTCCGGTCCCGATACCACTTCATAGCCCATTCCGACAAAGATATCTTCCACCTGTCTCAGGATCACATTGTTCGGATGACTGTGTCCGAGGGCGGTCTTTTTCCCGGGAAGCGTCACATCGATCTCTTCTGCCTGCAGCCTTGCCTGCATCAGCCTGTTCTCAAACTCCGTCCGCATGGAATCCAGATTGTTTTCGATCTCTTTTCTGGCATCATTGACCAGCTGTCCCACACGAGGTCTTTCCTCGGCGGACACATCCTTCATCCCTTTCAGAACCTCTGTCAGCAGTCCTTTTTTTCCAAGGTACCGGACTCTGAGATCATTCAGGGAATCCGCAGAAGAAGCGCTTAAGATCTGTTCCATCGCTTCCTGTCTGATTTTCACTAATTTTTCCAGCATATTCTTATCCCCTTATATAAGTAAAGAATGTCTAATGATATTTGAAGCTACACGAATAGAGTGCAGCAAGTGCACACGTGCATAAGATTTTAGTACAGTTGCCGGGTGGTGTCAATAAAAAGGCTGTCTCTTCAAAGAAGAAACAGCCTGTCATCTGAAAAAACAATGCCCAAAACCTGAGCTGAATTTTGATCCCTAGCGTTTGCCAGGTGGGTTTTACCGCACTTTAACTTCTGAAGTCCACACGAACGAGGCATGTCATAGGCTAAAAAATATTGGAATCCCTATTAATCGATGTAGGTTCAAAATATCAGCCGGTCCGGGCGTCTTTATCATACCATTTCCCGGTGCGAATGACAACCGTTACTTCTTTTGTGCTGTGTCTTTTCCCCGTACATTGCAGTTTTCTGAGGCGCAGAAGAAAAAGGATAGCAAATCAGGCAGAGTGTGATATAATACCCGAAAATAACACCCTGGGGAATCCGTATGATTTTCAGCAGCACCTTTTTTTTGTGCGTTTTTTTACCGGTCACATTAATATTGTACTACATTCTCCCCTTCAGGTTTAAGAATGCTCTCCTTCTTCTGGCGAGCCTGGTCTTTTATGCCTGGGGTGAGCCTGTCTATGTGCTGCTGATGATGTTCAGTATCGTCTTTAACTATTTTGCAGGCATTCAGCTGGGCGACCTGACGTCACGCAGGGTCCGCAAAACCAGAAAGCACGTCTTTGTCTTTACAGTCGCCGTCAACATCGGGATCCTCTGCTTTTTCAAATACTACGGTTTTTTCCTGACCAATTTAAATGCTCTTTTAGGGACCCATATCCCGATCAGGGATCTGCCGCTTCCCATTGGAATTTCCTTCTATACTTTCCAGATCCTGTCCTATGTGATCGATGTTTACTGGGGAAAGGTGAACGTTCAGTACAACATCATCGATTTCGGCGCCTATATCACCATGTTCCCGCAGCTGATCGCAGGCCCTATTGTGCGATACGAGGAGATCCGTCAGCAGCTGAAGAAAAGGACGATCACGCTGGACAAGGCGGCAGACGGTGCGGTCTTTTTTATCCGCGGCCTTGCAAAGAAAGTGCTGCTGGCCAACAACATCGGCATGCTCTTTGATACGGTTTCTGCCATCCCCGCCGCACAGCGGCCTGCCCTTACGGCTTGGATCGGGATCATCGCCTACACCTTCCAGATCTATTTTGATTTCTCAGGCTACTCTGACATGGCGATCGGCCTGGGCCGGATGCTGGGGTTTACCTTCTCACAGAACTTCGATCATCCCTATATCTCCCGGAGCATTACGGAATTCTGGCGCAGATGGCATATCTCCCTGAGCACCTGGTTCCGGGAATACGTCTATATCCCCCTGGGAGGCAACCGGGTCAATCCCCTTCGCCATATCAGGAATATCATGGTCGTCTGGGCGCTCACCGGTCTCTGGCACGGAGCCGCCTGGTGTTATATTCTCTGGGGACTGTATTACGGGATCCTTCTTCTGCTGGAGAAATACATCTGGGGAAGAGCCCTCCGGAGATCCCCCCGGGTTTTCCAGCATATTTATACGATCTTCTTTTTTGTGATCGGATGGCTGATCTTTACCGCCCCGTCCGTACCCGGACTCTGGGATAATTTCAAAGCCCTGTTCGGTCTGCTGGGCAACGGGTTTTCGGATCCCGCAACCTGGTATTACCTGACCTCTTACCTTATCCTGCTGATATTGTGCGTTCTTTGCTCCACTCCGCTGGTCCGCAGACTGTTTGGCATGATATCGCAGGCAGGAAAACGATGGGGCCAGATCGTCGCCTCTGCCGTTTATGTCCTGCTGTTTGTGACATCCCTGGCATATCTGGTAAACGCGACCTACAATCCGTTTCTTTATTTCAAGTTTTAAAGGAAGGCTTTATGGACAGAAAAACGCAGCAAAAACAAAAAAACCGCTTTATCAGGATCACAACGCTGGTCCTGTTTGCTGCGATCATCATCCTGGCAGACATTTTCCTGCTGGCGGACCACAACCGGCAGTTTTCGGAACGGGAGAACCGGGTACTGGCCAAGCCGCCTGTTCTGACTGCTTCAAATATCATCTCCGGCAAATACATGACCAAGGCAGAAAGCTTTGTCTCCGACCAGTTCTTTCTGCGGGACGGCTGGATCACCTACAAACTGAATACAGATAAACTGCTGGGCAAAAAGGAATCCAACGGCGTCTACCTCGGAAAACAGGGATACCTGATCGAACAGGCCAAGAAACCGGCAGAGGAAGATTTTGAAAGGAACCTGGATGCCATCCGGGATTTTGCCCTTCGGCATGCGGGAGATCAGAATATCGTTATGACGGTGATCCCCAATGCAGTCTGTGTCCTTCGTCATCTTCTTCCTCCCGGAGCTCCGTCCATCGATCAGGAGGAGATCCTCCGCAAGATCTCGGATACATTAGGATCCGGCCTTCATTTTGTCGATCTGACGCAGGATCTTATGGCACATCGTACGGAATACATATTCTATAAAAGCGATCATCACTGGACCAGTCTGGGAGCCAGATATGCTTTTGAAGCCCTGTGTCCCTCCCTTGGCATCACAGATCCTGTATTATCGTACACGAAATACGAAGCAACCGACCGTTTTTCCGGAACCCTCGCTTCTGCTTCCGGCGCTTCAAACGTACGGGATGTGATCGATCTGTATGTTCCGGACAGCGATATCCAGTATGTCGTCGAATATGTCGGTGAAAGCAGAAAAACCGCTACCATGTACAGTTCTTCTGCCCTTGATACAAACAATCAATATGAAGTGTTCCTCGGAGGAAATCATCCGCTCATCAGGATCAGGACAACGGCGGCGAACAAGAAAAACCTTCTCCTGATCAAGGATTCCTACGCCAATGCTTTTGTCCAGTTCCTTCTTCCCCATTTCGGATCGATCTATATCGTCGATCCGCGTTATTACAGCGATGATCTGGACCAGTTGGTCACCACCTCGGAGATCACGGATATCCTGTTCCTGTACAATGTAAATACCTTTGTGGAAGACAATTCCATAGCCGGCGCTTTAACGGCTGAATCATAACCTATGAACCGCAACCATCGGAAATACATCTTCATATTCCTCTCACTTGCCGTCATAGCGGCAATTGTTGTCCTGATCCTGGTCCTTGCAAAACCGGGCCGGCAGGATGCACAGATCACGGAAGGCCTGGAATATATCCGGAGCATGGAATCCTTGGATGTCAATGCGGTGGAAAAAGAAGTCAACGCTGTCAGACAGTCCCTCTTTTTTGAGGATCTGGACGAAAAGATCGAGGAGGATCCCGACTATGTCTGGACTGCCCTGGACCAGATCGGGACCATTATGATGGGAGACTCCAGAACAATGGCCTTCGCTTCCTATGGATTCATGGATGCAAGCCGGGTCCTGGCAGAAGGCGGGAAGACTATTCGCGGTATAGAAGACCATTTCGAGGAATTATGGGCTGCCAATCCCAGTCTGATCGTACTCGCTTATGGCCTGAATGATATTGACTGGCTGTGTTATGACCCGGCGGAATACGCTGAGATCGAAATGGAATACGTGGATTATATCCAGGAGCATCTTCCGGATGCCCGCATCTATATCCAGTCCATCCTGATCCCAAGGGAACGTGTGGAAGACTTTTATAATATACCGGGGCTCGTACAGAAAGCCATTACCTGGGATGAAGTATCCATGCAGATCTATGAGGAACGGGGATACAATACGATCGACGTGTCTGATCTTGTGGAGGAAAATGAAGATCTGTTCGGAGAGGATGGATCGCACTTCTACGCTCCGTTCTATCCTCTGTTGGCAGAAAGGATCTTAAAACAATATTTAAAGGATACGATGGTGTTTAATGACTAAAAGAGCGTTTCTGTTAAGAATAATCAGTATACTGATGGTCCTGGCCCTTCTTGTCGTGATCATCGTTTATCTGACGCGCAGCAGCGGCAGCCGCCGTTCTGCCGAAGAAGTTGCCGCACAGATCACCGGTCTGTTTGAAAACGAACGGTCCTCGCTGAGCCAGGAGCGGATGTTCAAGAAACATTACGGCTTTAATGCAAGGGATTATGACGGCGTGATCTTATACTCCCCGATCTCCAATATGGATGCGGAGGAGCTTCTGCTCGTGAAACTCAAAAGCGAGGAACAGGCGGATGAACTGGTGGCATCCGTGGAAAAGCGTCTGGAATCCCAGATGAATATCTATGAGGGGTATGCACCTCCCCAGTATGAACTCTGCCGCAATGCAGTGATCGATCTGCAGGGGAATTTTCTCCTTTATGTGGTGCACGAAGATGCCGACCGGATCGACGAAGCCTACCGGCAGGCATTGAAAGACTAAGCTCTATCGAAGCGTCTGCTCGTCCAGTGTTCTATAATATCCTGGCATGAAATGTTCCATAAAGAACTTCACTTCCGGCATATCAAGTCCATCGATGATCTTCTGTGTGGCTTCCTTGGCCCTGATGAAATCACGGTTTCCCATCTGCTCTTCCTCAATACATTTGATGAGGGCAGATATTTTATCAGCCGCTTTGACATAACGGTGAAGCAAGAGGTCTTCCTCGCTGTCTCCCTTCATCAGATCCCGGTAATGCTCTTTCATTTCTGAAGGCAGCGCATCCAGCATCTTTTCCGTGGCCGCTTCTTCCACTTTGGCATAGGACTGCCGGACCTGAGGGTCATAATACTTGACCGGAGTCGGCATATCGCCCGTCAGGATCTCCGGCGCATCGTGGAAGGCTGCCAGCAGCGCGGTCCTGTTCTCATCGATCTCTTTTCCGAAATACAGATTGGCGATCACGGCCAGTGCATGGGCGATAATGACTACATCCATGGTATGGTCCGAGAGGGATTCCGGGATCGTATTTCTCATCAGTCCCCACCGGTTCACATATTTCATGCGGGAAAGCATGGCAAAGAAGTTGCTGTTCTGATCCATTGATCTGTTCCTTTTCCTTCCGGGCTGCCCTTATCCGAATACGGAGACCAGCCAGGGAATCCCATAGGTGATAAAACTCATGATGGCAGCTGCCAGACAGATGCCGATCCCGATAGCAGGCGCTGATCTTTTTACAGGGATACGAAGCAGCGATGCCAATAAAGCGCCTGTCCATCCGCCTGTGCCGGGAAGCGGGATCCCCACAAACAGCACGAGGCCCCAGAATCCCCATTTGTCGATCCGGTCTCTTTTCTTCAGGGTCTTTGTCTCCAGGAAATTCACAAACCGTCCTGCGGTCTTGAACTTCTTCATCCATTGAAAGATCTTTTCGATCAGAAGCAGGATAAAGGGGATCGGGATAATGTTTCCGATCATGCAGATGATCAGTGCTTTTACATAAGGCACCTGCAGCAGGGCGGCTGCGATCAGCCCTCCCCGAAGTTCCAGGATCGGGAACAGGGAGATGATAAAGATCACCAGTTCATGATTCCATCCCGCAAACGTCTGCGCGATCCAGTTAATAATGCCGTTCATACTTTAAGAAACCCTTTTACTGCTGCTTCCATCTCATCGATCCCGCATACATGGTCATGCCGGATCTGCGCATCCAGGATCTCCCGGATAGCGTTCGGGACGGGGATCTTCGATGTTTTCCGAAGTTCCTCGATCAAGGCAAAGTCATCCATCTGATCATATGCCGGATCAATGGCCGTCATGACGGAACGGGCAAATTTGTAAGGGCTTGCCGTGGAAACGATCACTGCCGGGGTGGTATCTTCTGTTTCCTTCAGATACTTCCGGTATACGGCAGATGCTACGGCAGTATGCGGATCCATCACATAACCCGTCTCCTCATACATCTGCCGGATCTCCTGCGCATCTTCCTTTTCATCGGCATAGCCCGGTACAAAATCTTCCAGCTGCGCGATCTGGTTCAGAGTCAGGGTATAAACGCCCTTCTCCGCCAGTTCCTTCATATACTGGCGGTTCTGCTCCGGAGAAAAGGCACAGACCTTGAAGATCAGCCGTTCCAGGTTGCTGGAGATCAGGATATCCATGGACGGGGATGTGGTCAGGATAAATTCCCGGTTCCGGTTATAGATCCCTGTCCGGAAGAAATCATACAGGACTTTATTGTCATTGGAAGCACAGATCAGCTTATGTACCGGCAGGCCCATGAGTTTTGCATAGTAGCCGGCCAGGATATTGCCGAAATTGCCTGTGGGAACTACAAAATTGATCTTATCACCGGCTTTTACGGTGCCGTCCTTTACAAGCCTCGAATAAGCCCAGACATAGTAGGCGATCTGCGGTACCAGACGTCCGATATTGATGGAGTTGGCGGATGAGAACCTGAATCCCCGCTCTTTCAGTTCCTGCTTCAGGCGGGTATCGTTGAACATCTTCTTCACGCCGGTCTGGGCGTCATCGAAATTGCCGCGTACGCCTGCCACAAAGGTATTATCCCCTTTCTGGGTCACCATCTGCAGCTCCTGGATGCGGCTGACGCCGCCCTTGGGATAAAAGACCGCGATCTTCGTGCCCTCTACGTCAGCAAATCCTGCCAGGGCAGCTTTTCC
This sequence comes from Parasporobacterium sp., assembly GCA_017431485.1. Taxonomy (GTDB): domain Bacteria; phylum Bacillota; class Clostridia; order Lachnospirales; family Lachnospiraceae; genus RGIG5612. The sequence goes on along the minus strand of JAFRKZ010000087.1, from coordinate 20,398 downwards.
CGTATCCCCGGAGGTTGCAGTGAGGATCACGATCTCATCCGTGATCTTGTTCTTCTGCGCCGCTTTGGTAAGCAGATGCGGAAGGATAGAAAGCGCCATATCCTTAAAGGCAATGGTGGCGCCGTGGAACAGTTCCATATAATACGCCTGCCCTTTCAGGACTACCGGAGCGATCTGATCGGTATCGAACTTGCTGTCGTAGGCTTTTTCGATACACTCCTTCAATTCTGCTTCCGTATAATCAGACAGATACTTACTCATGACCAGGTAAGCGATCTCTTTATATTCCATTTCCGCCAGATCCTGAAGCGGCGTATCCAGGGAAGGGATTGCATCCGGTACATAAAGGCCGCCGTCCGGAGCCAGTCCCTGCAGGACTGCCTGGCTGGCGCTGATCAGTGTTCCGTCTCCTCTTGTGCTCTTGTATCTGATTTCCATATATAACCTCTTTGTCAGTATAGATACTTTCCTGTCCGGTTTATCGGACAGCTATGCTTCTGTGTTCTTATTACACCGTTCATTACCGAAGGCCTGTGGTCTCAAATTTCGCCAGGGAATCCAGGCACCGCAACAGATCATAATACCGATTCTCCAGATCTGCCTGAGGGATCACGATATCCAGGGTCACCGCAAAATCATCGATCATCTTGTCGGTAAGGATCCCTTCCCGGTAGATCCTCTGAAGGATCTCCCGTTTTTCCCTGATCAGTCTGGAATCCAGAAACTTTTCATACCATACTTCTGCTTCGTTATGTTCCATGGGTACATCCTCCGTGTCAGCCGCCCTTTATTCTGGCTTTCGGTTCTTTCGATGCTTCTTATCAAGCTCCTGATAGGATCAGAAAAGGCGAGCAGGCCTGTAAGCCGGGTTCTGTCATTGAAAATGGTCATCTATCTTGTCCGGCTGTCGCCAGCCGTCTCTTCGCAACCTACCCGATGGCTAAGCGGGCCGCCTCAGCGCCATCTGTTTGGTCTTGCTTCGGATGGAGTTTACATTGCATCCGGCGTTGCCGTCGGACCGGTAGTCTCTTACACTGCCATTTCACCCTTACCCTTGCGGGCGGTATCCTTTCTGTTGCACTTGTCCTGGGATCGCTCCCGCCAGACGTTATCTGGCATCCTGCCCTGTGAAGCCCGGACTTTCCTCACCTGCGCATGCAAGCACACGCACAGCGCGACCATTCAGCCTGCTCGAATTTATATGATACAATTAAACGCAGGCAAATTCAACAAAAAAGTGTGTTATCCGGTGTTATCCTGTCACCGTTGCTTTGAGGATACCAGACCATTCTCAAAAAAAGCATCAGCCGATATTATACTTGACTATTCTCAAAATCAACATCTGGTAATAATAAGGATGGTCCACTATTCTCAAAAAAAGTATCTGGTGAAAATGAGTATGGTCCACTATTCTCAAAACCGATATTTAGATGAAACAGGGATACCCAACTATTCTCAAAATCGACATTTAGTTAAAACAAGAATAATCGACTATTCTTAAAATCAACATCCGTCGATATTAAGTATACTTGACTATTCTCAAAATCAACATCTGGTGAAAATAAGGATAGTCCACTATTCTCAAAAAAAGTATCTGGTGAAAATGAGGATACCCCACTATTCTCAAAATCAGCATCAGGCGAAATCAGGGATACCCGACTATTCTCAAAATCGCCAACTGAAAAAAACAAGAAGCCTTTGCCTCATCGGAACAAACGGGCAACAAAAAAACGGGACCTCATCAACTGAGATCCCGCTTTTTCGTGAGCCATCGGGGACTCGAACCCCGGACAACTTGATTAAAAGTCAAGTGCTCTACCACCTGAGCTAATGGCCCATTCAAACAGGGCTAGCTGGATTCGAACCAGCGAATGCAGGAGTCAAAGTCCTGTGCCTTACCGCTTGGCGATAGCCCTTTAAAAAGGAAAGGGTGGATAAAGGGACTCGAACCCTTGGCCTCCAGAGCCACAATCTGGCGCGCTAGCCAACTGCGCCATATCCACCATATCATCAAGCGTGCCTGTAACCTTCCTGCCGCCCAACGTGCCTGAAGGGATTCGAACCCCCGACCCACGGCTTAGAAGGCCGTTGCTCTATCCAGCTGAGCTACAGACACTAATGCATCCAATCTGCCGTTTTGGCAAATCAAAAGCGGGTGATGGGAATCGAACCCACGTGTCCAGCTTGGAAGGCTGGTGTTCTACCATTGAACTACACCCGCATGATCAAAACCGCTTGCGTCATCCGCTGCTGCTCTTTCTGGAATCGGGGTGACAGGACTTGAACCTGCGGCCTCTTGATCCCAAATCAAGCGCTCTAGCCAAACTGAGCTACACCCCGTTTCAACCGTGACGCAAGAGGGATTATATATTAATTAAATGCCCATGTCAATAATATTTTTTCAGTTTTTCCTTCGTTCAGGCGATACTCGCTTTTAAAACGGAAACCGCCTCCCGGAGTGCCTTTCCCCGATGGCTGATGGCATTTTTCTCCTGTGCGGTAAGCTGTGCCGATGTACAGCCCCGTTCCGGCAGATAGAAGATCGGGTCGTAGCCGAATCCCCCCTCGCCCGCGATCTCATAAGCGATCCTGCCTTCCATGACGCCCCTGCGGATATCCGTGTGTCCATCAGGCCAGGCGATCGCCATCGCACAGACAAACCGCGCGCTTCTTTCCTGTCCTTCCGCTTTCTCCAGCATCTTCAGGATCGCCCGGTTTTTTTCCGGATACGGCGTATCTTCTCCCATGAACCGGGAGGAATAGATCCCAGGTGCACCGTCCAGATAATCAATGACCAGACCGGAGTCATCCGCGATGGCAAGCTGACCGGTAAGATCTCGCACCGCTTCTGCCTTGATGGCTGCATTTTCCTCAAATGTGGTCCCGGTCTCTTCTATGTCCAGGGTGATCCCGGCTTCCTTCAGGGACAGGATCTGAAACTCCGTTCCCTCCAGGATCTGCCGGATCTCCTTTACTTTATCCATATTGGATGTCGCCATGATGATCTGCATCACTTTCTCCTATCTGTCTTTTGTAAATGCTTTCAGGCAGATATTGCAGCCTGAGTCTTTCTGGGTATTTTCCCAGACCCGTCCGTTGGGACTGATATAGCTTTCCCTGCCCCGCAGGATGATCTCCCCGGTCCTTCCTTCTCCGGTATCCATTTCCACTGCCACCGGGTGCTGACTGCCGGGCGTTTCGATCTGTACGATCACGGCAAACCGTTCCCCGTCCTCCAGGGGGACGCTGCGGTCCAGTTCCACGGTATAATAGCCCGGATAGTAAAACTCGCCCTGGGCTTTGATCACCCGTTCTGCAAGGAGGTCATTTTCAGAAGTAAAATGCCGGCAGACATAAACGCTGTAGGAAGTATTTCTGTCTGTCGCATAGAAGGATACTGCTTTCAGTTCCTGTTTGCCTGACGCCATGAACACATTGGCGAAATAAGCGGAAGATTCATCAAATCCCATCCGGCCGACCCATCCGTGCTCATCATTCTGATAAAGATGGTCATAATTATCGTTTTCCTCAACCCGGGAGTAGACTTCCGCTGTTTTCCCGATGCAGGCGTCCTCGTAGGAAACATAGAAGATCCCGTTATCACCGAATTCCGATCCCCAGCTGTTCAGGCAGATGAATGCGCCGTCCGATGTGGCGCCGGTATTGAAGTTATCGGCTGAGTAGCGGTCATCCCATCCCACGATCACGATCTCATGGTTCGCTTCATCATCCTGATCATAACAGTAGGTGTGCTTATACCGGTTATAATAAGTCTCGTCAATATACTGTTCGGCATCGATGGAAATATGGATCGAACTTTCTACGGCACCATACAGATAGACCATTTTCTTGATCGCCTCAAAATCTCCATCATTCAAAAAAAGAACTTCCTGTACATGCTTGACTACCGATGCGGAGGGATTGGTCTCGCCGTCATTGTACGGATCGTCTTCTTCCGTGACAGGTCCGTTCCAGGACGCCAAATAGGCAACTGCCATATAAAAATCCCCGCCTTCGGAATCGTTGCCGTAAAAGCCGTTGTTCTTCAGCATATGATCTTCCGAGAAATCCCACTGTTCCCAGGGGAGCAGACGGCTTTCCAATGCTGTGTTGGCCGCAAACGCCCAGCATGCGCCAAGTTCGCCCTGATCTCTTGTCTTATTGAGCTTTCCGGATTCCAGGCAGTTATAATAAGCCGGAAGGACCAGATTGCTGAAGTCCTCCGCTTCTATGACCGGGATCCCGGAAGTTGTCTTTTGCCCCTCGATCGTGGAATAATACAGAGCCGGCTCTGTTATGCCCAGAAAATTAAAGGCAAAGAGCGCTCCAACCACGACCACGAGCAGGCAGAATAAAAAAGGTGTCAGCTTCTTCATGTTCTCGGTTTCGGCCCCAAATAGGAATAATAATACGTTTTGATCATACCATTATAAATCTTGCGGTTTTTGGATGCTTTTCCTCCGAAATACCGCTGTGCGTCTTCATAGGAAGTAATAAAAAATGCGGACCAGGAATCCAGTTTCCGGAACTGCTCTCCGAAATCCCGGTAAATGGAAGGCAGGGTCTTCTGATCTTCCAGCCGCTCCCCGTAAGGCGGATTGGTGATCACAAATCCGTACTTTTTCGGATGGCTCAATGCCTTTACTGCCCGTTGCTGAAAATGGATCAGATCCTCTACCCCTGCGAGCTTCGCATTATGCCTTGCAACCCGGAGAACATCCGCATCAATATCATATCCCTGGATATCCGTCTGTATCTCTTTACAGACCAGATCCTGCGCTTCTGTGATCGCATGGTACCATGCCTTCTTCGGGATCAGGTGTTCCCATTCCTGGCTCAGAAAATCTCTTCCCCTGCCAGGCGCGATATTGGCAGCCATCATGGCAGCCTCGATACAGATCGTTCCGCTGCCGCAGAAAGGATCCACCAGGATGCGGTCTTTCTTCCAGGGCGTCAGCATGATCATCGCTGCAGCCAGAGTCTCCGAGATCGGCGCTTCCGACGCGATCGCCCGATAGCCTCTTTTATGCAGGGATTCTCCGGTGGTATCGATCCCGATCGTCACCTCGTCTTTATGGATGAACACCCACAGGGGATAATCGCACCCGGTCTCTTCAAACCATTCTTTGTGGTAGGTTTCTTTCAGTTTTTCCACTACGGCTTTTTTGACGATGCTCTGGATATCGGATGGACTGAACAGCTTTGACTTGACGGAACGGGCTTTCCGGACCCAGAATCTGCCGTCTTCCGGAATATACTGTTTCCAGTCAATGGCTTTTGTTCCTTCAAACAGTTCATCGAAGGTCTCCGCGTGAAAGCTGCCCACCTTCAGATAGACTCTCTCACAGGTCCGCAGAAAAATATTACTGCGCGGGATCCCTTCCTCATCACAGCAAAAAGCCACCCTGCCGTCTTCTACCTGCAGGATGTCATATCCGAGATCTGTGATTTCTTTTTTCAGCACCGATTCCAGCCCGAAATGGCAAGGTGCCAGAAGTTCAAACTTCATGGTGAAACTATTATACACTAACTATTATCGATTATTAAGCTTTTTTTCATAAACAAAAACTGCTGCCTGTATCAAGCAGCAGCTTTTGCTCCGTGCATTAGAGGATTCGAACCCCCGACCTTCTGGTCCGTAGCCAGACGCTCTATCCAGCTGAGCTAAATGCACAAGTCAACGCTAGATATTCTACTCGCGCTTCCCTCTTTTGTCAACCGAAATCTACTCCTGATTTACCGTTTGCGGCGGCGGCAGCTGCAGAGTCCAGTTCTGCTTTTCATTGCTCCTGATGGAAATGATCGGAGCGCCGTTGTTTTCAATATAATCCCTGGTGATGATCACTTTTCCGATGCTGTCATCCTTGGGGATCTCATACATGATATCCAGCATGATCTCTTCCAGGATCGACCGTAAGCCTCTGGCGCCGGTTTCCCGGGCTTCTGCCCTTTCTGTCAGGGCCAGCAGCGCATCGTCTTCAAATTCCAGCTGTACTTCATCCATTTCAAGAAGCTTCTGATACTGCTTTAAAATGGCGTTCTTCGGCTCCTTCAGGACCTGGACCAGCATTTCACCGGTAAGCTTCTGCAGCGTGCAGATGATGGGAAGACGTCCCAGGAATTCTGGGATCATGCCAAACTTTCGCAGATCCTCCGTCGTCACCTTTTCCATGATGTTTTCATCATTTTCATAAACATCTTTCAGCTCCGCGCCAAATCCCATAGAAGTCTTTTTCTTAACGCGTTCCTTGATGATATCTTCCAGATCCGGAAAGGCACCGCCGCAGATGAACAGGATGTTTTTTGTGTTGACCGTGGTAAGTGGGACCATCGCATTCTTGGAAGCGGCTCCTACCGGCACTTCCACCTCGGCTCCCTCCAGGAGTTTCAAAAGTCCTTGCTGTACAGATTCCCCGCTGACATCCCTGCCCCGGTTGCTGTTTTTCTTGGCGATCTTATCGATCTCATCGATAAAGACAATACCGATCTCCGCCCTGTCCAGGTCATTGTCCGCTGCCTGAAGCAGTTTGGACAGCACCGATTCGATATCATCGCCGATATAACCTGCTTCTGTCAGGGATGTGGCGTCTGTGATCGCCAGCGGCACATCCAAAAGCTTTGCCAAGGTTTTTACAATATAGGTCTTTCCGCAGCCGGTAGGTCCTATGAGGAGCATGTTGGACTTTTCGATCTCCACATCGTCGTCTTTGAACCGATCCCCTGCCAGGATCCTTTTGTAATGATTGTAGACGGCAACGGAGATCGCTTTCTTAGCCTTCTCCTGGCCTACCACATATTCATCCAGTTTTGCTTTCAGCTTGTGAGGAGGAAGGATCTTGGAAGGATCGACCAGCGGGCCTTTCCGTTCGGAAGGATCCTTTCTCTTGATCTGCTGCCGGCGTCCGAATGAATTCTGAAGATCGGAAAGATTGATGAAGCTGATGTTCGGCGTCTTCTTCTCTTTCTTCATCTGGTCCCGGCGTTCCTGATTGCGTTTCAGAGCTTCCTGATAGACTTCGGAAGAAGGCTTCTTGACCGGATGGATCTTTCCCAGGGTACTGCCCTGATTTCCCGGGGATGCTTGTTTGTTTTCCCCGTCTTCGGTACCGGACGGATTTCCTTCTTCATCCTGTCCTTCTGTATCCTGTGCGTCCTGTGAATCTGTGATCGCGGAAAGTTCCTCTTCCTCGATCAGATCATCTTCCGCATCTTCCTGTTCATCCGGCTCTGCCGGGGTATTACCGGCAAACGGGAAACCCGCTGCAGGAAATCCCATGAACGGGTTCATCCCTCCCAGCATACTGGGATCGATGCCGGACAGATCCACATTATTGATCGTCTTTTGCAGACAGTCCATACAGATCGATATACCGCCTGGAAGTGTCAGCATCTGTCCGGCTTTGCTTTCGCTGCGGTGGCAGACGCTGCAGACGCATTCTCTGTCATCATGGTTTGAATTATTAGGCATTCGTTTCTCTTTCTTTTTTGTATTACAATCTGATAATATACGGCAAGAGGATGAAGGTTCATCCTCTTGCAAACTGTATTATACACTATGGTCTTACTTTTGTCATATAAATCTTCTGTCAGCTGATGCGGTCTGTCAGGGTCACTTCGATGTCAATGACCTCATAAGTACCTTCTGTAAGCCTGTTGATCGACAGTGTCACGGTATCGCCTGCTTCATGATATGCCAGTTCATACTGTAACTGCTGCATGGTCGTAATATCTTTTCCGTCAATGCCGACGATGATGTCGCCGCTCTGGATCCCGGCTTCTTCCGCACCGCTTCCCATCACGACGCTGGATACGTAAACGCCTACCGGCATCTCGAATTCACCGGACAGATCTTCTGTGACATCTCTGCCCCGGATCCCGAGGAAAGCACCATTGCCGGTCTGCTGCGTACTGGGATCATTGAGCACTTCATCAGAATTCAGCAGAGTCTGGATCAGCTCCAGATTGGAGGCTACCGGGATCGCATAGCACATGCCTTCTACGTAGCTGATGGTTGCCTTTGCTTCGCTGATACCGATGATCTCGCCTTTTGCATTCAGCATGCAGCCGCCGGAATTGCCGAAGTTGATCGCTGCATCTGTCTGAATGACATTCAGTGTCATGCCTTCCACCATGATCTCTCTGTTCAGGGCGCTTACGATACCGGTGGTAACGCTGGTGCCGTATCCGAGGGCATTGCCGATCACGACTACGCCGTCGCCGACTTCCGGTTCTTCGGTGCTGATCGTAGCGATCCGGATGCTGTTCAGGGTCTCTTCATCAATGTCTTCCAGCGGAACTGCAACGATCGCGATATCGGCGCTGGCATCTGCCGCCTTGACATAGCCGTCTACGCTGGCGTCATTCACGAATGTGACATACAGCGAAGAGCTGCCTTCCACAACATGATAGCTGGTGAGGATCAGAAGTTCCGTATCGTTCTGGGAAATGATGGTTCCGGATCCCATGCCGCTGTCGACTTCATTGGCATGTTCTTCAGTCTCTTCACCGTTTTCTGATTCTTCCGGTTCTGCTTCAGGAGCCGCTTCCGGAGTCTGGTATCCCGGTCCTTCATAGTAATAATATCCGTCTCCGCTTCTTCCTCCGAAGCTGTCTCCGAAGAAATACTTGAAGATATCATCGATCCTGCTGCCATCGCCGAAACCGCCATTGCCGAAACCGCCGTAATAATCGATCAGGGATCTTGAGGTAATGGAAACAACAGAAGGAAGTGCCTGCTGTACAACATCTGAAACGTCTGTAAGCACATAACCGGTCGGTGCAGCCGTTTCTTCTGTCTGTACCGGCGCTGCCAGTGTCAAAACTGCCGTATCAGCCTCTGTGGTTCCTGCGCTGATACTGACTGCGGAAACCAGAGCGACGATCGCCGCCACCAGGACTGCTGACACAGAAAAGATCAGTTTTCTGTGGGATCTTTTTCGGGGAGTTCTTTGTTCCTCTGTAAACTGTCTTTCAAATTCTGAATGATCAAATCTGTTCATCGTATTCTCCTTTTCTATCCGAAACGATTGGATCGTTTGTTTTTTACGATTCAGATGATATTCAGTAAATGTGTCGATTCTGTGATGTGATTATGGCAAATTTTTGAACGTTTTTTCCAAAAGAAAAAAGATGCCGCAGCATCTCTTTACATGGTCTCGATCCTGCGGATACTCGATGTATCCGGATCTGTATTTTCTATTTCCTCCCCGGCCAGGATCCAGGCGATCTTCTGTGCTGAAGCCTCCCTGCTGAAATGGGCCTGCCGGCAGTCCAGCGCTTTCTGCCCCATCTGCAGCCGCTCTTCTTCGCTCATCCGATAGATCTTCATGATACTGCTGTACATACCTGCAGCATCTTCCGGTTCTGTTGTGAAGCCGCATCCGGCTCTGCGGATCAGCTCACGGACCATACCGCTCAGGGACGCGGCAATGGGTTTTCCGGCTGCCAGATAATTGATGATCTCATGCGGCATGGTATACTCGCTGATCTTCTCCGGCTTTACAAATGCGGTGATGATATCCGTCACATGCAGATACTTTCCGATCTCTTTGTCCGGGACCTTTCCTTCGAAATAGAACTGATCGTCCAGCATCTGCTGACGCACCCTTTTTCGGAGCTGCCCGATCTTCTGCCCTGTTCCGATCACGACAAACCGGATATTGTTCACATTGCTGCCGCGGATCTTCTCGGCGGTCTTTATGATCGTTTCCACGGAAAGCTGTTCCCTGAAATCTCCCGGGATCAATAATGTAAAGCATCCGGCCAGTTTGTCCAGCAGCGTATCATCGATCTGGTCCTCTTCATAAAATGCATCCGGAAAATCCGTCACGACCGGAAGTTCCTGATCTGTCATCCCCAGATGTTCCGCAAAATACCTGCGCATCTCGGAAGAGGTCACGATCACTTTGGAGGCTTCCCGGTAATAATGCATGGACAGCCGGTACAAAAACTTCCGGAACAGGCTGCTTTGGACATCCAGATCAAGGAGCACTCTTTCCGGCCACAATTCCGCTGCATAGATATAAGCCGGGATATTCCGTTTTTTTGCTACCGCAAGGCCCGGGCTGCACATCATGACCGGAGACTGCTGGTAGATCAATACAGCGTCATATCTATTCTCCTCGAGTTTTTTTGTAACTCGCAGAGACATCAGCGGAAATGCCAGGTAATCCAGGAACATCCGGATGTGGGAGAAGTTTCCCTTCTTTACATCGATCGTCCTGTAGATATTCAGTTTCTGATGGGTTTCACGACGGACCTTGAAAGAGTTGTATCCCTTCATGAATTCCCCGTCTTCCCCGGAGGGCTGTCCGCACAGTACATCTACACGAAACCCGAAGGACACGAGTTTTTCGCACAGATCATATAGTCTTGTGTATTCCGGCCAGAAATGCCGGCTGACCACCAGGATTTTCTTCTGCATATTTTCTGTAAAACAAAACCCCGCCTCAGAAACGGGGTGTCTTTATACCGTCAGGTGCCGGAAATACCTAAGTACTCCCTGTATCAGGGTCACATCCGGGAACTCCAGCATCTTCAGGGAAACAAATCGTCTGTATCCGCATTTTTTCAGCAGTTCTGCCGCTTCTGCATAAATATCCCGTTCCTGGATCGGCCCGAGATCCGGTTCCGAAAAATGGACGTGATGGATCATGGAAATATGTTCTTTTGTAAAGATCTCCCGGATATCTTCCTGATTCGTCATGACCGTTCCAAGATCCACATCTACCTGCAGGCCCGGACTGTTTACCGCCTTTACCAGGTCAAACGCCTGGTAAGTATAGTTGATAAAATTGGTCCCGTATTTCTCCGGGAGCGGCTCGATGGACAGGCATACCCGATGCTGCCAGGCATAGTCTGCCAGTTCCTTAAAAAAACAGACCGCGATCCTGCCGGCATCCTCCAGACTGATATGTGGAGGGATATTTCTGTTCTGCGCCGCGCCGAAACACAGATTCGGGCAGCCGATCCGGACTGCGAACCGGACTGCACTTTTCAGGTACTCTGTCAGATAGCGGCGATAGGTTGCCGTGGCAAACAGATTCTCCTCGATCTTATAAAGCAGGGAATGCATGGAAGCGATATCCAGGCCGTAAAACCGGTGTACGATCCGGTACCAGCTCACTGCATCCTGTATTTTCTCAAAAGGACTGATGGGACGGCCGTTCAGCCGGCTGTCCTCCCATTTGAAGATCCTCGATGGAACGGCTTCCAATGCGATCCGCTGATCACTCAGAAACCGGTACATGTCTTCATCGTATTTTTCTTCCCAGCAGATGTTCGACGCAGACAGTTTCATTCAAGATCAGTACTCTTCATAGTACTCTTCTTCATAGTATTCTTCTTCCAGCGTTTCTTCTCCCTCTTCCTCTTCGGTTTCTCCTGCACCTGCCGCAGTTGCAGCATTATGCAGATCGCAGTAAATGCCGGGATAAGCAAAATTGGAATCGTAGGTATAGCCCCTCGGAGGTCCGCCCTTGATATCATCTGGCCTGAGGATACATACCTGATAATATCCTGGACAGTATTCATTGGCAAGAAGTCCTGTTTCGGAACAGATATAAGCGGACAGATGCACATCACAGTAATCCGTCGGGACCGTTCCTTCCTCGAAGTACTCCATATAAGTGCTCTTTCCGGTGGGGTCATAATCGCAGAGCCAGTCTTCCGGGAGTTTTCCGGATTTATGGCACACGCTGGCCTGTACGATGCCGGCTGGCCACAGGAACTGACCGCCCCAGTAGCCCTGTTCATTGACGATCCGGTTCATGATCGCGGCATACATATCCTTGTGGAATTCTTCCTGCTCAATGGTAATATTCTCATCATAGCCTGCCCAGATCGTTCCGCACAGTCCGGCAGGGACATATCCGGCAAACCACAGGTCATAATCATTGGATGTGGTTCCCGTCTTTCCGGCAAGCGGTGCATTAGCCAGCCGGCACTTTTCTCCGGTACCTTCTTCCACCACATCTACCATGGCGTCCGTCAGCAGAGCTGCCACGGTAGGCCGGATCACCTGTCTGGTGGTCTGGTCCGCCTCCAGCAGCACTGTTCCGTCCCGTCCGACGATCTTCGTATACATGATCGGCTCAATATATGTTCCCTGGTTTGCAATGGCGGAATAGGCAGCGCACAGCTCCAGGTTGGTCACGCCGTTGGTAAGTCCGCCCAGAGCAGTGGGAAGTGTCGCATCTTCTACAGGATCGATGTGTTCGAACCCGAAGTCTTCCAGGTATTTCACTCCCATTGCCGGCCCGATGTCATACAATGTCTTGACTGCAATGATATTCATGGAATCCCGGATACCGTCCCGGATATTGCTGAGTCCCCGGTAAGAATCTCCCCACCAGTTCTTTACTTCCCGATTGATATTGCCTTCATAATCAAACGGTGAATCATCATGTACCGTGGCGAGCGTATAGCCGGCCCCATCCATGGCAGGCGCGAAAGCTGCCAGAACCTTCAGTGTGGAACCCGGCTGACGCAGAACGTCTGTCGCCCGGTTCATGGAAAGGCTCTGCTGTTTGTCACCGCGTCCGCCCACCGCAGCCAGCACCTGGCCGTTAGTGTAATCCATGACCGTAAAGGAGATCTGCGGCTGCAGGGTGTAGGTAATGTCTTCATAGGTGATACGGTCGCCCTCTTCCAGGATCACAGCTTTATAAGCTTCCACTTCCGCATCTGCTTCCTCTTTCGTAGCAAAATCCAGACGGTATGCCACATCGCCGAGTTCATTACGGTGATACCTGGCAATATCGCCTGCATAGTAATACCGCATGGTGCCGTCGCTCTTCTGGATCGACAGGTCCCAGCTGATGGAATAGGAAGTCTCCATGGGATAGTGGACCGGATTGTTGATCTCTTCTTCAATGATCGCCTGGATCGCGGTATCCTGCGTGGAATAGATAGAGACGCCGCCGGAAAACAGCAGATTGTATGCCTGCGTATAAGTATATCCGACAGACTGCAGGTCTTTCAGCACACCCGAGATCAGCGCATCTTCAAAATAAGTGTAGATACTGGCTTCTTCCGAGGTGTTCGCCACGATCCTGCTGTAGATATTGTCCTGCTTGGCTTCTTCGCACTGGGCGGGAGAAATGTAGCCCTGCCGCTCCATATAATCCAGGACCAGATCTCTTCTCTTCCGGTTGGTTTCCGGATGTCTGGCCGGATTATTGGCGGACGGATTATTGGTAATGGCAGCTAAGGAAGCACATTCCGCAAGGGTCAGATCGTACAGATCCTTCTTGCCGAAATAGTATTCTGCCGCGGCTTTGACGCCGTTGCAGTTGCTGCCGAGATAGATGGTATTCAGATAGTTGGTCAGGATCTCGCTCTTGCTCATCTGCTTTTCCAGATCAAGAGCCATGACCCATTCCTGGACTTTTCTTCGAAGCAAAGATCCGGTGCTTCGTTCGTAGCCGCCGGTCTCGATCACGTTGTTCTTCACCAGCTGCTGCGTGATCGTACTGGCGCCTTCGTTCTTGCCTTCCGCGATATCTACGAAAACAGCACGGATGATACCCCTGAGGTCAACGCCGTTATGATCATAGAACCGCTCATCCTCAATGGAGATAAAGGCATCCCTGAGCATGGCGGGGATCTCTTCATAGGACGCTTCCTTCCGGTTGGATCCGGTGGTGGTCAGCTCGATCATCTCATTGCCGTTGCGGTCATAGATATGGGAAGGATACTCGCTGGGCTTGACATCCTGCGCAGTGATCTGGGGAGTCGACTGGATCAGCCCGAAGGCGGACCCGGCCACAATACTCATGAGGATACAGAATACAGAAAGCAGGAAAAGGAGAAATCCTTTCAGGACACTTCCGCCTACACTTTTTTCTTTGATCAGGCGGGTCCTGATCCTTCCGGACCCGTCTTCGTATTGATATTCATAAGTATGTTTCATCAAAACCTCCCATGCCGGCTGCATAAAAAAGCAGCGAATCCTGCACATAGTCTATGGTATTATACGCTATTCATACCCTATTGTCAAAAAGAGGCATTTATTTTGACCATCCAAAAGAATGATGTTATGATACAGGCATGAACGAGACAAGAGTCATGCTGGGACACACTCAGGCGGAAATCACCGAGAAACGGTCCCGGTTCATCGCAAATGTATATGAGATCCATTCTGAGGAAGAAGCCCTTCAGATCCTGGAGTCTGTAAGAAAACAGTACTATGACGCCAGGCATAACTGCTACGCCTTTGTGTTGGGAGAACGAAGCGAGACCCAGCGGTTTTCCGATGACAAGGAGCCTCAGGGCACAGCAGGAAAGCCGATCCTGGAAGTTCTGACCAGACAGGGCTATCACAACACCCTCATCGTGGTCACCAGGTATTTCGGAGGGATATTGCTGGGGGCCGGAGGTCTTCTGCGCGCTTATACGCAGGCAGCCTCGGAAGGGCTGAACGAGGCAGAAAAAAGCGGCAGCTCCTCGGCCGTTTTCCACGGCAGGGAGCTGTCCGTCAGCTGTTCTTATAATCTTTCCGGAAAGATCCAGTATATGATCAGCCAGATGCTGATCCCATTGTCCGACACCATCTATGATGAGCAGGTCACATTTCGTATGACCGTTCCGGATGAGTTGATCGATCCTTTTGTCCGCAAAGTCACGGAAGCCACCAATGCGCAGGCAAAGATCTGCGAAGGAGATACCATGACTTATATCCTGTCAGAAGGAAAGCCCCTGCCCTATCAGTTCTGAATGTCCTGTTCCATAAAGGCTGCTACATCTGAGACAGCAGCCAGTCACATTCTGTCACATGCGGTCCCTCCGGGAACGTTTCCAGATATTCCCGGAATCTGGCAGCCGCTTCGTCTGTCTGATCCAGATTGTAATGGCAAAGTCCCATATAGTATAAGGATTCTCCTGTTGTATTGGCTGCTTCATAGACCTTGGCAAACATCTCCAGAGCTTCCGCGAAATCATTCTGTTCGAACAGCGCCATCGCATCGTTATACCAGTAATCCGGGATGGCATCCTTGGTATAGCTGATGGAATCATACACCATTTTATTGGCGCCGGTAAAAGATTCCGGATGGCTTATCTCCAGCAGTTTGTTGCCGCAGGCTTCATTCTCGCCCTTCTGGAACAGATCGTACGCTTCCAGGAGAAGCGTCTCGTCTTCCTGGGAAGTCTGCACTGCCGCAGATGCAGCCGCGGACGCATCATTGGCTGCGGTCTGCAGGTCTTCGGCCGCTTTCGACTGCTGTTCCACATCCGCACTCAGCTTGGCGTTTTCTTCGGACAGCATGGAAACCTGTTCCTCCAGCTGCATCTGAAGCGCCGAGGACTCATTCCGGATCGAATTGGTCTTGGCCGGCACGACCACAAAGAAGATCAGTGCAGCGCCGACCAGAAAACCGATCAGGATCTGGATGATCGCCACCGTTGTCGGATTGTAATCCTTATAAGAAGGCTTGGGAATGATCACATCATCCCCCGACAGAGGAAGATGCGGATCTTCTTCCGCCGTCTCCTGCTGCCGCTTGACCTTCAGTTCCCCGGTGGTAAGATCTTTCTCCTCTTCCCGGATCTGGCTGTTTACAGCAGTCATCAGAGCGATGGTGGTCGGATCCCCGGCGTCGATGCTCTGGGCCCGTTCCAGGATCTTTCTTGCCGCTGCATATTTCTTCTTGCGGATCCTTAAAAGGGCGGAAAGCTGATACGCCTTGACCATATGGGCGGTGTTGTCATTCAGGATCTTTTTCAGCTGGATCTCCGCCAGATCATAGCTTTCCTGCTCCACATAGCTGATGGCTTTGTTGTATTTCTTGATATTGGCATTCAGGGAATCCACATAGGCTTTATCTTCCTGGATCTGATCCAGGAACAGATTGGCCAGATTATTGTCCGGCTGGATATTCTTGCTGATGATCCAATGGGCAAATCCCAGCGTGTATTCTCCCTGCTCGAAATACACCAGGCCCAGAAGATTGTGGGCGTTGATGTTTCCCTTGTAGAGTTTCAGACTCATTTTCAGGTGTTCTGCCGCCTTGCTCAGGTTCCTGTCACGGGCAAACTGAAGACCGCTGTTATACAGATCGTTGGATCGTAATACGATCTTCCGGTATATGGTCACATCAGCCCCGCAGGTATTGCAGTACTCCCCGTCATATAAAAAACTTCCGCATTTATAGCATTTCATCCTATTTGCCCTTCTTGGATGTCTGGTTCATGATCTCCAACATAATGTCTGTGATGTCTTCTACCGCATTCTCTTTCTTCACGGCCTGCTCCACTTCATTGATCTCCAGGCTCGGATGAAACTGTTTGATCGCTTCGTCAAAATTAATCATGTTGTCCTCTCATCTTCTTTTTGATCTTTTCTCTCATATCTGCTGCAGGCAGTTTCATCGCTCAGGATCTTCTGAGGGACGCCAGCTGGCTTTCCACCTGGGCCATCATGCCTGCATATTTTTCTTTCTTTTCCTGCTCTTCCCGGATCTTGCTTTCAGGAGCCTTGGAAAGGAATCTCTCATTGGAAAGCATGCCGTCGACACGCTTCAGCTCGCCCTCCAGCCTGATCTTTTCTTTCTCCAGACGCTCGATCTCCTTGTCGATATCCACAAGATCCTCCAGAGGAATGTATATAGTAGCACCAGCCAGCTGAACTGACAAGGCATCTTTTTCAATTCCCTCTGTATTTTTTTGGATCATTACTTCACTGGCTTTTCCCAGTGTGGCAAAGAACACCCGTCCGTGTTCGAAGATCTCCCGGATCTCTTCGGATTCCGCTACGACATAGACTTTCGACTTGCGGGAAAGCGGGACATTCATGCCGGAACGGACATTCCGGATCCCCCTGACCGCCTCCATGATCATCTGGGTCCTTCGTTCCGCTTCTTCGTAATCCATCGACTCATCGAAGACCGGCCAGGCGGAGATCATGATGGACTCTTCCGGATAAAGATCTGCTGCCAGCGGCTGCAGGGAACCGTAGATCGCTTCTGTAACAAACGGCATATAAGGATGCAGGAGTTTCAGGGAAGTCATCAGCACGGTACGCAGGGTATATAAAGCCGCATGCTTGCTTTCTTCGTCTTCGCCGTACAGTCTCGGCTTCACCATTTCGATATACCAGTCGCACAGCTCATCCCAGATAAATTCATACAGTCTGTCTGCTGCCATGCCGATCTCATATTTGTCCATGTTCTCGGTCACGACACGGGTCAGTTTATTGGCCCTTGACAGGATCCATTTATCTGCATCGTGCAGGCTCTCTTGTTTCGGCGTCTTTACCCCTTCTTCCGGCAGGTTCATCAAAATGAACCTGGATGCGTTCCAGATCTTATTGGCAAAATTCCGGTTCGCTTCCACGCGGTCCCAGGAGAAGCGCATGTCATTTCCGGGAGAATTTCCGGTGACCAGTGTAAACCGGAGTGCATCGGCGCCGTATTTGTCGATCACCTCCAGGGGGTCAATGCCGTTGCCGAGAGATTTGCTCATCTTCCGTCCCTGTTCATCCCTGACAAGACCGGTAAACAGCACGGCGTCGAAAGGCTTCTCTCCCATATGCTCATACCCGGAGAAGATCATCCGGATCACCCAGAAGAAGATGATATCATAACCGGTGATCAGAAGATTGGTCGGATAGAAATGCTTCAGTTCCGGCGTCTGCTCCGGCCAGCCCAGAGTACTGAACGGCCACAGGGCTGAAGAAAACCAGGTATCCAGGCAGTCTTCATCCTGCCGGAAGGAAGTCCCGCCGCATTCCGGACAGACATCGGGGCACTCCCGTGCCACCGTCATATGACCGCAGCCCTCACAGTAATATGCCGGGATCCGGTGTCCCCACCACAGCTGTCTGGAAATACACCAGTCCCTGATATTGTCCGTCCAGTTATGGTAAAGCTTGTTCATACGGGCAGGGATCAGGCGGATCTCTCCTTCGTCCACGGCTTTGATCGCCGGCTTGATCAGTTCGTCCATCTTCACAAACCATTGCTGTTTGATCATGGGTTCGATGATGCAGCCGCAGCGGTCATGATGGCCCACGCTGTGCTCATAGGCTTTTACTTTCACCAAAAGCCCCATCTCATCCAGCTCTTTGACGATCGCCTTGCGGCATTCCAGGGTCGTCATGCCTTCGTATTTGCCGCCGTTTTCATTGATATGCCCGTCGTCGGTAAAGACGCAGATCTCTTCCAGCTGGTAGCGTTTGCCCAGCTCGAAGTCATTGGGATCATGTGCCGGGGTCACCTTCATGGCGCCTGTTCCGACCTCCAGATCGATATAAGTATCGGCAATGATCGGCAGTTCCCGGTTTACGATCGGCAGGATCGCAGTCTTTCCGATCAGGTCCTGATACCGCTCATCGTCCGGATGCACCACCACCGCCGTATCGCCCAGCATAGTTTCAGGACGTGTGGTCGCGATCTCGATGCAGCGGTCTTCGCCCTTGATCGGATAATTGATATGCCAGAAATGTCCCGGCGTATCCTTATGCTCCACTTCCGCATCCGAGACCGTAGTCAGGCATTTCGGACACCAGTTGATGATCTTTGTCCCTTTATAGATCAGGCCTTTCTCATACATTTTGATGAACACCTGCAGGACAGCATCTGAAAGGCCTTCATCCATCGTGAAGCGTTCCCTGTCCCAGTCGGCGGAAGAGCCAAGCTTTTTCAGCTGGTTGACGATCCTGCCGCCATACTCTTCCTTCCACTGCCAGGCCCGCTCCAGGAATTTCTCCCGTCCCAGGTCGCGCTTATCAATGCCTTCTTTTTTCAGGGCTTCAATGATCTTGACCTCTGTCGCAATGGAAGCATGGTCACACCCCGGCTGCCACAGGGCATCATAGCCCTGCATCCTCTTCTGCCGGATCACGATATCCTGCAGCGTGTTGTTCAGGGCATGGCCCATATGGAGCTGTCCTGTAATATTCGGAGGCGGCATGACAATGGTAAACGGCTTTTTGCTCTCATCGCAGGCAGCATGGAAATACTTCTGCTTCAGCCAGTTATCATAGATTCTCTGTTCGATCTCTTTTGGATTGTAGGTTTTTGCTAATTCCTTCATTGTGTTCCTCTTTTACTTCAAAATAGTATAATATTCATTCTTCCACTGTTCCAGCATGTCCCGGGCAAACGCCTCGTCTTCCAGGTTTTGGAAGAAGATCTGCGCTTCTTCGGAAGATTCCGTTTCATTCCGGGTCGCTTTGATCCTCTGCCGTACGGCATCCAGATAATCATCACTGATCTTGTATTTAACAATGGAAGAAAGTAATTCTTCGTCATCCCCTGTCAGAAGGCTCATGTACAGGCACGCCCTGGCATAGGCAGGGTCCGGTGACAGTTCATAGGCAAGGGAGAAATAGGTATTGGCGCTCCTGCACATAAACTGCCTGGCATAGATCGTTCCGATCGAATACGCAACCCTGGCGTAAAACGAATCGCTGACAGGTTCTATCTCCCGCCTTTGCAGGATCTCCAGATAGCATCTGAGAGCAGAATTCAGAAAGCCGGACTGATACAGGGAATCCCCCTGTACTTTCATCCGTTCTGACTGCCCCATGGTATCGATCCCGGCAACAAGCGCTGAGATCTGCGCCAGTTCCCGGCTGTTGTAATAATAAGATTCGCTCAGGAGATACCGGACAAAGTCGCCGATCCCGCCGTCTCTCAGGGAGATCTCTCTCAGATCCTGCGCGATAGCTGGCTGCTCCAGATCCTGTTCGATATAATCGAACAGGGCGTCGCTGAAGAAATCCCTGTAGACCAGATCCATGTGATGATAAAGGAAATAGTTAATCTCCTCCAGAGAATACACATTTTTCTTCAGGGCTTCGATCCAGTATCCGGTTGTCGCCTGTTTTGTTGCAGTCAGCATACGTTAAATATATCCTTCCAGGTTGATCCTCCTGGAAACCTGTGCGCCGGAATCCGGGAAAAATTCTCCGAATCCCCTGTCCTTTGCCGAGATCTCACAATCGTACTCTCCCGAATAACAGATCCTTATCCGGATCCTGGTCGTCTTGGCCGGCCGCTTCGGGAACGAGGAAAGGTCCAGTTCCACATTGGTGACTGCGCCGGTCATGATGGAGACGATCCGGAAAAGGATCTTTTCTTCCTCCTCCAGGATAAAATCGCCTTCATAACCTGCGTCATACCAGTCCGTGGCCGCCGGGGAAAGAAGGATGTCGGAGAGCGCTCCGTTGTCCCAGGCCTGCAGGTAAATGTCAGCTCTGGTCCTTCCTTTGCAGATGATCGGAAATCCCTGTACGATACCGGTGCTTCGTAAATGTCCTGCAATGCAGGCGCCTTTTACATAAATATTATTGCCTTTGAACGCCCTGCGGTTTCCGGAAATGCTGTTGAGCGTTGCCAGGAACCACTGTTCGTCAAATCCTTCCCCGGTAAAATAGACGCTTGCGTTCTCCCCTTTG
>JAFRKZ010000086.1 GCA_017431485.1 Parasporobacterium sp. | reverse complement strand
CCCTCAAGGGAAAACCCATCTTTCCCCGGATCCATGTGGAAGGGGACGAGAAGATCTCCTTTGCGGTTTCCTGCAGACACTGCACGGATCCCATCTGTGTCAAGAGCTGCATCGCCGGCGCCCTGTCAAAAGAAGACGGCGTGATCCGGGTGGATCATGACAAATGCGTAGGGTGTCTTACCTGTATCCTGGTCTGTCCCTACGGCGCGCTGGCCCCGGGGGAGGACGGCATCATGCAGAAATGCGAACTGTGTCTTTCCAATTCCTGCGGGAAACCCGCCTGTGTGGCCGGATGCCCCAACCATGCCATCGTCTATGAAGAGCGGCAGGAGGTGTTGTCATGAAACAGTATGTGATCATTGGAAACGGGCCGGCGGCGGCCGGCTGTATCGAAGGCATCCGAAGCATTGACCGGCACTCCCCCATTACGGTCATCTCGGAAGAAAAGCATCCTGTCTACGGCCGGCCCCTGATCTCCTATTATCTGGAGGGGAAAACGGATCCGGAACATATGCTCTACCGGAGCCCGGACTTTTATGAACGAAACCGCTGCACAGTCCTGTATGGCAGAAAAGCGGTAAAACTGCAGAAACGCCCGAAGCGGGTCCTCCTGGACGATGGGGCATTGCTTCCCTGGACTTCGGTCTGCATCGCAGCCGGCTCCGGTCCTTTCGTTCCTCCCATGAAGGGACTGGAGACCGTTCCGGAAAAGCACACCTTTATGACGCTGGACGATGCGCAGGGACTGAAAGAATCCGTTGGGCCTGACAGCCGGGTACTGATCATCGGTGCCGGTCTGATCGGCCTGAAATGCGCAGAAGGACTTCATGCCATTACAGAGCATATCACGGTCTGCGACCTGGCGGACCGGGTTCTTTCCAGCATACTGGATGCGCCGTGTGCCGCCATCGTGCAGAAGCATCTGGAGGGACAGAAAATCCGGTTCCTGTTAAGCGACAGCGCAGACCGGTTCGAAGGCTGCACCGCTTATATGAAGAGCGGCAGGAAAGTAGATTTTGATGTCCTTGTCCTGGCCGTGGGCGTAAAAGCCAATACGTCTCTGGCAAAAGATGCCGGATGCACGACAGGCCGGGGCATTGTGGCAGATGACTGCATGCGGACCGATGTGCCCGGCGTTTATACCGCCGGAGACTGCTGTGAAGGCATGGACATTTCCCTGGGTGCCCGCCGCGTCCTGGCCATCATGCCCAATGCCTATATGCAGGGCCATACGGCCGGCGTCAACATGGCCGGAGGCGAAGAGACTTTCGAGCAGGGGATCCCCATGAACTCCCTCGGTCTTCTGGGACTGCACATCATGACAGCCGGAACTTATTATACGGAAGAACAGGGCGGCGAATTCTATGAAGAACAGACAAAGGACCGGTTGAAACGGCTTTATATGAAAGACGGCTTTCTGACCGGGTTTATCCTGATCGGGCAGGTGGAACGGGCCGGCATCTATACGTCCCTGATCCGGGAACGGACGCCCCTTCAGAATGTGGACCTGGAAATGCTGAAAAAGATCGCCACCACCGCAGCCTTCTCCCCGGCTGCCCGAAAACAGAAATTTGGTAAGGAGAACTGACAGATGAACGAGATCAATGTAAATGGCCTGTCTTACAAAGAGATCAATGAACTGATCCGGGAAGCCGGCAGAAGCTGTGTCCTGACGGACTGCTGCGGCCAGCGCTTCATCGGCGCCGGTATGAGCGGAAGATCCATTGCCATCAATGGCGTTCCGGGAAATGCCCTGGGCGCTTATCTGAACGGTGCGGACATCAACGTACACGCCAATGCGCAGGACGCCGTGGGTGACACCATGAACGCCGGCGAGATCGTGATCCACGGCAACATCGGAGACGCTGCGGGTTACGCCATGCGCGGCGGAAGCATTTATGTGAAAGGAAATGCAGGCTACCGGGCCGGCATCCACATGAAAGCCTACAAGGATAAGGTACCGGTGATCGTGATCGGCGGCTGCACCGGCAGTTTCTTAGGAGAATACCAGGCTGGCGGCCTGATCATTGTCCTTGGGCTGGACAAAGGCTCCCGGCCCATCGTCAGCAATTTTCCCTGTACCGGCATGCACGGCGGAAAACTGTTTCTTCGAGGGGACTGTCATGATATAATCCTTCCGGACCAGGTCACGAAGCGTCAGGCAGACAGAAACGACATCAAAGAGATCCGGCCTTTCATTTCCCGTTTCTGCAGCCATTTCGGCTATGACAGCAGCAAGATCCTTGGCAGCACGTTTACCGTGATCACCCCTGACAGTAAAAATCCATACAAACAGCTGTATGTTGCCAATTGAACAGGCATTTCATAAAGAAAAGAGGAAGTCATGAACTACTCAAAAGATGAGGTGTTACAGTATATCCGGGAAGATGACGTGAAGTTCATCCGCCTGGCCTTTTGTGATGTATTCGGCAGACAGAAAAATGTTTCCATCCTGGCAGACGAGCTGGAAAGAGCCTTCGAGACCGGGATCGCCATTGACGGCTCCGCCATACGGGGATTCGGCGATGAAGCCCGTTCCGATCTCTTTCTCCACCCGGATCCGGAAACGCTGATGCCGCTTCCCTGGCGTCCGGAACACGGAAAAGTGGTCCTGATGTATTCCCGGATCACGCGGCCGGACGGTTCCGTATTTTCCTGCGATACCCGTTCCCTGCTGATCCATGCCATCCGAAAAGCACAGGAGACAGGCCTGAGGTTCACCTTCGGTGCCGAGCAGGAATTCTATCTGTTTGAACTGGATGAAAAGGGAAATGCGACCGCTACCCCCTTCGACAGGGCCTCCTATATGGACATTGCCCCGGATGACCGGGGAGAAAACGTACGCCGCGAGATCTGCCTGACCCTGGAACAGATGGGGATCCAGCCGGAAAGTTCCCATCACGAGGAAGGTCCCGGCCAGAATGAGATCGATTTCCGCTATTCAGATGCATTGAATGCCGCGGATAATGTCATGACTTTCCAGAATGTGGTAAAGACCGTGGCAAGGCGTTACGGCCTGGCGGCGGATTTCAGTCCGAAGCCTCTCAAGGACTGTCCCGGAAACGGATTCCACATCAACATTTCCGTCAACGGCAATGATTCCAGCGAGCTGTTCCGGCAGATGATGGCAGGCATCTTAGCGCACATCCGGGAAATGACCCTGTTCCTGAATCCCATCAAAGAGTCCTATCAGCGGTTCGGTTTTCATAAAGCCCCGAAATACATCAGCTGGTCTTCCGAAAACCGGTCCCAGCTGATCCGTATTCCTGCTGCCTTCGGCGAATACCGCCGCTGCGAGCTTCGTTCCCCTGATCCGTGTGCCAACCCCTACCTGGCTTATGCACTTCTGATCTACGCCGGGATCGACGGGATCCGGAACAAACTGACGCTTCCCGATCCTGCTGATCTCAATCTGTTCACCGCCGGCCCCGAGATCCTGAAGCAATTTGATGCCCTTCCTTCTGACCTGACGGAAGCAAAAGAGCTTGCAAAGCAAAGCCCGTTCATAAAGGAACATATTTCCCAGGCGATCCTGGATATTTATACACGATAACCCATAGCGGAATAAAAAAGAAAGGAGGAAAAGATCCGATGAGCCTAAAACAAAATGTCTACAGCGTTCTCATTCTGTCTTCATCGGACACGTTCTTTTCCTCCCTGAAAGACCTGATACCGGAATCACGGTTCTACCCGATCCAGAGAGCCAGGGACTGCAGCAGCGCCGGCCGCATTCTCTCAGAGCAGGACTACGATCTGATCCTGATCAATTCCCCTCTTCCGGACGGCAGCGGCCAGACATTTGCCATCGATCTTTGTTCCGACCACAGCAGCGTGGTCCTGATGATGATCCGCTCAGAACTCTATGAGCAGCTGAAAGACCAGGTGATCGATCACGGCGTCTTTACGCTCCCCAAACCGGTTTCCAAAAACACCTTCCTGACTGCCCTGGACTGGATGACCGCCGCCAGGGAACGGTTTCGGAAAAATGAAGTCAAGACCCTGTCTGTCCAGGAAAAAATGGAAGAGATCCGCCTGGTGAACCGGGCCAAATGGATCCTGATCCGCGAACTCAAAATGGACGAACCTCAGGCCCACCGCTATATCGAAAAACAGGCCATG
>JAFRKZ010000085.1 GCA_017431485.1 Parasporobacterium sp. | reverse complement strand
TGCCCAGAACGGAGCTTATCTGAAGCTTCCGGATTATGAAGCCTTTCAGGAACTGTACGATGGCTGCGGCGGTCTGATACGGATCGTTGATGTAGCGCCGGAACTGGAAGGCGCAGCCGCATTTACCGAAAAAAGCAGCCGAATCGCCATGGTTTCCGTGGCTCATACCGATGCCGGATATGAGGATGCCTGCAGTGTGTTTGATGCGGGAGCAAAGCATCTGACCCATCTGTTCAATGCCATGCCGCCCCTCGCCCATCGCTCTCCGGGAGTGATCGGTGCCGCATCGGAACGGGAATTCGTTACGGCTGAGCTGATCTGTGACGGCCTGCATGTACACCCAAGCGCTGTCCGCGCCGCCTTTAAACTGTTCCCCGGCAGGATCTGCCTGATCTCCGATGCCCTTCGGTGCCTCGGCATGCCGGATGGAGAATATGAACTGGGCGGACAGACCGTATTCCTGAAAGGAGGAGTCGCAAGGCTGGCGGATCAGACCATCGCCGGTGCAGCTTCCGATCTGTACCGGGATCTTCAGAATGCTGTCTCCTTCGGGATCCCGGAGGAAGAAGCGATCCTGGCAGCAACTCTGACGCCGGCCCGTGAGATTGGACGGGAGAAGGAGATCGGCTCCATTGCCGGTGGAAAACTGGCTGATTTTATTATCTGCGACCGGGATCTGGATCGGAAGGAAGTTTATATCGGAGGAAATAAAGTGGAATGACAGTTCCGCTCTCCCGCTGCAAGAAAAAGCCTTTAAACGTTTTGTTTATAAGGCTTTTTTCCTGCTTTCCGGAGAGAGCTGCATACAGTAAATAAACATGGACATAAATACAGGTAAGGGTATAATATTTATCGGTTACGGGTTGAAATCGAAGGGAAGGCAATGGCATAATAAAAAACACAGGAGTGAAAGAAATGATCGAAATTACAGAGGCTACTAAACTTTCTGCATTGATGCGGGAATATCCCTGGCTTGTAGATGAAGCCGTTAAAATGGATTCACGGTTCAAGGTGCTGAAATCTCCCGTTGGGAAACTGTTCCTGAAAAACGCGACGATCGGCGAACTGAGTGAGAAAGCCGGTCTGTCTGCCGGGGAGATCATCGGACAAATCCAGAACTGGATCCGGCAGCATGCATGAACACAACTTTATTGGATAAGGGGAAGACATGGGAAAGATCATCATAGGATGCTGGGACTGCCAGTACTGCGGGACTACCCGGATCTCGGGAGAACTCCGGGAATGTCCGAACTGCGGCAGGGCCCGGGACAAAGACGTGAAATTTTATATGGCGAATCCCGAAAACTACGCCAAGGATCCCGATTCGGTGAGCCGGGAAGCGGACTGGGTATGTCCTTACTGCGACTGCCTGAATCCGGCGGCTGCTTCTACCTGCCAGTCCTGCGGGGCACTGCGGGATTCACAGACCAAGGATTATTTCCAGAACCGGGAAGCGCAGGATAAAAAACTGGCAGAGCAGGAAAAAGAGCGGCAGGACCAGATCCATCAGGCAGAAAAACCGCATGCTCCGCAGACCGCTTCGGCAGCGCCATCCGGAAGGGGAAGAGGCCGGCTGTTTTTGATCCTTGCCGTGATCGCGGCGGTGATCGCCCTGGTCGTCTTCCTGGTGTCTCCCAAACAAAAGGCGATGGAGATCGCATCCTGCAACTGGGAAAGAAGCGTTGAAGTACAGCTCTACAAGGAGATGGAGGACAGCGGCTGGAGCCTTCCGCAGGGAGCCTACGATGTGACTTCCCGCGAGGAGATCTACGGATACGAGAGCGTCTTCGACCATTATGAGATAAGGACCAGGCAGGTGCCGGAGCAGGTGCTGGACGGATATGATACTTCTTTGTCCTACCATGATCTGGGCAACGGACATTTTGAAGAGATCGAAAACCGGATCCCCAGGTACCGCACGGAATACCATACGGAATCCTATCGGGAACCCATTTACAGGAGCGTTCCGATCTATCAGACCAAATACTATTTCCTGATCATGCGGTGGGTGTCGGATCATTATGAGACGACTTCGGGGCAGGATGATACTCCGTATTTTGCCGACATCGGCGTGAGCGATACGTGCAGGGAAGGCGCCAAAACAGAGCGCTACTGGATCGTCGATACGGACGGCAATCAATATGTGACAAGTTACGATCTCTGGAAAGATCTGGCTGCCGGGCAGAAGATCAAAGCAGAGGTCCAGTTCGGAGAACTATTACAGGCAGATCCGGCCTGAACAGGGAGGAATCGTGTTGAAGCGGCAATACAGCCGGGTTTTCAGGAACCGGTTAATAACAGCAGTCTTTCTGATAGCAGCGCTGATCGTTCCGGCGGGCGCATTTCCCGCTTTTGCAGGAACCGTTCCTGCATTGCCGGAAGATCCCCAGGCGGCTATGTACAATGAGTTCGCGGATCTTATTCTTCGCAGGATCACCGACGATTCCATGGGAGATTACGAGAAATGCTGCGCTGTCTATGATTATGTTCACAGCATCCCGTATATCAATATCGTGTATGCGCAGGATGACTGGCGGGAGAACGGCTATGAGATGCTGATGCAGAGGGGCGGAGACTGCTTCGGGTATTACTCGGCTTCCAGGCTTTTGCTGGAACGCTTGGGATATCAGGTGATCGAAATGCAGAACAATAACGGCTTTACGCATTTCTGGTGCCTGGTAAGCACAGACGGCGGATCGACATGGAGGCATTTTGATCCAACCTGCTGGAGCTGGGGAAGCGACGGGTATCTGTGTATGGTGACCGATGATGAGCTGGCCTGGTACGCCCAGTGCCATCCGATCGACGCCTGGACGGTAACCCATGACTGGGACAGGATGCAGACGGTTCTGCAGATCGAGGCAACATGGAACAATTAACGACTGAAAATGCGCCGCTGTTTCTGGCGCTGGAAATAACGAAAAAAACCGCGAAAATGGTCTATGTGGATACCCCGGACCACAGCGCAGAGAAGATCTTCCGCCGGCAGGGACTGACGTTTAAGCGTTTGAATGAACGCACGTCCGATGACAGCCGGTATATCTTTGTGGGATGCCGGATCAGCAGAAGGGATACGGAAGTGTTCCGGAAAGCCATAGAAGAGCTGGAAGAGGTCCTTGTACAGGAAGGCTATGAAGATTACCGGGCGTGGAGCCTTGCCGCCCTGATCGAACTGGTGGAGGACGAGGTAAATGCCGCCGGCGGTTTCGGGCGGGGAATGGACGATGCTGCCGGATCTTCCGTGCAGGAAGAGATGCCGGAATACCCGAAGAGCACTTTTGTTCCCTTTATCCCGGCGGACTCTCTGCCGGATTCATTGCTGGCCTGTTATGCCCTGACAAAGACCGGAGCTGACAGCGCGGAAGTCATGATCTTCAACAGCCATCCGAAAGAGCAGGAAGACGGCTACCTTCTCCCATCGGATGCATTTGCCCTGGTGCTGCGCAAGGAAACGCCGATCTCATTTGA
>JAFRKZ010000084.1 GCA_017431485.1 Parasporobacterium sp. | reverse complement strand
TCCATTAAACTGAAAAGAAAGGACAAAAAACAATGAACAGAGCTGCCGGAATATTAATGTCCATCTCTTCCCTTCCCTCTCCTTACGGGATCGGTACGTTGGGAAAAGCTGCCTATGATTTTGCCGATTTTCTGAAAAAATCCGGTCAGAAATATTGGCAGATGCTGCCGCTTGGCCCCACTGGATTCGGAGATTCTCCGTATCAAAGCTGCTCTTCCTTTGCCGGCAATCCTTATTTTATCGATCCGGATATGCTGATCAAGGATAAGCTTCTTAAGAAGAGTGATCTCAAAGGAATCGATTTCGGAAAGGATCCGAGGCACGTCGATTACGGAAAAATCTATGAAGCCCGCTTCAAGATGCTGGAAACTGCCAAGAAAAACGGCTGGGAACGGGACAAAGAGGAGATCGCGGATTTTGTAAAAGAAAACAAGTGGATCGATGATTACGCCTTGTTCATGGCATGCAAACGACATTTTAAGATGCTGCCCTGGACAGATTGGAAAGACAAGGACCTCCGCTTCCGAAAGCCGGAAGCTCTGGCAAAATACCGCGAGAAGCTGTCCGAAGATGTGGAACTGTTCACCTATATCCAGTTCCTGTTCTACAAGCAGTGGAACGCCCTGCGGGAATATCTGAAGAAACTGGAGATCCTGACGATCGGAGATATTCCGATCTATGTTCCTCTGGACAGCGCGGATGTCTGGAGCGAACCGGAATTCTTCCAGTTGGATGAAAACTATCTGCCCAAAAAGGTAGCCGGAGTTCCGCCGGATTATTTTTCAAAAGACGGCCAGCTTTGGGGGAACCCGCTATATGATTATGATAAGATGCGCGAAGACGGCTATGGCTGGTGGATCCGCCGGATCGGCGGGGCTACGAAACTGTTCGACGTGATCCGTATCGATCATTTCCGCGGTTTTTCCGAATACTGGGCGGTACCATACGGAGATAAGACTGCAAAGAACGGCTCCTGGGTAAAAGGCCCTGGCATGACCATGCTGGAACCCGTCACCGGCTGGTTCCGGGGTACCGAGTTTATCGCCGAGGATCTGGGTGCCCCATCGGATGCTTTGAGACAGCTCCTTAAAGATTCCGGTCTTCCAGGCATGAAGGTGCTGGAATTTGCTTTTGATTCCGGAGAAGAAAGCAGCTTCCTGCCTCACAGCTATACCAGCCACTGCATCTGCTATACCGGTACCCATGATAATGCTACCCTGAAGGAATGGCTGGAAGACGCCAAACCGAAAGATGTGCTGTTTGCTTTTGACTATCTTGGGATCGACACGGTTCCGGAGCTGAAAGTTCCGGAGAAAGCTGCCGCAAAATCCGGAAAGGGCAAAAAGGCTCCTGCTCCCACCTTGCTCCTGACAGAACAGAACAAGTCTGACTTTATCTGGCATGTGATCCGGGACGGGCAGAAATCCGTGGCTGACCTTTTTGTAGTGCAGATCCAGGATTATCTGGAACTGGGTAAGGGAAACCGTATGAATGTTCCCAGTACCTCCGGTACCAACTGGACCTGGAGACTTCTCCCGGATGAACTGACGCCCGAACTGGCTGAAAAGATCAAGCATATTACCAGACTGTACGGAAGATAAGGAGGGTATGTTTTGGAATTCAACGAAGCAAAAAAAGCGCTCTACGACCTGCAGGGAAAACTGAGTGCGTATGATCACGCTGTATCTCTTATGTATTATGACGGTGCTACAACAGCACCGAAAGGGACTGCTGAAAACAGGGCTCACAGCCTTGGGATCCTGACGGAGGAGATGTATCGGATCGCCACCAGTTCTGAAACGCTGGACCTTCTGGAATACCTGGATAAGGAACTGAACCCGGCGGAGGCGAAGCCGGCGGAAACTGCCGCAGTCGACGAAGAAGAACTGTTCCGGTTAAGGAGAATGGTCTTTCTGATGCTCAAGGATGTCCGGCAGATGCAGAAGATCCCCATGGATGAATATGTTGCTTATCAGGAACTCCTGGTACAGGCGGATGATGTCTGGCACAAAGCCAAGGAAGCCAGCGATTTTCCTATGTTTCAGCCTTTTCTGGAGAAGATCTTCGAGACGCAGAAACGGTTTGCCGGCTACTGCGCACCGGATATGCTTCCTTATGATTACTGGCTGAATGAATATGAGCCGGGGGTCAATATGGAGATCTGCGACCGCTTCTTTGATGCCTTAAGGAGCCGTCTGGTTCCCCTGATCCATGCGATCGGAACAGCACAGCAGGTGGATGATCATTTTCTGTGGGGCGATTTTCCGGAATCTGTGCAGGAACAGCTGTCCGTTTATCTGATGGATCTTATGAAGCTGGACAGAGAGCACTGCGGTCTTTCCACAACGGAACACCCCTTTACAACTTCTCTGGGATCTCATCTGGACGAACGTATTACGACCAATTACAAAAGGGATAATTATACATTCTCCATGTACAGCGTGATCCATGAAGGCGGTCATGCTTTATATGATACAGGTTCTGCCCGGGACCTGGCATTCACAGTCCTGGACGGCGGCGTTTCCATGGGGATCCATGAAAGCCAGAGCCGGTTCTATGAAAATATCATCGGCCGGAGCCG
>JAFRKZ010000011.1 GCA_017431485.1 Parasporobacterium sp. | reverse complement strand
TTCTGCAGTTCCTCCAGTTTCGGAAATGCGATCGTCAGGAGCTGAATGATAATGGATGCAGTAATATATACTGTAATGTTAAGCGCGAATATGGACATGGAACTGAAAGATGAGCCTGTAAGGGCATCAAAGAATCCAAATCCGCCTGCTGCTAAGCTTCCCAGCACTTCTTTGATCACGCCGGTATCCGTTCCCGGAAGAGGAAGCTGGCAGCCGATTCTTACAATAACGAGCATTATGATAGTATAGATCAGCCTGTCACGGATATCTTTAATCTTAAATGCCTGTCCGATTGTTTTGAACATTATTCTACCTCACATGTGCCGCCTGCTGCTTCAATCTTTGCTTTGGCGCCTTCGCTGGTCACGACTTTAACAGTAAGTTTCTTTGTCAGCTCTGCATTGCCGATGATCTTCACACCGTCCTTCGGGTTCTTGACGATCCCGAGATCCATCAGGCTTTCAACGGTAACTTCTGCGCCGTCTTCAAATCTATTGAGTGCAGCAATATCCACTGCAACAACATCTTTGGTATTTCTGTTCGTGAAGCCTCTCTTGGGGAGTCTTCTGTATAATGGCATCTGACCGCCTTCGAAACCGATACGCGGGCGTCCAGAACGTGCCTTCTGTCCTTTATGTCCTTTTCCTGCAGTCTTGCCGTTTCCTGAACCGTGACCTCTTCCTCTGCGGAAATTGTCATTGTGTACGGATCCTTCTGCAGGTCTTAATGTAGATAAATTCATTGTATGGACCTCCTTTTGGTTCCTTAGGCCTCTTCAACCTTTACTAAGTGTCTCACGTGCCAGATCATTCCTCTTACAGCTTCGTTGTCCGGAAGCTCTTTTGTCTGGTGAAGTTTATGCAGTCCCAGTGCTTCAACAGTCTTTTTGTGCTTCGGGATGGAACTGATAGGAGATTTTACTAATGTAACTTTAATCATTTTATCTGCCATTTTCATACCTCCTGTTAAGCTGTGATCTCTTCGATGGTTTTATCTCTGAGTCTTGCAACTTCAGCAGGGCTCTTAAGGGCCTTCAGGCCTTCCAGAGTTGCCAGGACGACATTCTGCTTGTTGTTGGAACCCAGGGATTTGGTACGGATATTCTTGATGCCTGCAAGCTCAAGGATATTACGTGCCGGACCGCCCGCGATAACACCGGTACCTTCGGGAGCTCTCTTCAGAAGAACGGAAGCGCCGCCGTAGTTGCCGAGGATATCATGCGGAATGCTGTTGGACTCGTCAACCGGGACATCAACCATGTTCTTCATGGCGTCTTCTTTTCCTTTACGGATCGCCTCGGGAATTTCGATCGCTTTTCCGAGACCTACTCCAACACGGCCTTTTCCATTGCCTACTACTACCAGTGCCGTGAATTTGAAGTTACGTCCGCCCTTTACAACCTTGGTTACACGCTTGATGGTTACAACCTTTTCCTGAAACTCGGGAGCTTCGGCAGGTGCGTGCATCTCGTCTTTGTTTCTCATGTGCGTTTCCTCCTTCTAAAATTCCAATCCGGCTTCTCTGGCCGCATCTGCTAATGCTTTAATCTTGCCGTGATATACATAACCGCCTCTGTCAAAGACCACTTCGGTGATCCCTGCAGCTTTTGCTCTTTCAGCGATTACTTTTCCCAGATATGCTGCTGCTGCAACATCATTGGTTTTCTCCAGTTCCGCCTTCACATCCTTCTGAACGGTGGATGCGGATACAAGAGTCTTCTGCGCTACATCATCAATGATCTGGGCATAAATGTGCATGTTGCTTCTGTACACGCTAAGACGCGGTCTTTCGGCTGTGCCCTGGAAGCGATTGCGCAATTTCATGTGTTTTTTAACACGAACTTCTGCTCTGGATTTCTTGCTAATCATAGTTTCACGCTCCTTTATTTACCGGTCTTGCCGACTTTACGTCTGATGGTCTCTGTATCGTACTTGATACCTTTGCCCTTATACGGTTCAGGTAATCTGTACTCACGGATCTCAGCTGCAACCTGTCCGACCACTTCCTTGTTGATACCCTTCACAATGATCTTTGTCTGCTCCGGAACTTCGATCGTGATCCCTTCCGGTGCCTTGTAAACGATCGGATGAGAATATCCGAGTGACAGGTTCAGGTCTGATCCGGCCATTGATGCTCTGTAACCTACACCAACGATCAGAAGCGTTTTCTGGAATCCTTCGGTCACACCGATCACCATGTTGTTCAGAAGCGCTCTTGTCAGACCGTGAAGAGCTTTGTTTCTCTTAAGATCGTTCGGTCTTTCTACAACCAGCTCGTTTCCTTCCAGCTTGATGGTCATCTCCGGTGCAAACTGCCTCTGCAGTTCTCCCTTCGGTCCCTTTACTGTCACTAAATTATTTTCTGCTATATCAACAGTAACACCTGCCGGTACAGCGATAGGCATTTTTCCAACTCGTGACATGCCCGTTCCTCCTTTTCTTTATGAGTGTTTTCCCGCATCTGCACTGGTGGTGGTTTTCACCGGCATTAACAGCGGAATTTATAATTGATTACTGATTACCAGATGTAGCAGAGAACTTCTCCGCCGACACCGGCTGCTCTTGCTTCTTTGTCGGTGATCACGCCCTTATCGGTAGAGATAACAGCTACACCCAGTCCGCCGAGAACTCTCGGAAGCTCATCCTTTGATGCGTAAATACGAAGACCCGGTTTGGAGATTCTCTTTAATCCGGTAATGATCTTTTCATTTTTGTCTTTTCCGTATTTCAGTTCAATGTGGATCACATCAAAACCGTTTTCATCTTTGATGATATCGTATTTTGCGATATATCCCTCATCCAGTAAGATCTTTGCAATAGCAAGTTTCATTTTAGATGATGGAACGTCTACGCTGTCATGTTTCGCTGTATTTGCATTACGGATTCTTGTAAGCATATCAGCAATAGGATCGCTCATTGTCATAATTATTTCCTCCTTCTAAAATTCAACTTACCAAGATGCTTTCTTTACGCCCGGGATCTCGCCCTTATATGCTAATTCACGGAAGCAAATTCTGCAGATACCATATTTTCTCAAATAAGCATGTGGACGTCCGCAGATCCTACATCTGTTGTATTCCTGTGTAGAAAATCTAGCCTTACGCTGCTGTTTCACCTTCATAGCTGTTTTAGCCATAGTATCCTCCTTTACTTCTCAAACGGCATGTTGAACATGGTCAGTAATGCCCTTGCTTCTTCATCCGTATTGGCAGTTGTAACGATGATAACGTCCATACCTCTGACCTTATCGATCTTGTCGTACTCGATTTCCGGGAAAATAAGCTGTTCCTTGATGCCGAGCGCGTAATTGCCTCTTCCGTCGAAAGCATTCGGGTTAACACCTCTGAAGTCACGTACACGTGGAAGTGCCAGATTAATCAATCTGTCGAGGAAGTTATACATTTTGTCACCTCTCAGAGTCGTCTTGCAGCCGATCTGCATGCCTTCCCTGATCTTGAAGTTAGCGACTGACTTTTTCGCTTTTGTGGTGACTACATGCTGTCCGGTGATGATCTCCATGTCATGTGCGGCTGCTTCCAGTGCTTTCGCATTCTCTTTTGCTTCGCCGACACCCATGTTAACCACGATCTTTGCGATCTTCGGGACCTGCATGATATTCTTGTATCCAAACTTCTTCATCATAGCATCTACGATTTCAGAATTGTACATATCTTTAAGTCTGCTCATGAGCTTATGACCTCCTTCCTCTATTAATCGACCGCTTCATTTGCTGATTTAGCATAACGTACCTTCTTGCCATTCTCATCAACATGGAAGCCGATCCTGGTAGGCTGTCCCTTATGAACGTACATTACGTTTGATACATTGATAGGACCTTCCTGATTGATAATGCCGCCTTCCTGGGACTGACGGCCCGGCTTCAGGTGCTTCTTGATCATGTTGACACCTTCTACCAGCACTGTGCCCTCTTTAGCGTTAACAGCAAGGACCTTGCCTTCTTTGCCTTTTTCACTGCCTGCGATGACCTTGACGGTATCGCCTTTTTTAATCTTTAATGTTGCCATTCTCTCGCGCACCTCCTATAACACTTCAGGAGCGAGGGAAACGATCTTCATGAACTGTTTCTCTCTAAGCTCTCTGGCTACCGGTCCAAAGATACGGGTACCTGTAGGGGTCTTGTCGTCTTTAATGATGACTGCAGCATTCTCGTCAAATTTAATATATGATCCGTCTTTCCGACGTGCGCCCTTGGTCGAACGAACGACAACTGCCTTCACAACGTCACCTTTTTTTACAGTGCCGCCGGGGGTAGCGTCCTTAACCGTGGCAACAATGATATCTCCGATGTTGGCATATCTTCTAGTAGAACCGCCAAGAACTCTTATGCACAGAATTTCTTTAGCACCGGTGTTATCAGCAACTTTCAATCTGCTTTCCTGTTGTATCATAACAATTCTCCTTTCTACTATTATTTTGCCTTCTCGATGATCTCAACCAGTCTCCATCTCTTATCTTTGGATAACGGTCTTGTTTCCATTACTCTGACAGTATCGCCGATGCCGCATTCGTTGTTCTCGTCATGAGCTTTTAATTTGTAAGTTCTCTTAACGATTTTTTTGTATAAAGGATGTTCAACGTTGTCAACGACTGCGACAACGATGGTCTTGTCCATCTTATCGCTGATAACTTTGCCCACACGGGTTTTTCTAAGATTTCTTTCCACGTTTGATTCCCTCCTTTATTACTCGGCAGCCTTAGACTTTGCAGAGATCACTGTCTGGATCCTGGCAATATTGCGTCTGACTTCTTTAATCCTGCCTGTGTTTTCCAGCTGGTTTGTAGCATTCTGGAATCTTAAGTTGAAAAGCTCTTTCTTGGCAGAAACCAGTTCCTGATTGAGTTCAGCTAATGATTTTGCGTTTAAGTTATCTAAATATTTCTTAGTTTTCATTTGCTTCACCGCCTTCCAGATCTGCCTTAGAAGCGATCTTGCACTTTACAGGTAATTTGTGAGTGGCAAGTCTTAATGCTTCTTTTGCAAGATTCTCCGGGATACCGCCGATCTCGAACATGACTCTTCCCGGCTTTACAACTGCTACCCAGTATTCCAGTGTTCCTTTACCGGAACCCATACGGGTTTCAGCAGGCTTGGATGTTACCGGTTTGTCAGGGAAAATCTTGATCCATACTTTACCGTTACGTTTCACATATCTTGTCATGGCAACACGGGCTGCTTCGATCTGGTTTGATGTGATCCAGCCGGGCTCCTGTGCAACGATTCCGAAATCACCGTAACTGATCACATTGCCTCTCATTGCCTTGCCGGCCATGGATCCACGGAACTGCTTACGATGTTTTGTTCTTTTTGGCATTAACATAGTTATCTATCGCTCCCTTCCTTGTTTCCTTTTGTCGGAAGGACTTCACCTTTGTAAATCCAAACCTTCACTCCGACTTTACCATAGGTTGTGTCAGCTTCTGCGAAACCGTAGTCAATATCAGCTCTTAATGTCTGAAGCGGGATCGTTCCTTCGGAATAGAACTCTGTACGTGCCATATCAGCTCCGCCGAGACGGCCGGAACAGGAGGATTTGATTCCCAGTGCGCCAGCCTTCATGGCACGGCTCATGCAGCTCTTCATTGCACGACGGAAGGAAACACGGTTCTCCAGCTGCTGTGCGATGTTTTCTGCTACCAGCTGAGCTTCCTTGTCGGATCTCTTGATCTCAACGATATCAAGCGCCACATCCTTGCCGATGAGCTTCTTGACTTCAGCCCTGACTTTTTCGATCTCTGCGCCGCCCTTTCCGATGATCACACCGGGTTTTGCAGCATTGACTTTTACCTTAATGGATTTGTTTGAAGCTCTTTCGATCTCAATCTTTGAGATACCGGCATTATAAAGTTTATTCTTCAGAAATTTTCTGATCTTGTAATCTTCTACCAGGTTATCTGCAAAATCGCCTTCTGCATACCACATTGAATCCCAGTTCTTTATAACACCAACTCTCAAACCATGAGGATTAACTTTCTGTCCCATATTTTCCTCCTATCTTTCTTCGAGCACGATTGTGATGTGGCTGAGTCTCTTTTCGATCCTGTAAGCTCTTCCCTGTGCTCTTGGTCTAACACGTTTCATCGTTGGTCCCTTGTTTGCGTAGCATTCCGCTACCACAAGGTTTTCGGGATTCATACCATTGTTGTTCTGCGCATTTGCAATGGCTGATTCCAGTAATTTCTTAATGATCGATGCGCCGTATCTCGGGTTATAGGTAAGGATTCCTAATGCCTCTCCTACTTTCCTGCCTCTGATCGCGTCCAGTACGTAACAAGCTTTCTGAACGGAAATTCTGGCAAAGGAAAGCTTTGCGGAAGGACGGGTATCCTTATTAGCATTTCTTTCTCTTTTTATCTGTGATCTATGACCTTTTGCCATGGTTTACCTCCTTTCAAAAACCTGTTATCTGGACTTCTTCTCATCCTTGCCATGTCCTCTGTACGTTCTGGTCGCTACGAACTCGCCGAGTTTATGTCCGACCATATCTTCTGTTACGTATACGGGAACATGTCTTCTTCCGTCATGAACTGCAATCGTGTGTCCTACGAAGCTCGGGAAGATTGTGGATCTTCTGGACCAGGTCTTGACGACCTGCTTGTCATCGGCCTTATTCAGTGCATCGATTTTTTTCATCAGGCTTGCATCTGCAAAAGGTCCTTTTTTTAATGATCTTGCCATTTTCTCTCCTCCCTTACTTCATATTGCGTCCATCGCGGCGACGGATGATCAACTTGTTAGACTGTTTGTGTTTGTTCCTGGTCTTAAGACCCAGTGCAGGTTTGCCCCATGGTGTTGACGGGCCCGGACGTCCGATTCCGGTCTTGCCTTCACCACCGCCGTGCGGATGGTCATTCGGGTTCATGAC
This sequence comes from Parasporobacterium sp., assembly GCA_017431485.1. Lineage (GTDB taxonomy): Bacteria > Bacillota > Clostridia > Lachnospirales > Lachnospiraceae > RGIG5612. The sequence goes on along the minus strand of JAFRKZ010000011.1, from coordinate 26,615 downwards.
GGAACCTCTTACGGTAGGTCTGATACCCATGTTTCTCTTACGTCCGGCTTTACCGACATTTACCAGACCGTGTTCTACGTTTCCGACCTGGCCTACGGTTGCTCTGCAGCCGATCGGGACCATTCTCATTTCGCCGGAAGGAAGTCTTAAGGTCGCGTACTTGCCTTCCTTAGCCATCAGCTGTGCAGCGTTTCCTGCAGATCTAACCAGCTGTCCGCCTTTGCCCGGATACAGTTCGATGTTGTGAACTTCCGTACCGATGGGGATGAATTCCAGCGGGAGGCAGTTGCCGACTCTGACTTCTGCCTGCGGGCCGGACATAACGGTCATGCCGTCAGTCAGTCCCAGAGGAGCCAGGATGTATGCCTTTTCTCCGTCTGCATAGTTCAGCAGCGCGATGTTGGCTGTTCTGTTCGGATCGTATTCGATTCCGGCTACCTTAGCAGGAATGCCGTCCTTATTTCTCTTAAAATCAATGATTCTGTACTGTCTTCTGGTGCCACCGCCCTGATGTCTGACAGTGATCTTTCCCTGGTTGTTACGTCCTGAATTCTTTTTATTAACGGTTAAGAGACTCTTCTCAGGGGTGTTCTTGGTAATGTCTTTCTTATCAAGAGCAGTCATCTGCCTTCTGGAAGGTGTATATGGGTTAAATGTCTTGATTCCCATTTCTCAGTTACTCCTTTCGTAGTGTTTGATATCACGCTTTTCTGCGTATAGTATTGTTTGCTTACAGACCTGCGAAGATCTCGATGTCCTTGCTGTCTGCTGTAAGCTGCACGATCGCTTTCTTGGACTGTGCGGTCTTCCCGGTAATACGTCCGCGGGTACGTGTCTTCGGATGACGGTTCATTGTGTTAACGCTTTCAACCTTCGTTCCCTCGAACATCTTCTCAACGGCTTCTTTGATCTGTGACTTGGTGGCATCCGTGTGAACCAGGAATGTGTATTTCTTGTCAGCCATCATGTTCATGCTCTTCTCAGAAATAACCGGTTTAAGGATAACATCATAATATTTGATATCTGCCATTATGCGTACACCTCCTCGATTGTTGCCAGCGCCGCTTTGTCGATCACCAGTGCGTCATATTTGAGAATGTCAAATGTGTTGATCGTGTTGGTGAGAGCAGTCTTGACGCCTTCGATATTTCTTGCTGAGCAGATCACGTTCTGGTCGTTCTCGTTTAATACGATGAGAGCCTTGTTCAGATTCAGGCCTTTCAGCAGCTCAGCCATTGTCTTGGTCTTGATCTCTTCGCATTTGATCTCGTCGATCACGAAGAGCTTTTCTTCCTGAACTCTTGAAGTAAGTGCGCCTTTCAGTGCGGCTCTCTTTTCTTTCTTGTTCAGTCTGATCTCATAGTCGCGCGGCTTCGGTGCGAAGATGATGCCGCCGCCTTTCCACTGTGCGGCACGGATGGAACCCTGACGGGCATGTCCGGTACCCTTCTGTCTCCAGGGCTTTCTTCCGCCGCCGGAAACCTCTGAACGAGTCTTTGCACTCTGTGTGCCCTGGCGTTTGTTTGCCAGCTGGGCAACTACTGCCTGATGGACCAGATGTTCGTTGACTTCTACGCCGAACACTGCATCATTCAGTTCGATGTCGCCGATGGCAACGCCTTTCATATTATATACAGATACTTTTGACATCTGAATTTCCTCCTTTCCCCGGTCTGTCAGTTCGCCTTAACTGCATCGCGAACTACTACTAAAGATTTCTTCGGTCCGGGAACTGCACCCTTTACCAGGATCAGATTATCTTCAGCGTCAACTCTAACTACTTCCAGATTCTGAACGGTAACTCTCTTGGCACCCATCTGTCCGGGCATGTGTTTTCCTTTGAATACACGGCTCGGATCGGATGCTGATCCGTTGGAACCTGCATGTCTGTGATATTTGGAACCATGGGCCATGGGACCTCTGTGCTGTCCGAATCTTCTGATCGCGCCCTGGAATCCCTTTCCTTTGGAGATGCCGCTGACATCGATCTTGTCGCCTGCCGCGAATACATCTGCCTTGATCTCGTCTTTCACCTGAAAATCAGCTGCGTTTTCCAGTCTGAATTCTCTGACGAATCTCTTGTACGGGATCTGTTCCTTGTCGAATTTGCCTCTGTCCGGAGAGTTGACCAGAGTCTCTCTCTTGTCCATGAATCCGACCTGTACGGCATTGTAGCCGTCTTTTTCTTCTGTCTTGACCTGTGTCACGACGCACGGTCCTGCAAGAAGAACTGTTACCGGTGTCAACACGCCATCTTCATTGAAAATCTGTGTCATACCGATCTTCTGTGCTAAAATCGCTTTCTTCATTATTTAAATAACCTCCTGTTTCTTACAGCGGAACATTGATCGCAGGTTTTCACCCCGTCGTCCCTGTTCATTCTAGAACAGTGTTACTGCTCCTTCATCTTAAGATTGACATAAACGCCTGCCGGAACATCCAGCTTCTGAAGTGCTTCCATCGTCTTCTGTGTCGGTGCGATCACGTCGATGAGTCTCTTGTGAGTTCTCTGCTCGAACTGCTCACGGGAATCTTTATATTTGTGGACTGCCCTTAAGATCGTAACGACTTCCTTCTTTGTCGGAAGGGGGACAGGACCGGATACCTGAGACCCGTTTTTCTTTACAGTTTCGATGATTTTCTGAGCGCTCTGATCGATCAGCTTGTGGTCATATGCCTTCAGAGTGATTCTCATTACCTGATTTGCCATTGATTGCCTCCTTAAAATAATCTGATTTTTTGTTTTGTACACGCACCCGTGTGTATCGCACCTTTCTCATAAAGAAAATTGGCATACGATGCCAATTTTTCCCCTATGATCCATCATCCCTTCCCGCTCGTAAGTCATGCTCCGTCGTCGGGGTCCCGTCCGATCCGTCGATAGAATAGAACCGGATGATTCTTGTTCATGCTGTCACACGTTGTTACCGCCTCACTCGACGGTCCTTCTGGTGTACGGATGTGTACCGGATTTTGCCGGAACTCGCTCCAGGGAATTACCTGCTTATCTGCAGCAACTTCCCGTTTCATAGCTATCACATCACAGCTATCCTAGATTACACTAGAAATGCGGCAATTGCAAGCATTTTTTTAAATTTTTATTAAAAAAACTGCCGCATTGGTTTATTCTAATGCGGCAGCTTTCAAAAAGCATGTATTTATGCTTTTTCAAATACGGTCTTCATACATTTATAAGTCATATAGCAGTCAAACTTGGCGACCGTCTCGTACGGTGCATGCATACTGAGGACCGGCACACCTGCATCGATGGTCTCGATGTTCCGGTTCGCCATATCCAATGCTACAGTTCCGCCGCCGCCGTTGTCATTCTTACCCATCTGAGTCATCTGCCAGACAACGCCGTTGTCATTCATCAGCTTACGCAGTTTTCCGACTGTTTCAGCCGAGGCATCGGATGCCCCGGATTTTCCGCCATGCCCGGTATATTTGCAGAACGCGACACCGTGGTTGATCTTGGAATCATTGCGGATCTCAAACGCTTCCGCATAGTTTGGATCATAAGCCGCCGTCACATCCGCGCTGACACAGAAGGAATGAGCGAAGCAGTCACGGATATCCACGCCCTGTGCTTTGCACAGATCTCCGATAAACCATTCAAAGGCTTCACTGATCATACCGGTCACGCCCATGGAACCGATCTCTTCCTTGTCTGCAAAGATGCAGACGCCGGTCTTCTTCACTTTCTTTGCATCAAACAGACCGGCCATTTCCGCATAGGCACAGACTCGGTCATCATGGCCGTAGGCAGCGATGAGGCTTCTGTCAAATCCGATGTCTTTTGCTTTTCCTGCCGGAACGACTTCCAGTTCGGCAGAGATAAAGTCTTCTTCTTCCATGCCGTACTTTTCATTCAGGATCTTCATGATCCCCATCTTGACCCTCTCTGACTCTTCATCATTCCCGATGGGACGGGAACCCACCAGCACATTCAGGATCTCGGAAGGAACCGCCTGATCCAGAGGCTTCTGATCCGTCGCTTTTTTCAGGTGCGGCAGAAGATCTTCGATGATAAACTGGGGATCTCCCTCATCGGCGCCGATATTGACTTTTACTTCACTTCCATCGCGAAGGATGACCACGCCGTGAAGTTCCAGCGGTCTTGCCACCCACTGGTATTTACGGATCCCACCGTAATGATGTGTCTTCAGATATGCCATCTCGGCTTCTTCATATAACGGGTTTGGTTTCAGGTCCAGTCTGGGAGCATCCGTATGAGCTGCTGTCAGATTGATGCCCTGATCCAGTTTGTCTGTTCCGATCACAGCAAACATGATGGATTTACCGCGGTTGTTATAATAAAACTTATCACCGGCTTTGATCTTCTGTCCGTACTTGTAGGCCTTGAATCCGTTTTTCTCCGCCAGTTCGATGCAGTAGTCCACACACAGCCGCTCTGTTTTGCAGCGGTCCAGGAAATCCTTGTACCCATCGCAGTATTTGTTCAGTTTCTTTTCTTCCGCAGCGGTCAGCTTGTCGTACCCGTTTCCCTGCTTATAAAACAGTTTGTCCTTGATCTCGTTTTTCTTTTTCTCTGCCATGATCGTCTCCTTTGTTACTTTAAGTTCTGCCTGATAGATTTACTCTGCCGGTCGTTTCATATGTTAAGCTTTTCATCCGAAATATCGAAGAGGATGTTTTTTCCGGATTTCGTATACTGAAAATATCGAAGAGAAAATTTTTTCTGGATTTCGTATACTGAAAATATCGAAGAGGATGTTTTTTCTGGATTTCGTATACTAAAAATATCGAAGAGACTTATTTTATCGTTTTTCGTATATAAAAAATATACGAAATAACACATTTCTACCGTCTTCGTATACTCTTCGTCTACGAAATATAAGAATCTTCTGCTCTTCGTATACTCGTGATATACGAAAACACCTTTTTTGCTTCTTCGTATACCATGTGTTTTTTATGCTCGATCCCTTCAGTGTAGTTCCGGGCTATCTTTCTCTCTTCAAATACAGACCGCATGCATTTTATCACGGCGGAATTGCAATGGCAATCCCGCATACCGGCATTTATGTTCCCGCAAAAAACAGCTGCCCGAAGGCAGCTGTTTTTCAAAACGATCTAAAACGTTCGTTCCGGATTATTTTGCTCTACCAAACTGGCAGTCGTTGTTGCCGGAAGCGGTGATCCACATTTCAAGCATGTTGATCGGGTCGTTGAAGTCTGCGATCCAGCCTTCACGAGCGAAGTCGAAGTTACCGTTCTTACGTTCCTCAAGGAATACGTTCCAGTCCTGAGTCTGGATGGACATATCGATACCGACAGCGGAGAAATCCTGCTGCATGGACTCAGCGATTGCAACGTGACCGGAGGTATTGTTGGTCAGGTATTCGATGGTGATCGGAGTTTCAGCGGAAAGCATTCCGTTCTCATCAAACTGGAAGCCTGCGAACTCAAGCAATTCTCTTGCTCTTGCAACAGTGCCTTCATAATCGTTGTTGATCGCGTACGGATCATAGTAGCCCTGCTCGATCGCTTCGGTCTTGAAGATGCCGCCATTGCCGTCTGCCATACCTAACGGAAGGAATGCATTAGCAGCAACCTGACCTGTCTGGCCGATGTTCTCGCAGATGTAGTCACGGTCGATCAGCAGTGAGAAAGCTTCTCTCATAGCTGCTGCCTGCTCAACTGTCTTGTCAGCGAACAGTTCGCTGTTGGCGTTGAATGCGCAGTAGTAGGTTCCTAATTCGTCAACAATGTGGAATTCCGGATTTTCAGTCTCTAACAGAGTAGCGATCTCATCGGTCGGAACTGTGTCAGCGAAATCAAGAGAGCCGTCATTGTAAGCTGCATAGATAGCGGTATCATCTGCAGAGAGCATGAACTCTAACTTCTCAACGGTGACCTGGTCAGCATTGAACCAGTTCGGGTTCTTCTCATAGGTCATGGAGGTGTCATGGTTCCATCCTGTGCAGACATAAGCACCGTTGGACGGGAATCCGGCTTCCTGGCACCATGCGCCCGGAGCTTCAGCTGTTGCGTGCTCTTCTACCCATGCTTTCTGTACCGGATAGAATGTCGGGAAGGACATAAGGTCTTCCATATATGCACACGGAGCAGTCAGGACGAACTGCAGTGTGGTGTCGTCAAGAGCCTTTACATTAAGGTCAGTTGTTTCACCTTCTACATATCCGTCAAAGCCGGAGAACATGTAAGCATAGTCAGCTGCAGTTGCAGGATCGGTAGCTCTCTTCCAGGAGTATTCGAAATCAGCTGCAGTCAGAGGAGTGCCATCGCTCCACAGAAGGCCTTCCTTCAGGGTAACGGTGTAGGTCAGGCCGTCTTCAGACAGTTCATAACCTTCTGCACATGCAGGAACGGTATTGCCGTCTGCATCATAGGTGTACAGACCTGAGAATGAGTTGGCAGCAAGGCAGGCACCGTCAACAGAGCTGTTCAGAGCAGGATCAAGATAATCCGGTTCAGAAGACAGGTTGATCTTCAGTGTGGTCTCGCCATTTGCCATGGTGGTGTACATAAAGAACTTTGTTGCGAAAGCGTTTGCATAGATTCCGTCAACATAGTCTTTCTGCATGTAAATGTCGTTGTAGTAATAGATCGGGATAACGCAGTAGGTAGCCATAAGGATATCTTCAGCCTGGTGCATCATCTCAGTACGTTTCGCCATGTCGGTTTCAGCCTTGATCTGAGCAACCAGTTCATCATACTGTGCCCAATCATTGATCGGATCGATCAGAGCGTCGCTGACCATAGCTTCTGCTGCGAATACAGAGGTAGCCATTCCAAGGACCATCATTGCAGCAACTACTAAAGCAATTACTTTTTTCATGTTTGTCTCCTTCTTTTATATTTTTTTATTTCATCCCGCGTTCAGACGGGGAATGAACTATTTATTCCAGCATGCTGAGAAATGCTCTCCGCCTCTGTCAGTCAGAGGAGGCATTTCCTGCGCACACTTTTCTGTGGCATAGCGGCATCTGGTACGGAACGGACAGCCGGAAGGCATATGTAAGGGGCTCGGAACGTCTCCTTCCAGGATGATCCTGTGTCTTTCCCTGGCGATCTTCGGATCCGGGATCGGGACCGCAGACATCAGGGATTCCGTATACGGATGCAGCGGATGATCGGATACTTCATCCGCATCGGCAACTTCTACCATCTTGCCCAGATACATGACCGCGATCTTTTTTGAGATATGACGCACGACCAGAAGATCATGGGCGATGAACAGGTAAGCCACGCCAAGCTTATCCTGAAGTTCTTCGAACATATTGATCACCTGCGCCTGAATGGAAACATCCAGCGCGGAGACCGGTTCATCACAGACGATGAATTCCGGATTGACAGCCAGTGCCCTGGCGATCCCGATACGCTGTCTCTGGCCGCCGGAGAACTCATGAGCATATCTTCTGGCATGCTCTGCATTGAGGCCAACCAGCTCCATCAGATGCAGGATCCTTTCACGGCGGTCTTTGCGGTTGTCATAGAGTTTATGGACATCCAGCGGCTCTCCGATGATATCCTCCACCGTCATACGCGGATCCAGGGAAGAATACGGATCCTGGAACACCATCTGCATCTTCTTTCGCATATGACCGATGTTTTTGGCGGTTACTTCTTCACCGTCAAATCTTACGGTTCCTGCTGTTGGCGTATACAGACGCAGGATCGTTCGCCCTACGGTTGTCTTTCCGCATCCGGACTCTCCTACCAGACCCAGTGTTTCACCGGCGTTAATGGAGAACGATACATCATCCACCGCTTTCAGGGTAAGTTTATGGAATCCGTCTGTGACTTTAAAATACTCTTTCAGATGTTCCACTTCTACCAATGGTCTGTTTTTTTCCATCAGTCATTACCCCCTTTCCCCATTCCTTCCGGCAGACGCAGACACTGGGGCAGCTCTCCTTTGAATTCCTCCGGGAGCTTTCCTGCTTCCGTCATCTCCTTGATATTCATCCAGCAGGCAGCCAGATGATCCTGATTGATCCGGATCTCCTGAGGGATCTCTTCCAGGCAGATCTTCATGCATTCATCACACCGGGCGGAAAAAGCGCAGCCATTCGGCATGTTCAGCATGTTAATGGGCGAACCCGCAATGGGGATCAGCTTTTTCTTCATATTATTGATGCTGGGGATGGAACGAAGAAGGCCTTTTGTATATTCATGTTTCGGATTATAAAAGATCTCATCCGCCGTTCCGCGCTCGCAGATACGTCCGCCGTACATGACGATGATGGTATCGCACATATCCGCAATAACTCCCAGATCATGGGTTACGATGATGATCGCCATACCCAGTTTTTTCTGCAGGTCCAGCATCAGTTCCAGGATCTGCGCCTGGATCGTAACATCCAGCGCTGTTGTCGGCTCATCCGCGATCAGGATATCCGGTTCGCAGGCAAGCGCCATGGCGATCATGACACGCTGCCTCATACCGCCGGAATGTTCAAACGGATACTGTTTCAGACGTTTGCTCGGGTCATTGATGCCGACCAGCTCCAAAAGTTCTTTCGCCCTTGCCTTGACTTCATCGCCTTTTTTATCTGTATGCAGCCGGATCGCTTCTTCGATCTGGTTGCCGATGGTAAACACAGGGTTCAGGGAAGTCATCGGGTCCTGGAAAATAATGGAACAGCATTTTCCGCGGAACTCCGACATCTGTTTCTCGGACCACTTTGTGATATCTTCTCCTTTGAACAGAATCTCACCGCTCTTGATATAGCCGTTGTTGGCCAGGATCTGCATGATGGAATATGCAGATACGCTCTTTCCGGATCCGGACTCGCCGACGATACCGAGCACCTCTCCTCTGTCTACATTGAACGAGATGCCGTTTACTGCCTGGACTTCACCGGAGTCTGTATGAAATGACGTATGCAGATCCTTTACGCTTAATAATACTTCACTCATATCGTCACCTCTTCAGCTTCGGGTCAAAGGCATCACGCAGGCCGTCGCCCAGAAGATTCAAACTTAATACGATCAGACAGATGATGATCGCCGGGAAAACCAGTTTATACGGATAACTCTGCAGACCTTCCCGGGCTGCATTGGCCAGAGAGCCCAATGAGGGCATCGGAGCCTGTACGCCAAGTCCTACGAAACTCAGATAGCTTTCCGTGAAGATCGCGGAAGGGATCTGCAGTGCTGTGGAAATGATGATGACAGACAGGCAGTTCGGCAGGATATGCTTGCGGATGATGCGTCCTTTCTTGGCACCGATGGAACGGGCTGCCAGGATGTATTCATTTTCCTTGATAGAAAGGATCTCCGCACGGATCAGTCTTGCCATTCCGACCCAGTATAAACATCCGAAAACAATAAACAATGAGATCATGTTGGCTCCCAGATTGGCCAGTAAAGAGCCGCTCTGGAATACCAGGATCGTATTGAGGACCACGGACAGCAGGATGATGACCAGCATGTCCGGCAAAGAGTATATGATATCTACGATCCTCATCATGATCATATCCGTTCGCCCGCCGGTATAGCCGGCAATACTGCCGTAGATCATACCGATGATCAGAACGATGATGCTGGCAAAGAAACCGACTACCAGGGAAACTCTGGTCCCGTAGACGCACCGGATGAAATAATCACGGCACTGTTCGTCTGTTCCGAAGATATGGGGGAATCTGGTGCCTCCCTTTTCAATAAATGCCTGCTCATTCTTGCTGTATGTAAATGGCGCCAGATTCTTGGCGGTCTTGTCACGCTTGCCTTCCACAGACATGATCTCGGCATATCCGTAAGGAACAATGGCAGGTGCCACCAGGATCACACAGATCACAAATGCAAGTACGATAATACTTGCTACCGCCAGCTTGTTTTTAAAGAGCCTTCGCATACCATCCCGGAAAAAGGTGGTGCTCTCGCTCATAACATCCTGCTGTCTCTTCTCTTCTTCGGTTGCTTTGCCGAATTTCTGCAGATTAAGCTGCAGGCTGAAAGGAGACTTTTTGGGCATTCCGTTTTCGTCATACTGTAACATGTCGGGTCTCCTTTCTATTCATATTTGATACGCGGATCTACAACTTTATACAGAAGGTCGCAGATCAGGTTCGCGATGACCATCAAAACGGCGAGGAAGATCGTGGTCGCCATGATCATGGTATAGTCACGGTTATTGATGGCGCTGACAAACTTGCTGCCGATGCCTCCGACGGTAAATACGGTTTCCACGACCATGGAACCGGTAATGATATAGGCGATCTGCGGTCCTGCATAGGTAATAACAGGAAGCAGGGAATTCCGGAGGGCATGCTTAAAGATGACCTTCCACTTCGCAACGCCTTTGGCTTTCGCCGTACGGATATAATCCTGGGACAACGCATCCAGCATACTGGTCTTGGCCAGACGGGTAGTATATGCCATCGGGTAAGCACACAGCGCGATAACCGGCAGCACATAGTTTGTACTGTTAGCGCTCCATACCGGCACCCATCCCAATTTGATCGAGAATACCAATAGGAGAAGCGTCGCCAGGATAAAACTGGGCACCGCTGTAAACAGCGTTGACAGGAAGATAATGATCCTGTCCGGTAGTTTATTTCGCATCAGGGCAGCTATGCTGCCGAAAACAGTTCCAAGGAACAAGGCGATCGCGACTGCGATCAGACCGATCTTACATGAGATCGGGAACGACTCCCCTATGATATCTTTGATCTCACGTCCGTTTTTCAGGCTGACACCAAAGTCTCCCTGCAAAAGCCTTTTCATGTACAGTCCGAACTGGACCATGATCGGTTTATCCAGATTATACCGTTCATTCAGGGCCTGGATCGTTGCTTCCGAAAGCGCTTTTTCTCTGTTGAACGGTCCTCCGGGCACTGCGTTCATCAGGAAGAACGTGATGATACAGATCAGCAGCACCGTTACGATCGCGAGGATGATACGCTTGATGACATACTTTAACACAATTTTTCCCCTTTAGTTTTTTTATGGTACGGCCTCCTGCTCCGGATCAACGCCGTTCCTTAAAAGATACAGCTAATATAATAATCTATTTATGTTTATCATTCAAGAACTTTTAGTATTTTGCATGCAAGAAGGCTGCCCTCAGGCAGCCTTCCAATCTGTAAAACATGCAGATGATCAATAGTTCATACTTGGGCTTTCGGTATGTTCGCTCTTCTCATCCTCGTCTTTTTCCCAGCAGATCAGACCTCCGGTGATCTCTTTGCTCGGATGCGGGAATACATATTTGTCATATGCTTCCGGGATCTGCTGATAGGAGAATCTGTGGCTGATCAGAGGAGTAACATCCAATCTTCCGTATTTAATAAGATTCAGGAACACTTTGATATCTTCATCACTGGTCCAGACATCACAGTTCTTATAGGCGGCAAGTTTGCTGGACATAACCGGCGGCCAGGTTCCTGTGATCAGCAGATCTGCTCTTTTCAGCTTGTACGGTTTGGAATTGACATAGGTACCGATCAGGCTGGCGCCTTTCTGCATGATCGGATCGTCGATCGGCGGAAGATCTTCCCCATGTGCCTGGGAGATCATGATCACACGGCCTCTTTCGGATACCAGCTGGCAGGCCTGAAGAAGGGCTGCTCTGTTGCCGGTCGCTTCAAAGATCACGGGCACTCCGCTTTCCAGCAGACCAAGTTCCGCAAGGAGTTTTTCAAGGCCTTCTGGATCGGTCTTGGTGTTGACTGTATAATCAACGCCCATCTGTCTGGATGCTTCCAGCTTTTCATCATGATGACCGGTCAGGATCACCGGACATGCGCCTGCGATGCGGGCAAGCTGTGCTGTAACGGCGCCGACAAAACCTTCGCCCATGACGATACAGGCTTCTCCCATCTGGATCTGGGAACGGCGGATCGCATACATTCCGGTATGTCCCAGGTTCCAGAACGCGGCCTGCTTAAGATCCACACCCTTCGGACAAAGTGTGCAGTTCAGTTCAGATGTGATGATATACTGGGCATGCTCGATCGTGGAGACTACATGATCTCCGACTTTGAACTCCTCCACGCCTTCGCCTACTTCGATGACTTCACCTGCCATGGCGTAGCCGATATTGGTAGGCAGCGGAACGATTGCTTCATGTAAAAGCCCACACTCTGTTCCCGGGCTCATGGTACTGTATTTCGCTTTGATCAAAACTTCTCCCGGCCCCGGATGTCCCAGTTCTTTTTCCGCTAAAACAACTTTCCCAGGATGTGCTTCCGAATAAATGGTTTTCATTATGATCTCCTTCTACATCTTTATTGCGGCTCTTCCGACCGCTGTTTTATACATTTACGGATGCATAAATATACATCAGATTGATTTTATCATTATCGGATACTTTAGAACAGTTACATATTATTAAATAATCGGAGCAGATTTGGTACTTTCTCACAATCCACCGTCCTGTTTTCATAACCCTGTATAAAAAACAGGACTCCCTGTGAGAAAGTCCTGTTTTGCTCTGTCGTATTAATGATTATCTTCCTGAATAATATTCCTCTACTGCATCAAAGAAAGCCTTGATGTTTTCCGGTTTTGTCTGCGGCGGGATATCGCAGCCGGAGCTGATCCAGAAATTCCTGTTGGATCCGCATTCGTTCATCACTTTCAGGGTTTCTTCCCTGACAGTCTCCGGAGTTCCCGCAACAAATGCTACTGCCGGGGATACATTGCCCATGGCAAGAACATCTTCCGGTGTTTTCGCAAGGATCACTTTCATATCTACACTGTCGCCGAAATGATAAGCCTTGCAGCCAAGAGCAAAGATGTCGTCCAGCATATGGACCGTCTCATTACCGCAGTTGTGGTAGATCACTGCAAAGTTTTCATCCTGCACGGCATCCACAAGTTCTTTGACATAAGGATGTGAAAACTCTCTTGCCAGATTCGGTGACAGAACACCTGTCAGCGGTTCGGCCATGATCACGCCGTCGCAGCCTGCCTTCTTGCATTCTCCCATCCAGCTGATCAGGTATTTCGTCGTCTTCTGCATGATGGTCTCTACCATTTCCGGTTCATCATAGCAGTTGACCATGATCTCGTTGACATCCATCAGTCTTCCGGCCAGTGAGAAGGGTCCGATGCATTCTGCAAAGAACGGCTTGTCCGTGATCAGTGCTCTTGCCTTTTTGAGACCATCCAGGATAGGACCTGTCTGTTTGGTACCGATTGCCGGAAGTTCCAGTGCATCCGCATCTTCCGGAGTCGCGACCAGCTGTCCGATGATCGTCGGAACTTCCTCTGCGGAATGGACACATTTTGCTCCAAATGCTTCCGCTTCTGCGGAAAGATTCATATAAGCCTGAGCAGCTGCTACCGGATAAGCATCTGTCATCAATTTTACACCCTGTGCCTGCAGATCTCCGCTGTTTACCAGTTCATCCACTGTAACTCCAAGCATTTTAGCTGCCGGAAAAGACAGGATCGGAAGCGCAGCTTTCTTATCCGAGGCGATCAGTTCCTCGAACCATTTGTTCATATTCATGATATAATACCCTCCTTTGTTCCACGATAACTGTTGACTTACAGGAACTATTATATTCTGAATATTGAAATAAATCTTTGGAACAATTATCTAATTTTTGTAAAATATTATGAAATCGTAACGCGGTCTTCCAAAGCCTTCATGGCAAGATCATATTTGAATACCATATTGGTATATGCCCAGATCCCGATATCGCCTACCTGCTGTTTGTATTCCTCCACAGTCATCTTGTCGCCGAAACCGCTGCGGACATACTCCGCCAGAGCATGTTCCAATTCCTCCTGGGTATAATGGATCCCCTGATCCACCAGAACTTTATTGACGATCATGGAACTTGTGATATAAGAGGAAGCTTCTGCCTGCAGATAGGCGTCTGTCGATTCATAACCCATCTGCGACACATAGGATGCCACATCATATCCGTAATACCCTGCCGTACTGGAGAGATTGGCAGCCGCATAATTGAGCAGCATCTGCGCAATATCGCCATTATAACCGGTCACCTCTGCGCGTTCTGTCAGGGCATTGAAAATGGCAGCATGGAGCACATTTTTTTCCTGGAATCCCCGGCAGTAAGTCCGGAACTCTTCAACCGTAGACAGTTCTTCCGGCAGATATTCCCGGGTAAAGGTCTTCACCCACTCATCTGTCAGTTCCGGAGTCGTCACAACCGTTTTGGAAAGGATCGTCGTGGTAAATGTTGCTGTCTTCCCGATCAGATCTGCATTGCCGGAATAGTCTTCCGGGAATGTGATCACTACATCCAGCGTGCTGCCGATCTCTTTTCCTGTCAGCTGCTCTTCATAATCCGCGATCAGTGCGCCGGACCCTAGCTGAAGTGTCAGGCTGTCTGCAGAGCCTCCTTCAAAAGGCTCTGTTTCTCCTTCAAGGATTCCCTCGAAAGCAATGGAGATAATATCGCCTGTCTGCGTGATCCCTTCCGTTACCTCTTCCGAAACGGTCTGTCCTCTGAGTATGGAACGGATATAGGATTCCACGGTTTCATCACTCACCGTAACATATTCCTGATCCAGTTCGATGGTGGAATAATCCTCGATGGAAATGTAGTTCATATCCTCCAGACTGAACCCATATAGTATGGAAGATTCTTCTCCGGAACGGATGATCAGCAGCCCGTCAATGAACTCATAGTCATAGGCAGCCGTTTCATTGTTAATGGAGATCGTCAGGATGCCGTCACCATATTCATAGGTTCCGCTGCGCACCTCGCCCCTGTCATAGACAACAGCACTTCCGTCTGCACAGAACTGATAGATCGTTGTATCTGCCTGCTCGGAAACAGCAGTCAGATCGGATTCGGAAATGATATTGAGATTCACCTGCGCTTCATTCTGCGCATAATTCAGGATATAAAACCCCAGGATCTCCTGTGCGGTCTCACCGGCCGGTGTCTCAGCCTCTTCTGCACCCATAACGCAGGCACATCCCATCGTCAGTACCAGGACGAAGGCTGCCAGGACGGTAAATAGTTTTTTCTTCATCGTTTTGTCCTTCCTTCATAAATAATGTGTACCGCCATTATTGTATCGTTTCCGCCATGTATTGCAATGTTTTTATGACTGTACAGGAGAAAGCAGAAGATACGCTTTGAGGACTGCCGCAATAGTTTTTCCGTCGCTGATCCTGCCCTGCATGATCTCTTCCACCAGATCATCCAGCGGCATCTCGAAAACTTCCAGAAACTCTTCATCATCCAGATGCCGTTCTCCGCTGTGCAGCCCGGTCGCCAGAAACATCGTGACAACTTCCTGGGTATAGGCCGGCGTCGGGATAAAGTTTCCCATATCCTGCCAATGATCCGCTGTGATGCCGGTTTCTTCTTTCAATTCTCTTTTTGCCGCCTCCAGACGGTCTTCCTGCGCACTGTCCAGTTTCCCGGCCGGGATCTCCACCACGACTTTCCCGTGAGGATATCGAAACTGTCTTTCCATGATGACTTTCCGGTCTTCCGTCACCGCCACCATGCAGACGGCTCCTACATGTTTGATATATTCCCTTGTCGCCTTCATCCCATCCGGAAGCTCTACAGTATCGCTGAATACATGAAGCAGCCTTCCGTGGTATTGTTCTTCAGACGTAAGCTGTTTTTCGGTCAGGTCAGTTTGATTGTTCATAATTGTTTCTCCATATTATAATCTTTTATTTCTTATATATTTATCTTGCCGCATTCATCTGCCCTTGCGGACGCGCCGATTATAGCATTCCCCGGATCTCATAACAAGCCGGGATTCGTGTCATCATGTATGGGAGCAAATCCTTTACAATATGAAACATCCTGTTTTATCGGACTGTATTATGGTATTATTTAGAAAAGCAAAGCATGTAAAGGGGAACCGGTTTGAAAAAGAATGAGATCATAAAGATCTACGGAACAGATTATACCGCCATGACGGTCCGGCTGCTGAAAGCTGCTGGCCTGGCAGATCATATCCGGCAAAAGGCCGGTCCGGAAAAGGATCCGCTGATCGGGATCAAACCCAATCTGGTCAGTCCTGTTCCTGCCATGTATGGCGCCACAACGCACCCGGAGATCGTGGAAGGGATCATCCTGTACCTGAAAGAAAACGGTTATCAAAAGATCATGATCTGCGAAGGATCCTGGGTCGGCGATAAAACAGAAGATGCTTTCGAATACTGCGGCTTTTGCTCACTTGCCGACAGATACGGCATTACACTGCTGGACACCCAGAAAGACACGTCATTCTCAGTAAAGGGCGGTAATTTGTCGCTGAAGATCTGCAGCTGCGTGAGACAGATCGATTTTCTGATCAACGTCCCCGTCCTGAAAGGACATTGCCAGACTCATGTGACCTGCGCCTTGAAGAATATGAAAGGCCTGATCCCCAACTCCGAAAAACGCCGGTTTCACGCCCTTGGGCTTCACGATCCGATCGCGGCGCTCAACAGCTGTATCCATCAGGATTTTATCGTCGTGGATAATATCTGCGGGGATCCGGATTTTGAAGACGGCGGAAATCCTCTGGTACAGAATAATATCCTGGCAGCGCTGGATCCTGTCCTGACAGATGCCTATGCCTGCCGGGTTCTTGACAGGCCGCAGGAAAAAGTCCGATACATAGGTCTTTCCGAAGCTTTCGGCATCGGAAGCGCAGATCTTACAAAACTGGTCCTGACAAGCCTGGATCCATCTGGCAGTCCGAGCCGTTTCGAAGCGGCTTTCCCATCACCCGCCGCAGACTCGTGCGCTTTTCTGACCCATAAAGCAATGGAACTGAATTATGCAACCGAAGAGATCCAATCCTGCAGCGCCTGTTACAGCGCTTTGACCGATGCCCTGAACAGGCTGGATCAGGAAGGTCTTCTGAAGATCCTGACAGAGCGGCTGCATGTCCGGTTCTGTATCGGGCAGGGATATAAAGGTCTTTCTTCCCCTGAACTTTCCCGCCTGTCACCTGAGGATCTGCCGGTGGGGATCGGAAACTGTACCTGTGCCTTTACGAAGAACATCCCCGGATGTCCTCCATCCGGGGATGCCATATACGAATATCTGAAAGCTCTTATTTGAGTTTTCTGTTGATCGAGATCGTGTTCTGCACCTGGATCACGAACAGCATGACCAGTTCGAAGATGACTCTGCACACCAGCGGTCCTCCGATCAGGACCAGGAGCCCGATCAGGAAATTTTTCCCAAATAAAAGGAACAGACCGACTCCGATACATCCGAAACTGCAGAAAACGTAAAGCAGTTTGATCACGCTTTCGATGATCATGGTCCTGAAGTTGATCAGGTCATGCAGGAACCGGAAAAAACCGGGAAGGCTGTCGCGAGCCTTATCCGGGATCAGAAATACATAAGCCAGGACGGTCGCGATAAGCGCCAGGATCAGGCCTATGATCAATGCGATAGAAAACGGCATAGTCAGATACCTCCTTACTCGTATCATTTACCTGACTTCCGAAGAAGTCTTTTTTCTTTTTACAGACATCCGATAAACGGCTGCTGCGATCAATGCTCCTGCGATCAGTCCAAGACTGACCCATTGGGATGTGGACAGGCCGCCTGCGATCCCCCGGATACTGTCGTACCGGTAAAATTCCAGAACAAACCGGAAGCTCCCATATAAAATACAGTATAAAAAGGTGGTCAGATAACGTGACGACGTCCTTTTCGATACCGCCATAAGGATTCCGAACAAAAGCACATTGTATGCGGATTCCATGAGCTGTGTGGGAAGCAGCCTGATCCCGGTTGGCGCTCCGCCGGCAGGGTCTGTGTAGATCACACCGATCGCACTGTCAGTCGGCCTGCCATAGCAGCACCCGGCGAAAAAGCATCCGATCCTTCCGATCGCATGGCCCAGCGGGATCACCGGCACGATAATATCCATATAATCCCGCAGATCGTCTTTTGCGATAACGCTTCCGATAAACGCGCCTATGATCCCCCCGATCAGGGCACCATAGAAGACGATCCCGCCTCCAAGCAGGGATTCCCAGTCTCCTTCCCTGATAAAGTCCGCGATCTGACCGGGACTGTATGTCACCAGGGCATAGAACACAAAACCTCCGATCAGGGCAAACAAAAGAAGCATTGCCGCTATGATGATCAGGTTTTCACCCTGAAGTCCTCTCTTGCGGGTACGCAGAAAGCAGATCACGCTGCACAGGAGAAACCCGACTGCCATCATAAGGCCGTACATAGGAATGCGGATGGAAAATACAGTTAAATACGGATGCATAGTTTTAATTAACAGCAAAGCTCCTGCATAACAGGTATACAGGAGCTTAACCAGATAATTCGACTGTTAGATCAGCTTAGTTTGCAGCTGCTTCAGATACTTCTTCCACAACGGATTCAATTTCTGCGCCTGCATCACCCAGTGCGCTTTCAAGCTGTGCTCCAAGATCTTCCAGGGCACCCTGTACCTGCTCATCTGTCATGGTAGCAAGTTCATCCTTTACTGTGTTGACAGCCTTATCAACAGTAGCACATGCTACGGTCATAACGATCGCAATGATAACACCGATGATGGAAAGAACCAGTCCGGCAATGCTTAAGCCTTTGCTGCCTTTCTTGATACCGATTGCGGAAAGAACGATGCCGAGTACGGCTACAACGATCCAGATGATGCACATCACTGTTGACGGATGCCATAACAGAGCGCCTAACAGACCGACGATACCAAAAATGAAACCAATAATACTCATTACCATAGTAATTAACCTCCATATATATGCCTCAAGGCATTTTTTCTTATACGCTGCACTTTAGTTCACTAAAGCATTATTGCATACGTGACGCATTATATATGAAACCCATTACAAAGTCAAGGATTATTGTTTTTTCTTCGGCTGGTCTTGTCTTAAGTATCCTTCAGTCGGAGAGCAGCATACGGTCATTGTCCAGTTCTTCTCCGACTTTTGACTTGAACCGTTCCAGCAGGTCCCGGACTGTCAGCCCTTTTCTTTCTTCTCCTTCCACATCATAAATGATCTTTCCCCGGTTCATCATAAGTGTTCGGTTTCCTAAGTCCAGGGCATTTTGCATGTTATGGGTGATCATCAGACAGGTAAGCCGGTTTTCAGCCACTACCTGCCGGGTGATCTCCAGCACTTTTTCCGCAGTAGCAGGGTCCAGGGCCGCGGTATGTTCATCCAGAAGAAGGAGCTTTGGCGCATGATACGTGGCCATCAGCAGTGTCAGTGCCTGTCTCTGCCCACCGGAAAGCAGTCTGACCGGCTGGCTCATCCGGTTTTCCAGACCCATTTCCAGAAGCGCCACCCGATCTTTGAAATCCGCTTTTTCTTTATTGGAAAGGATGGAGAGCCACCCTCCTTTTCCCGCCGCCAGGGCCATATTTTCCATGATGCTGATATCCGGCGCGGTGCCCAGCATAGGATCCTGGAACAGCCTTCCTATGATCCTGGCTCTCTTGTGCTCGGGCATCAGTGTAATGTCCTTTCCGTCCAGGGTGATCGTGCCTTCATCCGTATAAAAAGTTCCGCTGACAGCATTGAACAGCGTGGATTTCCCTGCTCCGTTCGCCCCGATGATCGAGATAAAATCTCCCGGCTTCACATGAAGGGACAATCTGTCCAGCGCTTTTTTCTCATTAACGGTTCCGGGATTGAAGGTGATGGAAATGCCGTTAACCTTCAGCATGACTGTCACCTCCCTTCTTTCGGCCTGAAAGGATCCCGAGTCTTCGTCTGAGCATCGGATATCTGGTCTTTAAATATGGAAGGAAAATTGCCAGGATCACGATCACGGAAGATACCAGTTTCAGCATATAAGCCGGCATATTCAGCCTTAAAGCGATGGTATACACCAGGCGGAAAATAAAGGCCCCGATGACCGCTCCGACAATCTGCACAGGGATCTTACGTTTCCCGAAAAAAGTCCTTCCGATCAGCAGGGACGCAAGTGCTATCGTGACCATACCGGTCCCGATATTGATATCCACGGATTTCTGGGCCTGTGCCATCAGACAGCCGGAAAGGCCGGTGAAAGCATTGGCTACACACAGGCCGATAATGGTCGTAAAGACAGGATTGATGGAAGAGGACTTGACCATCGCCGGATTATTGCCGGTAGCCCGGATCGCCAGTCCCAGGCGGGTCTTAAGAAACAGCGCCAGGAACACACATACCAGTATGACCGCGAATAAGATCACGATCAGTTTATACTGATCATTCAGAAAGGTTCCTTTCAAAAGATCTTTCATCTTTGTGAAAACTGTATCTGTCTTGTTCATGTTCAGGATCGAAGATCCGCTCATGATCGCGATATTGATGGAATAAAGCCCGGTATTTACGATAATCCCTGCCAGAAGACTGTCCACACCCATTTTCGTCTGGATGACAGCCGTGATCAGACCGGACAGGATCCCTGCTCCCATAGCCGCCAGGATCGACAGGTAAGGGTGTCCTGCGATCGCCACCACGGCGCCCACGGCAGCCCCCAGCGTAAAACATCCGTCTGTGGAAAGATCACAGACATTCAGCATGGAATAGCTGAGAAACAAAGCCAGGACTGTCAGGCCTCCTGTCAGTCCCAGCTCAAGTGCAGTTTGCAATAACGGTAAAATAACGCCCATAACTGTGCCTTATCTGATCCTTTTACTGTATCTCGTCAAAGCTTTCCGCCGTGACGATCGACTGGATCCGGAGGCAGTAAGGTTCAAATGCTTTTTCGATCTGCGCAAAATCGAATCCGATCAATTCACAGGTTTCCGTATTGACGGTAGCAGTTCCGTTGTCAAATGTCAGAACAGGTGTTTCGGAAGGATCTTTGCCGTCTACCAGGATCTCCTTCACCATATCTGCCGTTCTCGCCCCCAGTTCGGCATAATCTACGCCGTATCCGACAAAGGCTCCGTTCAGGGCAAAGGAATCCGCTCCTGTATAGTGCGGGATGCCGGCCTCGGCCAGTTCTTCGTAAATAGAAAGCTCCGCTGTCATGATCGTGTTGTCTGTTGGCGTAAAGACAGCATCCATTCCGTCTGCGATCAGGGACTGGACTGCAAGTTCCACTTCCGCTACTGTGGTACCGGTATAATCTTTGTATTCAATGCCTTTCTCATCCAGGTATTCCTTTGCCGCCGCGATCGGAGTGGTGCTGGCATCCTGTCCGATATCATAAAGAAGGCCTATTTTCTGTGCTTCCGGATCCGCTGCAAAGATCAGATTCATGACCGCTGTGGTATCCAGATAATCGGAAGATCCGGTGATATTGGCGCCCGGAGCCTCCAGGGAATCTACCAGTTCCGTTGAGATCGGATCGGAAACCGCTGCGAAGACCACCGGGATCTGATTGTCTTCCGTTGCCGCCTGCATAGCCATGGCTACCGGCGTCGCCACGCCTACCATCAAATCCACATTGTCGGCGATAAAATCCGCAATGATCTGATTCATGATACTGGAATCCGCCTGACTGTTCTGATAGGAGATCTCAAATGTGACTTTGTTCTCCGTTCCCAGTTCTTCCAGCCTGGACTGGATATTGTCTACGATCTGATTCAGGGAAGCGTCATCCACATAATTGCAGATACCGACTTTAAATACAGTGGTTTCCTCTTCCGGAGCACCGTATACGAAAACAGTGCCTGTCATGATCACTGCTGCTGCGATCGCACATATCTTAAGGAATGTCTTTTTCATGTTGTTTTCCCTTTCTTCTTTTTTATTTTATCTTGATACCTGCGTGATACTTCTTCATGTTGAAACTTATCCGATCTTCGGCAGTTTTGCGATGGATTCCGCAATCTGCTCATCGGTCGGGATCACGTCAGTCATTTCTCCGTTATGGAATTTCTCATATGCGACAAGGTCAAAATATCCGGTGCCGGTAAGGCCGAAGAGGATCGTCTTTTCTTCGCCGGTCTCTTTGCATTCCAGAGCTTTATCGATTGCCACGCGGATGGCGTGAGCGCTTTCCGGTGCCGGAAGGATTCCCTCTACTCTTGCAAATTCTTCCGCTGCCTGGAAGACGCTGGTCTGCTCAACACTGGTCGCTTCCATATATCCGTCATGATACAGCTGTGACAGGATCGTGCTCATGCCATGGAATCTCAGACCGCCGGCGTGATTGGCGGACGGGATAAATCCGCTTCCCAGAGTATACATTTTTGCCAGCGGACAGATCATTCCCGTGTCGCAGAAGTCGTATGCGAAGGTACCCCTTGTGAAGCTCGGGCAGGAGGCCGGCTCTACCGCTATGATCTGATAATCCGCCTCACCTCTTAACTTTTCTCCCATAAACGGCGCGATCAGGCCGCCCAGATTGGATCCGCCGCCTGCACATCCGATAATGATGTCCGGTTTGATCCCGTATTTATCCATGGCCAGCTTGCTCTCCAGGCCGATCACCGACTGATGCAGCAGCACCTGGTTCAGCACACTGCCCAGTACATAACGGTATCCCGGGTTGGTAACTGCAACTTCCACTGCTTCAGAGATCGCGCATCCCAGGGATCCGGTGGTTCCCGGGAACTCTTCCAGGATCTTTCTTCCTACTGCAGTGGTATCGGATGGTGACGGAACGACAGATGCGCCGTAGGTTCTCATGACTTCTCTTCGGAACGGCTTCTGCTCATAGGATACTTTGACCATATAGACTTTGCAGTCCAGTCCCAGATAGGAGCAGGCCATGGAAAGTGCTGTGCCCCATTGTCCGGCACCGGTCTCGGTAGTAACTCCCTTGAGGCCCTGCTTCTTGGCGTAATAAGCCTGGGCAATGGCAGAGTTCAGTTTGTGGCTGCCGCTGGTATTGTTGCCTTCAAACTTATAATAGATCTTCGCCGGTGTCTGGAGTTTTTCTTCCAGGCAGTAAGCCCGTACCAACGGGGATGGACGGTACATTTTATAGAAGCTATGGATTTCTTCCGGAATTTTGATATAAGGCGTATCGTTATCCAGCTCCTGTTCGACCAGTTCCTTACAGAACACGGCTTCCAGTTCTTCCGCTGTCATCGGCTGTCCTGTACCCGGATTCAGGAGCGGAGCAGGCTTATTTTTCATGTCAGCGCGCAGATTGTACCAGTTCTTCGGCATCTCGTCCTCATTCAGGTAGATCTTGTAAGGGATTTTGTTTTCAGTCATGTCTTTTTCCTCCTTTGTGAAGATGATTTTTTCGGACAGGCCGGTGAATACAAAAAGACCTGTCCCTGCAAACAACTGCTGGGACAGGTCTGTGATAAACCTGCGGTGCCACCCGGCTTGATACAGTAACTGTATCCACTCATGCATACCATCATATGCTGACCCTTGGTTACGGGAGGCCAAATCCCGTCTCTCATACTCTGTCCTGCCGGACATTTCTGTTTGCCCTCGAAAGTCCATTCGCCCTTGTATTGTCTGCTGCAATCTCACCGTCTGCAGCTCTCTCAGAGACAAGAGGCAGGGGTTACTACTCTTTCTCATCGGTTTTATTGCGTTACTATAGCAAAGGATATATCAGGTGTCAACTGTTTTTTTCTTTCTTATACGATCCCGGATCTGGATCACTGCTCCCAGGAAGATCCAACTGTAATAGCAAAGTGCCCGCCATACCAGCATTCCCCAGAATACCGCGCCTCCCGACAGGGTATTGAATACCATATAAAAGGATGCTTCCGCGGCGCCTGAATTGCCGGGCGTAAAGATAATGGTAATGGCGGCGTAGATATAGACAACTTTGCAGAAGCATTCGACCAGTCCCATACTGGCGCCGAAAAACTTCAGCACGAAGAAGGGCATACACATAAAGGCCAGCTGATAAACTACCGACAGCGCAAAGACCACGATTACCTGGCTCCGGCTGCGGCTGAAAGAATGCAGCGTATCGGTATAAGACTGCAGATGATGGATCGCTTTCTGATTGGTCTGCTCCGGATGCTTCAGGATACGGAGCTTCCCTAAGATCCTGGTGCCCCATGCCACGATCGCCTCCAAAAGATTCGGCGCTATGGCAAACAGGATAATACACCCCGGTACGAAAGCATAAAAGACCAGTCCCACGATTGCCGTGACCTTGATCGCCACAATATCATCCAGGAAGTCTCTTCCCAGAATGATCGTTACGATCCCGATCAGCACAAATGCAAACTGGAGACCTAAAAAACCGATGATCGGCAGTCCTCCCGATGTTCCGGGATCACATCCGTGGGAACTCAGATAATACATCTGAAAGCCCTGACCGCCTGCTCCTGCAGGAGTCAGGTTGTCATAGTATTTTCCGATCACTGCAGTAGAAAAGGCGATCGACCTTCTGTTCTTTTGGATCTTGCCGCGCAGAAGATAGGAATACTTAGCGGTTTCACACAGAAGTGCCACCAGAAAGCAGCCGATGGCGCCAAAAAGATAAAGGACATTAAAGGAGTCCTTTTCCAGATATCTGTCCCTGTCTCCCCCGAATTCCATAAAAGCGATGACCGCTACGACCACAAGGCTGAACGCGAACAATGCGGCGGTCACGATCCCACTCTTTTTTGATTTCCCGGTCCCTTCTTTCTCCATTCCTTCTCCGCGAACACGAACTTCCCGCTAAAACAAAAACATTATAGCATAGTTTTATTTCCAGTAAACATGATTATGGACATTTTCCTAAGCTCGTTTTTTCAACAGTTTATCTAGCAGATCAGACAGTGTCTGTTTTTCCTTTTCAGAAAGAGCATCGAAAATGCCGCCATACAGACTCTTTCTTTCTTCCTGCACCTGCAGTGCCCTTTCTTTTCCTTTTTCCGTCAGAAAGATCAGGGTCGCGCGTTTGTCATCCGGATCCGGTTCCCGTCTGATATACCCTGCTTCGGCCAGTTTGCTGATCAGTTCAGATGCGGAAGACTGATTAACGCCGGCCTTTTCCGCGACGGCCTTCTGCCTGATCCCCTGAGGGTATTCCCTGATGATCACCAGCAGGTGTTCCCTGGAAAGAAGCGGTTCTGAAAGTGCTGGCTGCTGCAGTTTCCGTCCCAGCTCATGGGCTTTTTTGCAGGGATCTCCCGCTGCAGGACCGCTTCCTGCGATACCGGCTCTTGCTTTTCTGCTAAACAGCAGCATTTTTCTTATTAACTCTGTTTCATTTATCATATGACAGATTCCTTTCGTACATCGTGTTTATCCATTACAGTCCGATTTGTATCGGTACCGATGTATTATTATCACTTTTTTTCTCTCCTGTCAATACAATGCTTTTTCAGACGTCTCCCTTGTTGTGAAACTTCCGCTGAGTTCTCAATTTTGCCATTTGACCGATCTGAGAACACCAGATGTTCTCTGATCTGAACCCCAAAAAGGTAACACTTTTTCTTCCACTGATTCCCTTTAGGGTAACAGATAGGAGGAAAAGATGAGTCATAACCAGAACACCAAACTCATGGTCCTTGATGAAATCCGTAAAGGGACCTGCATCCGTACCATTTCTGAGATGTCCGGCATTCCCTACAAAACCGTATGGCGCTGGATGAATAATTCGGATGATCCTGTCATCAACGAAAACCGGGTCAAGAACAGATATCATCATGACCAGAAAACCGAAATACTACAGATGGTCGAGACAGGCAAGTTCACGATCCCCCAGATCGCTGCCCTGAAAAATATCGATCAGGCAACTATTGAGGAATGGATTGCAGACAAAACCCGTCTCTGTGCGTTATACTCTTCCCAGGGAAAACACTCTATGTACGAGGCCAAGACATCAAACCCTGGAAAGGAGGCCTCTGCCATGGGTACACCAGATGACAAGGATACCAGGCAGTATATCCGGGACCTCAAGGATGAAAATGAGTTCCTGAAAGCCAAGGTGGCTTACCTGGAATCCCTGATGGAGCTTAACGGGACACCAGCAGCCAGCTTCAAAAAAAAACACAATATCAGGCCATCGGAAACGTCCTCGGAAGAGGGATCGGGAACGTGAGCCTTCTCTGCCGCGTAGCGGGGGTATCCCGGAAAAGCTATTATCATTATCTCAAGCATCCATCCCCGGTTTCCGGTGCGGAGATCACAGATCTGATCCGCAGCCTTCAGGAGGAGCAGCAAGGCGGGATCGGATACCGCCAGATGACCCGGCTTGTCTCTCAGAAATGCGGTAGACGCATCAACCGCAAGCGTGTCAGGCGCCTCATGAAGGAGAACGACCTGCTTTCGACGGTACGGCGCAAAAAGTACTCTGATGAAGTCTACGCAAAGCGCCGGGAAATGAAAGCCAAAGTTCCGCCTGACCTGATCAGACGCGGGTTCTTCGCCCTTCAGCCCAGAACAAAGATGCTCGAAGACATCACGTATCTTATGGGGCTCGAGCGGACGATGTACCTGAATACAATTGAAGACCTTTACAATGGCGAGATCCTGGCGTACTGTATCTCTGAATCACCCAATGCAAGACTGTGCACAGATACGATCGAGACCCTTTGCGCCAGATGGGGGGAATGCTTCCGGGGATCCATCATCCATAACGACCTTGGCAGTACCTATGTCTCGTATGAATACATGGATACCCTGAAATCCCATGGCATCCTGCAGAGCATCGGAAGGGTGGCGACCTGTTATGACAATGCTCCAATGGAATCACTGAATGGGATCATCAAGACTGAGGCCTTGTATTGCCGTTTCGGAAAGACCAAAGTAAAGGAGAAGCGGATCCATATCGCTGAGATCATCGAGGCAGTGATCCATTTCATTGACTACTACAACAACAAAAGGCCAAAGGAAT
>JAFRKZ010000010.1 GCA_017431485.1 Parasporobacterium sp. | reverse complement strand
GAAGGACATCCTTTTTTGCGCCCTGATAAAGGATTCCCGGTCGGAAGGAAAATGAAGGTCCCTCACGGCGATGCTTCTTTTGCACAGACCGTACTGCATTCGGACAGAAGCCGGAAGAAATTCTTCCTCGTCGATACGGTATAGTTCCTCTGTCTGCAGCGCCTGTTTCACGGCTCTCGTCAAAAGCGCATTGGTAAGCCCTTTTGAAAGTGGATATACGGGGGACATCGTTCCTTCCAGACGGTCATATTCCGCCAGGGAATATACCCTTGGCTGGTCGATCTGCGGGATCATATATTTGCGGCTGATGCGGCCCCTTAAAACGCAGGGGACTCCGGCTTTGACCGTATTTTTGATAAAAGGAGCGTTAAACCAGACAGCCCGTATGGTGGCTCCGGTCTCATCCTTGAAAATGCTCTGGGAGATCAGGAGTTTTTTGGCTCTTCTTTCATTCACGTCCTGTATGAACACGCCGCGCACGGCAGCAAAAGACCGGCAGCCGATCTCTCCGACGCAGCACGGCGCGGAAAAGATTTCATAATCCCGCGGAAACAAAAACAGAAGATCCATGACATCATGGATCCCTGCTTTCTCCATTAACTGTTCTGTTTTTTCTCCTATGCCCTTAAGTTCTGTCAGTCTCATCTGTTATTCAACGGAAATGATAAACTGGTAGACAGCCTGTCCTCCGTAAGTGATCTCCGTATCCACATCCGGAAGAAATTCCCCGACTTTACAGGCGACCTCCTGCGCATCTTCTTCGGTCGTTCCTTCCCCATAATAGATCGTGATAAACTCTGCATTTTCCCGGGCCATCTTCCGGATCATCTCGACAGCCGCATCTTTCTCGTCCGGGCAGACAGCAAGAAGTTCTCCGTCTCCGATGCCCATATAATCGCCTTTTCGGATACACGTTTCACCGATCCTGGAATCCCGGATCGCATAGGTCACCTCACCGCATCGCACCTGCTGCATGGCGTCCTTCATCAGCTGTACATTTTCTTCTGCACTGAAGGACGGAACATAGCCGATCATGGCAGTGATCCCCTGGCAGATATTCTTTGTAGGGATCACATGTACAGTCTTATCGGTACACATCTGTGCTGCCTGAGAGGCTGTCATAATGATATTGCTGTTGTTGGGGAACAATATCACGTGGTCTGCACGAACTGTATCAATGGCAGCCAGGATGTCCTCCGTACTGGGATTCATGGTCTGTCCGCCTTCTATGACCGCATCCACTTTAAGCCCTTTAAATACCTCCGCGATACCTTCCCCGGAACACACCGCTGCAAATCCCAGTTCTGCTCTGCTTTCTTCTGTGACCGTATCGGAAGGCATTTCTCCCTGAAGCGTTTCGTTCCTGTAATCCGATTCCTTCACCAGTTTTTCATGATGTTCAAAACGCATATTGTCGATCTTGAGACTGTTTAATTCCCCGTAAGTCAGGGCTTTTTCGATCGCCTGGCCAGGATGGTTGGTATGGACATGGACTTTAACGATATCATCCATTGCGACACAAACGATAGAATCACCAATGGAATTCAGGAACATTTTCAGTTCCTCTTCATCTGCAGATGTAAACAGTGCTTTCGTTTCGATCAGAAATTCCGTGCAGTAACCGAAACGGATATCTGCCGTCTCAATATTGGAAGTGTCGATAGATACCGGGTGGGAAGAGACGGTTTCTTTCTCCGGCTCAAAATCATAGTCCTGCGTTTTTCCTTCAAATGCATCGAAAGCCCCCCGCAGGAACTCGATCAGTCCCTGTCCGCCGGAATCCACAACACCGGCCTCTTTCAGGACCGGCAGCAGTTCCGGAGTGTGCTGCAGCACTTCCCGTCCATAGGAAAGAAGACTGGAAAAGAACTCTTTCAGGGTGATATCCCTGGCAGCCAGTTCACTGGCCCTTAACGCCACCTCTCTTGCTACCGTCAGGATCGTACCTTCCTGGGGCCGCATGACTGCTTTGTAAGCAGCGCTGACAGCCATATCGCAGGCAGCTGCGATCAGGGTACTGTTCAGTGCCTTCGCGCCTTCGATCCCTTTGACAAATCCTCGGCAGAGCTGTGACATGATCACGCCGGAATTACCACGGGCTCCTCTCAGGGTACCGGACGCGATCTTCCTTCCCACATCATCGATAGAAGCATCGTCAGAAAGATCCTTTAATTCCCTTGCCGCGCTCATCAGCGTCAGAGACATATTGGTGCCTGTATCTCCATCAGGGACCGGAAATACATTCAGCGCATTGATCATATCCTTCTGATTGTCAAGGTACCGTGTTCCTCCCAGAAACATCGCTTTCATCTTTCTGGAATCTATAATATCGTTCATGATTTATCCCTTTGTTAATATATTCGAAAAGACGAAATACTTTTCTTCCTTCTTTCCGTGATTAATTTTAGCAAATTCCGCTTGCAATTACTATAGCAATCTGATAAAATACTTCCCGTGCGTAACACAAAGTAACTCTGTAAAGGAGGTGCAAAAGCAATGGCAAAATGTGATATCTGCGGCAAAGGCGTTCATTTTGGTAATGCTGTCAGCCATTCACACAGAAGATCCAATAAAATGTGGAAGTCCAACATCAAGTCTGTTCGTGTTAAGACAGCCGGTGGAGCCAAGACCGTACATGTATGTACTTCCTGCTTAAGAAGCGGCAAAGTCGAAAGAGCTTAATCCCGATTTTCTTTTGAACGGTTAAAAGAGGTCATTCAGGGCCTCTTTTTTGTGCTTCTTTTTCACTGCCCCTTCCGCTATCTCAGCAAGTGTAGTTTCTTCAATACCGGCACCAGCCGTGTGCCGCCCGGTATCATCCGCAGTTTCTTTTCGTTAATGATCCTCATCGCAAACAGTAATATGACATACACGATCACTGCGAACAGGATCGTGATCACGATATCAAAGGAATGTCCGCTGACGCGGCTTAACATCTCCTGGAAGAAAAACGCCAGAATGCCCATGATAATGGATGCCTCGATCGGTTTTATAAAGGTATATCTGATCTCCTGACGATACCTGAGATACTTTCGAAGCGATCTGGCGTTCAGGATACACATCAGCAGGGCGAAGATCATATCTGCAATGATCCAGGCAAAGACGTCCATATTAAACAGCCACAGCAAAAGAGCCAGCACTGCCGCATTGACAGCCAGCGAAAAAGCGGAATGGAAGACCGGTATGCGCATCCTGTCGATCCCCTGCAGGATGGAATTGGTAATGGTGGAAAGGCAGTAAAGCACCACCGTCAGACATCCTACGGAAAGCATCAGTGCGATCTTACCGGGATCATCGCTGGTGGGAAATAAAAGATCAATGATCGGACGCGACAGAAATCCGATCCCGGCAGCGCAGGGAAATGCGATCAGGGTGATCATCTGAATGGAAGATCTTACTTTGCTGATCACGTCTCTCCGGCTTTTTCTTGCTTTGGAAGATACAACAGAAGGGATCAGGGCGGAAGCCAGCGCGCTGGAAAGCGCGATCGGGATATTGACGATCAGCCAGTATTTTCCCGAGAACATGCCAATGAGGCTGTCCCTGGTATCCGGGCTCATGCCTTTTGCGATCATGATATTGCTGAATATGAATTTGTCTACCACACTGCTGAGATTATAGATGGCGGTATTCAGGATCACCGGAACAATGGTGAGGATCAGGATCTTTACAATATCCGCAGTGCTCTCTTCTTCCGACTGGTCTGTCTTCAGAAGATACCTGGTCTTTTTATTGTATCGGATCATCCAGACCAGCAAAAGGACCATTGCCAGCAATGCGCCTGCCACGGTACCCATGGTACCGCCTGCGGCTCCGAAAGCTTCCGGTGCATTGGAAAAGTCATAACTTCCCTGAACGATAGTACTTCCATAATGGAACAGCGCACCGGCGGCCACAACGCTGACGATGGCGTTCAGGATCTGCTCGGCAATATTGGAAACCGCCGTGGGGATCATATTGCCCATTCCCTGAAAATAGCCTCTCAGCACTCCGAGGACTGCCAGGATGATCAGGGCAAATGCAAGGACTTTCAGCGCAACAGCGCTCTGGGGTACTTTCATAACGGTTCCCGCAAAAAAGTCCGCCAGGCAGAACGTGATCAGGAAAGCGCAGATCCCCACAATTACTGCAAAAGCCAAAGCATTGTATAGGATCTTCCTGGATCTTCGATACTGTCCGAGAGCGATCCTTGCCGAAACCATTTTGGAAACCGCCAGCGGCAGGGAATAGGATGACAGCAGCAGCAATATCTGATAGATATCAAATGCCACGCTGTAATAGCCGATCCCTTTGTCGCCTATAATGTTGGTCAGGGGGATCCTGTAAATGACCCCGATCAGCCTCACGATAATGGAGGATAGACCGAGGATCGCTCCCTGAATCATGAAATTACGTTTTTTTATCGTATGTTTCATAGTCGATCCTTTTTACCGGGAGATGCCGATCAGTTCCATGATCCTTTTCTGCTGCTCCTCCATGAGCGCGGCATCCTTCTTCTCCATGTGATCGTAACCGGTCAGATGGAGCATACTGTGAACGATCAGGAATGCCAGTTCCCTTTTCTGGCTGTGACCGTACTCTTCCGCCTGTGACAGGATCTTCTCCCCGCAGACTACGATATCCCCCAGGATCTCTTCCTCGGCAGGATCATACTGGCTTCTGTCAAAGACGCCTGCTTCCTGGTATTCAAAATACGGAAATGACAAAACATCCGTGACCTTGTCTATATCTCTGGTCTCCCGGTTGATCCGCCGGATCTCTTCCGGGGAAACGATCAATACATTCACATCCAGTTCTTTCGGAATATCCAGATCTTCCAGAACGGCATTGATTGCTTTTTGTATTACGACTTTATAATGAAATTGAAATCTGCATCCCGAAGGATTTTCAATATAGACTGCCATAGATCCCCCTTCTCACAGCATCCTGTTCCTGGACGCCCTATCTCTTCCGGCAGGGCCTGTACTGTGTTTCTTTTCATATTCTTCATACGCCTGCACGATCTTCTGGACCACAGGATGTCTCACAACATCCTGGCTGGTCAGGTTGATCATGGCAATGTCTTCTTCTACCTGTTCCAGGACTCTGATCGCCACATCCAGGCCTGATACCTGTCCGCTGGGAAGATCCTTCTGTGTTCTGTCTCCTGTGACAACCACTTTGGACCCAAACCCGATCCTGGTAAGAAACATTTTCATCTGGGCGGGAGTGGTATTCTGTGCTTCATCCAATATAATAAACGCATTGTCAAGGGTCCTGCCTCTCATATAGGCAAGCGGAGCAACTTCTATCAGTCCTTTCTCAGAGTTGGAGATATAACTCTCCGCTCCCATGATCTGATAGATCGCGTCATATAAAGGCCGCAGATAAGGATCTACTTTCTGCTGCAGGTCTCCGGGAAGAAAGCCCAGGTTTTCACCCGCCTCGATCGCCGGCCGGGTCAGGATGATCCGGTTGACATCTCCCTGTTTAAATGCGTCGATCGCCATAGCCATGGCGAGATAGGTCTTCCCGGTTCCGGCAGGTCCCAGCCCGAATACGATCATGTTATCCCTGATCGCATCTACATATCGTTTCTGATTGAAGGTTTTCGGTTTGATCGGCTTGCCGTTCACCGTCCGGCAGATAATATCATGTTCCAGTTCCGAAACTGTATGACTGCTTCCTTCTTTGACAAGGGAAATGGCATAATCCACATTCTGCGCCGTGACCGGGCCTCCTTTT
The DNA here is from genome assembly GCA_017431485.1 of Parasporobacterium sp. Taxonomy (GTDB): domain Bacteria; phylum Bacillota; class Clostridia; order Lachnospirales; family Lachnospiraceae; genus RGIG5612. The sequence goes on along the minus strand of JAFRKZ010000010.1, from coordinate 11,613 downwards.
TCTGCGATCTGAGCCAGATCATTGATCACTTTTTTCGCCTTCGCTGTCTGATCTTCGCTGCCTATGATCCGTATGGTGCCTTCCCTGGCAAGGATCTTAACATACAGGTTCTTTTCGATCTTTTTGACATTTTCATCCAGGCTCCCGAAAACGGCCTTGATGGTATCCACAGAAAGATCGACGATGGTCTCTATCTCACTCAAATCAGTTCCCCTTATCAGTCATTATTGTATCGCATTCACATAACAGATATGCTTCTTTCAACAATGCGGATTATATCATCCGTCTACTTTTTATACAACAAAAAAGGCAATCCTTCGACTGCCTTTAGTTAGTGCTGATTAGTTGTATTTACGCTTACGAGCAGCTTCAGACTTTTTCTTGCGTCTTACGCTCGGCTTCTCGTAATGCTCACGTTTACGAATCTCCTGCTGAATGCCTGCCTTAGCACAATTTCTCTTAAAACGTCTAAGAGCGCTGTCGATAGATTCGCCTTCTTTAACGATGACATTTGACATAAGCTAAAAACTAACCTCCCTCCAGTTGTGGATTTCCGCTTACGCGCATGGACTATTATAACATAAAATGCAGGCACGTCAACAACAAAATTGCAGTGTATACCGGGATTTTTGCAGCTGCTGCCTAAGCTTACTGCCAGGCATTTCTGATATGCGTGATCTCCTCTCCGTCGATCAGCACTGCATCGAACCGACAGAAGGAATCAAACGAAATATGAAACTCCTTCATATACCACTGGGCTACACGCCGGATGGTATTTTGCTTGCGCGGCCCGATCGCATAGGAAGCCCCTCCGTACCGATCACTGGCGCGGTACTTTACTTCCGCAAAGACAAGTTCTTCCCCGTCTTTCGCTATAATATCGATTTCCCCTGCCTTGACCCGGTAATTTCTGGCAAGGATAACAAGTCCTTCCGCTTCCAGCCGCTCACAGGCCAGATCTTCATAGGAATTGCCGAGGTGTCGCTTGTTGATCTTCTGATACATAAGAATTCGTGATATAAGACAGACCGGACCTGGAAACTTTTTCCGCTTCCTGCAGCCGGCTGGATCATGCTATCTGGATGGTAATTGATCAGTTTCTTCTTTTGCCTGTCCACTCAACAGACAGTTTTGGATGCTAAGATTGAAAATGTGCGGTGTTTTGAACATTCAGGATCCAAAATTCTGAAATAGTCTTCTGATTTTGGATGCAGGAACTTTATTTTACCGGTGTTTTTTGATTGGAGGCTCCAATAGTAAAAAAGCCTGCAAAAAATAAAATGCAAGATCAGCATCAGAAAAAGGATCTCCGTTCAGAAATGGATGAAAGATCTTCGATGGATGTCCAGCATGCCGTACTCTTTGATAGCAGCAATATGGGCAGCGGTTCCGTATCCTTTATGAGAGGCGAATCCGTATTCCGGATAACGCTTATCATATTCATACATGATGTGATCCCTTGTCACCTTTGCCACGATGCTGCCGGCAGCAATGCTGATGCTTTTCGCATCGCCTTTGATGATCCCTTCCTGGGAGATGTCCAGATCCGGGATATGCACGGCATCTGCAAGAATATGATCCGGAACCACGATCCTGTGATCAGGGGTAACAGGATATTCACAGGATCCCGCGTCCGGCAGTTCATAGCGGATCAGCCGCCTGACCAGTTCGTGAGTATCCGGTTCCTGTAAAGCATCGTCTGTTTCTGTCAGGCACGATACTTCCGTCAGATTGCCGACCGCCATCCGCATGGCACGGTATGTTGCCTGCAGGATATTGATCTGATCGATAATGGCGGCGCCGCTGTAACCGATCCCTACCGCCACAGCTTTGGAAAGGATCTCCCGGAACAAAAGCTCCCGTTTATTTTCGGACAGCTTTTTAGAATCATTCAGATACAGGATCTCTCTGCAGGGATCATCCAGATCCAGTATGACTGCGCCGGCAACGACAGGCCCTGCAAAAGGGCCCCGGCCCGCTTCATCGATCCCGCAGATCAGTGTCCCGGGAGCATTGCGCTCATAGGATTTCATCTGCTCCGTACGGAGTTTCTCTGCTTTCAGTTTTTCTTCCCGTTTCAATTGGGCTTCTTCTTTTTTTGTCATAGGATCAAACTCTGTTCAGGGATCAGTTCATCACATACGGATCCCCTATTAGATCGCCTCTTCTTCCTCTACATCCGCAAGGTTGACCGAGATCAGGGAAGAAACGCCCCTCTCCTGCATGGTAATACCGTAAAGACGGTCTGCTGCTTCCATGGTCCCTTTCCTATGCGTGATCACAATGAACTGGGTATCTTTTACCAGCTTATGAAGATAACCTGAGAACCGTATGATGTTGGAATCGTCAAGAGCTGCCTCGATCTCATCCAGGATACAGAAGGGAGAAGGCTTCAGATTCTGGATGGCAAACAGGAGCGCTATGGCAGTCAATGCTTTTTCCCCTCCGGAAAGCTGCATCATATTCTGCAGTTTTTTGCCGGGCGGCTGTGCAATGACGGAAATGCCTGCTTCCAGGACATCCACGTCTTCTTCCAGTTCGATCGTACCGAACCCGCCTCCGAACATTTCCCGGAATACTTTGGAGAACTCTGCCTGGATCCTTCCGAATTCCTTCTGGAACTGTCTGCGCATTTCCCTGTCCAGGTCGCGGATGATCTTTACCAGGTCCTTCTCCGCTTGGACAAGGTCTTCATACTGGGCAGAAAGGAATTCAAACCGTTCCTTTACTTCTTTGTATTCTTCGATCGCTCCGACATTGATGGTGCCAAGTCCCCGGATACTGTTCTTCAGTTCCTGGATCCGTTCCCTCATAGCCTTCGGATCCTGCAGGTTGTCATCTCGCAGTTCCAGTGCATGATTATAAGTCAGCTGATATTCGTCCCAGATATAACCGGCTTTATTTTCAAACCTCTCCTCCAGTTTTTCCCGAAGGGATGTCAGGCGGAACAGTTCCTTGTCAAGGGCTGCCGTACGCTGTGCATACTCCTCCCTGCGGCTTATGAAATCTTTGTGTGAGATGCTGCTTTCTTCCTTCTGCGTTTCCAGATCACGAAGAACTTCAGACTGTTCTTCGATCTCTTCATCCGCTTTTCGGATCACTTCCCGGACTTCATCGATCTCGCAGTTTTTCTGTTCGATCAGATCTTCGCTGCCCTCATATCCTGCACGGATACCTTCCAGGTCGGAAGCGAATTTCAAAGCCTGTTCTTTCATGCGGGAGATCGATTCCGTCAGATGACGGTTCTGTTCCGTATATCGTGAAGCATCTACTTTCAATGTCTGCGCAAGAAGTGTCTCCCTGGCTTCTTCCTCCCTGCCTTTTTCCAGCTCTTCTTCCAGGCTGAGGATCTGTGCCTTCAGTTTTTCATTTTCCCTGTCATTATCCTTCAGCTGGTCCCCGATGGATGAATTTTCGTCATGGATCCCGCTTGTCTGTTCTTCCAGGGAACGGCTTTCTGTATCAGCATCCCTAAATCTGTCCTCCAGCTCTTCGGATCTTTTTTTTGCTGCATTCAGGCTGACTTCCACGGTATTGCTGTACAGTTTATGTTCCTGCAGTTGGGTTTTTAAGATCTCCAGTTCTGCCTGGAGGTCTTTCCTTCGCTCCTTCGCATCTGCCGTTTCTTTTTCCAGATCTTTCAGCTGTTTTTTCAGGTCGTCCGCCTTATGCTTCAGCTCATCCATTTCCCTGCGTCTTCCCAACAGGTTCGATTTGTTCCTGAAAGCACCGCCGGAAATACTGCCGCCTCTGTTCAGGAGTTCGCCTTCCAGGGTAACGATGATCTGGGAATAATTGTAGCGTTTGGCGATCACCAGCGCATGATCGATCGTATCTGCCACGATGATCTTTCCCAGAAGATACCGTGCCACCCCCTGATACTGTTCGTCTACTTTAACAAGAGAGCTGGCCAGCCCGATCACGCCTTTTTCTTCCAGAACGCCCGGATCTTTCAATTCACCACGCCCGGTAACAGCTTTCAGCGGAAGAAATGTGGCTCTGCCAAGCTTATTCTGCTTCAGGTATTCGATCACATTTTTCGCTGTCGTTTCCGTATCGGTCACGACATTCTGGATACTGCCTCCGAGAGCGGTCTCAATGGCAGTCTCATATTTCTTATCCGTACGGATGATATCCGCCACGACGCCATGGATCCCGGGATTGGAATCCTTTAATTTCATGATCTCACGGATCGTATTGCCGTAGCCTTCATATCGTTCTGTAATATTACGCAGGCTTTCCAGTTCCGCCTGGGTCTTCAGAAGAGATTCTCTGACGCCCGCACACTCTTTTTCCGAATCCCGGATCACCTTTTCGGCTGCCTGCAGAGATTTTGTCTGCTCATTTATGGAAGCTTCCGTTTCTGCGATCTGTTTCCCGGCCAGTACCCGTTCTGCTTCCAGATCTTTTACTTCCTGCTCCCGTGCTTCTTTATCGGAAGTAAATCTGCGCAGATTCTCCGTCAGTTCCTCCCGGCGCCTTTTCATCTCGTCCATCATGGCATTCAGGCGTTCCAGACGGGCATTCAGGCTTCCTCTTTCATTGACAAGACCGATCAACTGTTCCTTTAAGGATTCGATCTTTTGCCGCAGATCGTCGTTGCGGTTCCGGATATCGAGCACCGCGCTGTCTTTTCTGCCGGATGCAGCCACTGCTTCCGACAGTTTCTTCTGATTCTCTTCTTTTTCTTCCGTCAGGCGGTTTTTCTCTTCTTCCGTCTCGCTGATCCTGCGTGTAAGGGTTTCTACCCGCTCATTGAATGTGCTCTGCGCTTCATTTGCGGAATGGATCTGCTCTTCCAGAACGTTGATGCGTCCCTTCAGGTTCTCACGCATAACATGGCTTCTGGAAATGGTGCTCCGAACTTCCGAGATCTTCTCTTCCAGGGCAGACAGTTCTTCACTCAGAGCCTGGTATTCGTTCTTTGTCTGTTCGTATTCTTCCCGGGCTTCTTCCAGGTTGTGTCTTGCGATCTCCTCTTTTTCTGCCGTATCCTTAATACGCGTTTTGATATCGCCGTTTTCAAACAAAAACAGATTAATGTCGTATCGCTTCAGGTCATTTTTATAAACAACGAACTGCTCTGCCGCTTCGCTCTGCCGCTTTAACGGTCCTACCTGTCTTCGCAGCTCGCCCAGGATATCACTGACCCTGGCAAGATTCTGCCGCTCGCTGTCCAGTTTCCGCAGCGCCAGGGTCTTCCTCTTTTTAAATTTAACGATCCCTACTGCCTCATCAAAGATCTCCCTGCGTTCCTCCGGTTTTCCCTGAAGGATCTTATCGATCTGCCCCTGCCCGATGATAGAGTACCCTTCTTTTCCGATCCCCGTATCATAAAACAGCTCCTGCACATCCCTTAAACGGCATACAGAACCGTTGATCATGAATTCACTTTCCCCGGACCGGTACACCCGGCGGGAAATAGTCACTTCATCAAAATCCAGCTTCAGTTTATGGTCCGAATTGTCCAGTGTGATCGCAACATAGGCATAACTCTGGGGTTTTCTGGCAGATGTTCCCGCAAAGATAACATCTTCCATCCTGGCCCCTCTGAGCTGCTTGATCTTCTGCTCCCCCAGGACCCATCGGACGGCGTCCGCCACATTGCTCTTGCCGGAACCGTTCGGACCTACAATGCCTGTGATCCCATCGGGGAACTCAAACACGATCTTATTGGCAAAGCTTTTAAAGCCATGAATCTCAATACTTTTTAAATACATGTTATTCCTCTGTCAATGACGACCCTTGATTACTTTCAGTCTGGCCATAGCCCTGGAAAGGGCGGCCTGGTTCTGCCGGAATTCCAGATTGCTCATCTTTCTCTTCAACCGCATCCTTGCACGCATAGCAGCTTCTTTTGCCCGGTTTTCATCGATCTCATCCGGTTTCTCTGCGGAAAAAGCCATGATCAGCACCTCTTTGTCCTTTACCTCAACCAGTCCTTCTGTGACGGCATATTCGATCGTCTTTTCGCCGGTGTTGATAAACAGGACGCCCGTTTCCATGATCGCGATCATATTGGCATGATCCGCCAGGATCCCCATATAACCGTCTTCCAGTGGGAAATTGACGGAGACGCAGGGACCGTCGTATTCTTTTTCATCCGCACACAGGAACTGCAGTCTGAATTCTTTCATAGTGTTTCTGCTTTTTTGATCGCATCGTCGATCGTTCCGACATTATAAAAGGCGCTCTCCGGATAAGGATCCATTTCTCCGCTGATGATCGCGCGAAATCCCCTGATCGTTTCTTCCAGAGGAACATACACGCCCGGCACTCCGGTAAATTTTTCCGCCACATGGAAGGGCTGTGACAGGAACCGCTGGATCTTCCTTGCTCTGCTCACAGTCAGTTTATCTTCTTCGCTCAGTTCTTCCATTCCCAGGATCGCGATGATATCCTGCAGTTCCGCATATTTCTGCAGGATCGCCTGGATCTGTCTTGCCGTGCTGTAGTGTTCCTCTCCCAGAACATCTGCTTCCAGGATCCTGGAAGTGGATTCCAACGGGTCGACGGCGGGATAAATTCCCTGCTCCGCGATCTTTCTTGACAGAACGGTGGTTGCATCCAGATGAGAAAATGTCGTAGCCGGCGCCGGGTCTGTCAGATCATCTGCCGGCACATATACAGCCTGGACCGAAGTAATGGAACCGGAACGGGTGGAAGTGATCCGCTCCTGCAGCTGTCCCATCTCAGAGGCAAGCGTTGGCTGGTATCCCACTGCGGAAGGCATCCTGCCCAGCAAAGTGGATACTTCAGAGCCGGCCTGTACGAAACGGAAGATATTATCGATGAACAGCAGGATGTCCTTATGGTCATGGTCGCGGAAATACTCTGCCATCGTAAGACCGGTAAGCGCTACGCGCATACGGACTCCCGGAGCTTCATTCATCTGTCCGAATACCAGGGCAGTCTTGTCAAAAACGCCGCTGGCTTTCATTTCATTCCAAAGATCGTTTCCTTCTCTCGATCTTTCTCCGACACCGGTGAAGATGGAATACCCGCCATGCTCCATGGCGACATTGTGGATCAGTTCCTGTATCAGGACTGTTTTTCCAACGCCGGCTCCCCCGAACAGACCGATCTTTCCGCCTCTTGCATAGGGCTCCAGCATATCGATCACTTTGATCCCCGTCTCCAGGATCTGCACCGAAGGGCTCTGTTCATCAAACGAAGGTGCTTTTCTGTGGATGGGCCATCGCTCGGTATCTTCCGGCACTTCGCCTTCCCCGTCGATCGGCTCGCCCAGCACATTGAAGATCCTTCCCAGAGTACAGTTTCCTACAGGAACCCGGATCTGGTTCCCTGTTGCCGTGACCGGCATCCCTCTTCTGAGCCCCTCGCTTCCTGCCAGCAGAATGCATCGTACTCTGCCTTCGCCGACATGAAGAGCGACTTCCATCACTCTGGTCCCTGTATCCGTCTCCACCGTCAGGGCTTCCCTGATCCGCGGAAGATACAGATCCGGAAACAAAACTTCCACGACCGAACCGGATACCTGTATGATCTTACCTGTCATTATGATTGCCTTTCTGATTGAGCTATTTTCTGTGACTTGCCTTAACACTGGCTGAGATCTCTGTGATCTCCTGTGTGATACCGTTCTGCCGGAGATGATTGTACTGCACCGTCAGTTCCTCCAGCAGACTGTCGGCATTCTGGTCAGCGCTGTCCATTGCCATCATCCTGTCATTCTGTTCGCAGCAGAAGGATGATACCAGCACTGAATAGATGATCCCGATGCTGTAAACGGGAATGCACCGTTCCATAACAGCCTGCGGAGACGGCAGGTATTCAAACTCCAGCGCATCTGTTCTTTCCGCGATCCCTTCAAAATGGCTCTTTTCAAAGGGAAGGAGTCTCATATCCACCGCCTGGGATGCCAGCGCATTTTTAAAATCCGTATAAACAATATGAACGCCCGACAATATCCCCCGGTCATAACGATCCATGATATAACCTGCGATCATGCGGGCTTCATACAAAGAAGGTTCTATATCGGCAAAACGGAAATCCGTATCGAACTCCTGGTGATGGGAGCTGAAAAAATGCTTTCCGTATTCTCCTACCACATACAGTTCATGATCCGGGTATTCCTCCAGGAGGGACAGGGTCCTTTTGATCACATTCTGATTATAGGCACCGGCCAGTCCTTTATCAGCAGTGATCACCAGGATCCCCCACCGGCCTTCCCTGCTTAGTTCTCCCGGTGTCATCAGGTACCTGCTTTCCGTAACCATCTCATGATCCACGATCACGCCGATCTCCTCCCGTAACCGATGAAAGAAAGGCGTAGTGTCATCCAGGCTCTTTCTTGCTTTTTTAAGTTTCGTGGAAGAGATCAGATACATGGCGTTCGTGATCTTCCTGGTGTCCCGGATGCTTTTTATTCGGTTTGCGATTGCTTTTGTGTCAGCCATTGCTCATTGACCGTTCCTGCATAGCGGATGATCGTTTCCCGATCCTTTTCCGTCAGGTCGCCGGTGCTGTCGATCCGCCGGCAAACGTCTGCATAAGTTTGTTTAAAGCCATCTGTCAGCTGCAGCAGGAATTCCGGGATCTGCTCCAGTAAAACCCCGTCCAGGGCATGGGACAGCGCGCTGCATAAAATGATGACTTTATCGATATGTGCATAAGGCCTGTTCAGGTTCTGCCGGAGCATCCGCATAAGCCCCTGCCCGTACACCAGCTGTTTTCTGGTCTCTTCGTCCAGATCGCTGGCAAACTGATTGAACACTTCCAGTTCCCTGTATTGCGCCAGATCCAGCCTTAATGTGCCTCCTGCTTTCTTGACCGCTTTCGTCTGGGCATCCCCGCCCACACGGGACACAGAAAGGCCCACATTGACAGCCGGCCGCTGGCCTGCAAAAAACAGGGAACTTTCCAGAAAGATCTGTCCATCTGTAATGGAAATGATATTGGTCGGAATATAGGCAGACACATCTCCTGCCTGTGTTTCCACGATCGGAAGCGCCGTCAGGCTTCCCCCTCCTTTTTCCGGACTTAATCTGGCGCTACGTTCCAACAGTCTGGAATGCAGATAGAATACATCGCCGGGATATGCTTCCCGGCCAGGCGGACGGTCCAGAAGAAGACTGATGGTCCTGTAGGCAACCGCATGTTTGGACAGGTCATCATAGACGATCAATACGTCTTTTCCCTGCAGCATGAAATACTCTGCCATTGCGCATCCCGCATAAGGAGCGATATAAAGCAGCGGATCCGCATCCGAAGCCGTTGCGGCGACAATGATGGTGTATTCCATTGCGCCGTGTTTTCTCAGGTTCTCTGCCAACTGCGCAACCGAAGAGGCCTTCTGGCCGATCGCCACATAAACGCAGATACAGTCTTTTCCTTTCTGATTGATGATCGTATCGGATGCGATGGTCGTTTTTCCTGTCTGACGGTCGCCGATGATCAGTTCCCGCTGTCCTCTTCCAATCGGAAACATGGAGTCGATGGAAAGGATCCCTGTTTCCAGGGGAGTATCCACAGGGCATCTGTCAATGATACCGGGAGCTGCATATTCGATCGGGCGGTATCCAAAGGACTGTACAGGACCTTTTCCATCGATCGGTTTTCCGAGCGGATTGACCACACGGCCAAGCAGGGCTTCTCCCACCGGAACGCCGGCGTTCCTTCCGGATCTCCGGACAACGCTTCCGGCACTGATCCCTTCTTCCGTATCAAACAGAACACATCCGACCTCCTCATCGGTCAGATTGAGCACCATGCCCCGGGAGTCGTCTTCAAACAGCAGGATCTCGCCATAGGATGCGTTCTCCAGTCCACTGATCCTAGCGATCCCGTCCCCCACCATCCGGACAGTTCCGGTCTCTTCCGGAAGAGCAGATAATTCCCAGGAAGAAAGGGCATCTTTCAGCAGCGGGATGATATCCTCTTTTTCAGTACTGCGCCGTTCCACCGTTTTTCGGAACTGCCGGAAAAGCCCTTCCGGGCTCCAGTCATAGATATCATTTCCCACTTCCAGGCGAAAACCGTGATCTAATTCCGGTTCATTGACCCATATCAGTTCCAGATCCTGCTGATACCTTTTTATCAGAAAATCAGCGAACCCTTTCTCCTGCCGTTCGTCAGGCCTGAGGGAGGAATACAGATATGCTTTTCCTGTTTTCATAGTTTCCTTCCTTCATCAGGAGCCTGCTCCTGGTCCAGGGTCTTTTCAGCCGCCTTCAGGAAACTGTCATAAGCTTCCGAAGGATTTTGGAAGATCGCCCGGGATGCAGCCTCTTTTGCAATGTTAGCGACTTCTTCCCCGGTTTCTTCCAGGATCTTCTCCTTCTCATGTTCGGCCTGCGCTTTTGTTCTGTTCAGAATTGTCTGCGCTTCCTCCATAGCCTGTTGCCTGATCTCACCGGCTTTCTCCGTCATTTCCCTGGACGCATCCTCTTTCATGCTGCGGATCTCTTCTTCCGCTTTGGAGAGTTTTTCTTCATAGGATCTTTTCAGGTCTTCCGCTTCTTTAACCTTTCCGTTTGCTTCCTCTTCCATGCGCTGATACTCTTCTTTGCGCTTCTCCATAAAATTCCTGACCGGTTTATAGATCAGGAAATAAAGGATCGCGAACAGGATCACAACATTAAAAAGATGCAGAAGGATCTGGGAAAAATCTATATTTAATGGTACCTGGTTCATCTGTACACCTCGTTTACAGGACAAATACGATCAGGATCGCTACGATCAGGGCATAGATGATCGCTGTTTCGATAAATACAAGGCCCAGCATCATCATGGTCTGGATCTTCCCGCCGGCTTCCGGCTGCCGGGCTGTGCTTTCCACAGATTTGGAAATAGCAAGTGCCATAGCTACCGCACCTGCTGCTGCTGCAATCCCGACGACGATCGCCGCTGCAAGTGCTTTGCTGGTTTTTGTCTGAGCATCTGCCTGTGAAGTGATTACCGCTCCGTCCTGCAGTTCGCCCTCCGGGATCTCTTCCTGGACAGCCGCCGGCATCGGGGCTTCCTCCTGAACAGACGCAAGGATCGGGATGGCAGCACCGGTCAGCACGATCAGGACAGCAAGTGCAGCAACAATGATTTTCAGTTTTTTATTCATGATATTCCTCCTGGGATCTAATAATGATTCTCTATGCTCAGGCACGGACATTCTGTGCCGTTTGTTTTTCTTTTTTCTTTTTCGCTTTTGCAGGAGATTTCTCCGTGACCTCTCCATAAAATACTGACGTCAGAGTAGTCAGGACATACGCCTGGATCAGAGCATGCAGCAGTGTGAACAAAACGCCCACGATCACCGGAAAGCCATAGCTCGTCAGCGGATAATAATAGACCATTTCCGTTACCAGCGCACCGGAAAGAAGCGCACCGAACAGACGAAAACTCATGGAAATCGGCAAAGAAAAATCCTTCAGAGTTTTTAATACGCCTTTCACACCGTTTGCGATCAGACCTCCCGACATGATCACCAGATAAGAAAGGCAGCCCATGCAGACAGCTCCGTTGATATCAGCCAGCGGAGCCGGCAGAGAAAGGGAAACACCCTTTGTCGTCACAGCCTGTACCCCGATCAGCTCAAATATGGTCCCTACGAAAATATATGCTCCGGCTGTAAAGATATAAGCCCCCAGGAAGCGG
>JAFRKZ010000083.1 GCA_017431485.1 Parasporobacterium sp. | reverse complement strand
TCCTTTACGATCTTTTTATTCTTCGACAATACTTCCACAACGCCGGAACCAATCGTGCCATACCCTAAAACCGCTACATTTACCATGGTTGTTCCTCATTTCTTTTTTAATGCTTTTATTGCAAAACAGTCGCTGGTCGGTCATCCGCAGAGTGATCGAAAAGTGAATAGAATCTGAACTTTTCGATCCGCCTACGGATGACCGGCTACAATTATTTCGCAATAAACTTTAAGTACTCATTCATAAAGACGTCGATATCGCCGTCCAGAACGGCGCCGACGTTGCCGACTTCACAGTTGGTCCGATGATCCTTGACCATTGTGTAGGGCTGCATGACATAGGAACGGATCTGGTTGCCCCAGCCGATCTCGGTCACGTCTCCTCTGATATCTGCCAGGTTCTTTGCCTGTTCTTCCTTCTTCAGAAGATACAGTTTGGACTTCAGCATCTGCATGGCTTTGTCCTTGTTCTGGAACTGGCTTCGCTCGTTCTGACACTGTACCACGATCCCGGTGGGGATATGGGTGATACGGATAGCAGAAGAGGTCTTGTTGATGTGCTGCCCGCCGGCACCGGAGGAACGGTAGGTATCGATGCGGATATCCTCATCCGCTACCTCTACATCCAGATTTTCCTCGATATCCGGCATTACATCGCAGCTGACGAAAGAAGTCTGTCTCTTTCCGGCTGCGTTGAAGGGAGAGATCCGCACCAGACGGTGCACGCCCCGCTCTGATTTCAGGTATCCATAGGCATTGAGCCCGGAGATCTGGACCGTGACAGATTTGATGCCTGCTTCATCGCCGTCCAGATAATCCAGCACTTCGATGGAATATTTATGACGCTCCGCCCAGCGGGTATACATCCGGTACAGCATGCCTGCCCAGTCGCAGCTTTCCGTACCGCCGGCTCCGGCATGCAAAGTCAGTATCGCATCCATATGGTCGAATTCTCCGGACAGAAGGGTCGCGACTTTATAGGAGTCGATATTCTTGACAAAGGAGGCGAATTCGGATTCGATCTCTGCTTCCAGATCTCCGTCGTTTTCCTCAATGGCCATATCGATCAGAGTCAGCAGGTCATCATACTGCGTCTTGACTTTATCGAAACTGTTCAGTTCCTCCTTCAGCGCCTTCATCTCTTTCATGAGGCCTCCGGATTTTTCTCCGTCGGTCCAGAAATCAGGATCGTTCATCTGCTCTTCGATCTGAGCGATCCTCGCGTTTTTTTCTTCCCGTCCCAGAGCGCCCTCCAGATCCTTCATCTGGGGAGCATACTGCTGCAGGTCATATTTGTATTGATCTAATAATACCATACCTGTCTCCTTGGCTTATGATTTGCGTCCGCAGCACTGTTTGTATTTCTTGCCGCTTCCGCACGGACATGGATCGTTGGGATAGATCTTGTCGCTGTCTCTTTTCTTCGGTGCCTTGGCAAGAGAATCATCTTTATTGGTTGCCAGTGGCTTGGCGACCTGTTCCCGTTCCACTTTCTGCTCCAGACGGATGCTGAACATGGTACGCACAGTATCTTCCTGAATGCCGGCGATCATGTCATCGAACATTTCAAAGCCCTGCATCTTATATTCTACCAACGGATCTTTCTGTCCGTAGGCGGCAAGTCCGATACCCTGACGGAGCTGGTCCATATCATCGATATGATTCATCCAGTGGCGGTCGATCACTCTCAGGAGCACTACACGTTCTACTTCTCTTAAATGCTCCTCTACCGGGAATTCCGCTTCTTTCTTTTCATACAGCTCATGACTGTAGGCAAGCATCTCTTTGTTGAAATCCGCCTTGGAATAGGATCCGTTTGCATTCACCAGATGCGGCAGCCGTACCACGACCTCCTGTAAAGAAGCCGGGCTGTCCGGATTCAGGGCTCTCTGCATTGCCAGTTCTGCCTGTTTTCTGGCAGCTTCCTTTTTGATCCGTTCCTCCGCAGCCTTCGCTTCTTCGGTCCCGGCGATCTCCACCGGTCCTGAAGTATGGAAGATCGGCAGGAACATTTCGTTGAATCCCAGCATATCCCATTCTTCCGGCGCGGTTCCTTCCGTGATGGCAGCCCCGACAAAACGCTCCACGTCCGCGTCGATCATCTCGTAAATGGACTTTCTCATGGATTCGCCGTTCAGGACTCTCTCTCGTTCCGCATAGATCAGCTCTCTCTGCTCGTTCATGACCTGGTCATACTCCAGCAGGTTCTTTCTGATTCCGAAGTTGTTGTTTTCGATCTTGGTCTGGGCACGCTCAATGGCGTTGGAGAGCATCTTGTGCTGGATCTCTTCGCCATCGCCGACGCCCAGGGTATTAAAGACGCTCATCAGACGCTCGGAACCGAACAGCCGCATCAGGTCGTCCTCCAGAGAGATGTAGAACTTGGACTCTCCCGGGTCTCCCTGTCTTCCGCTACGTCCGCGGAGCTGATTGTCGATACGCCTCGACTCATGCCGCTCCGTTCCGATGATCTTCAGACCGCCTGCTGCCTTTGCTTCCGGATCCAGCTTGATATCCGTACCACGGCCTGCCATGTTGGTAGCGATGGTAACGGCACCGTGCTGCCCGGCTTCCGCAACGATCTGAGCTTCCATTTCATGGAACTTGGCATTCAGCACGTTGTGCTTGATGCCCTTTTTCTTCAGCATCGAGGAAAGCAGTTCGGATGTTTCGATAGTAATGGTACCTACCAGTACCGGTTGTCCCTTGGCATGGGCTTCCACGATCGCGTCGATGACGGCACGGAATTTTTCTTTCTGCGTCTTATAGACCGCATCCTCATGATCCTTGCGGATCACAGGAACGTTGGTCGGTATTTCCACAACATCCATGCCGTAAATGTTCTGGAATTCATTTTCTTCCGTCTTGGCGGTACCAGTCATGCCGGATTTCTTTTTGTATTTATTAAAGAAGTTCTGGAAAGTAATGGTCGCAAGGGTCTTGCTCTCTCTCTTTACCTTCACATGTTCCTTGGCTTCGATCGCCTGGTGCAGGCCGTCAGAGTAGCGCCGGCCCGGCATGATACGGCCGGTAAATTCATCTACGATCAGGATCTGATCATCTTTCACAACATATTGCTGATCACGGAACATCAGGTTGTGCGCTCTCAGGGCCAGGATGATATGGTGCTGGATCTCCAGGTTTTCCGGATCGGCCAGGTTGTCGATCTTGAAGAATTCCTCGACCTTTCGCACGCCTTCTGCGGTAAGGTTGACGACTTTTTCCTTCTCGTTGACAACAAAATCGCCGGATTCCTTGACATCTTCATGCATGATGATGTCCATCTTGGAAAGCTCCGTTGCCTGTCCTTTGACCATCTGTTTTGCCAGGATATCTGCCAGTTCATACAGTTTGGTGGACTTGGCAGACTGCCCGCTGATGATCAGCGGCGTTCTTGCTTCGTCGATCAGGACAGAGTCCACCTCGTCTACGATGGCGAATTCCAGACCCCGCTGCACCTTTTTTTCTTTATGGACCACCATGTTATCTCTCAGGTAGTCAAATCCCAGTTCGTTATTGGTGATGTAGGTAATATCACAGTTATATGCCTGCTGACGTTCTTCCGTACTCATGGAGTTCAGAACACACCCCACGGTAAGTCCCAGGAACCGGTGGACCTGTCCCATCCATTCCGCGTCACGGTTTGCCAGGTAATCATTGACCGTAACGATATGAACGCCTTTCCCGGTAAGAGCATTCAGGTAAGCCGGAAGAAGACAGGTCTGGGTCTTTCCTTCACCGGTCTTCATTTCTGCAATACGGCCCTGATGAAGGACGATGCCACCCATCAGCTGTACCGGATAATGTTCTGTCTGAAGGACCCTTCTGGTCGCTTCCCTGACGACGGCATATGCTTCCACCAGAAGAGAATCCAGGGATTCCCCGTTCTGGTATCTTTGTTTGAATTCCTCTGTTTTTTCTCTGAGCTGATCATCCGTCATCTTCTCCATCTGCGGTCTCAGTGCGATGATCCCATCCACCAGAGGTTTGATCCTTTTGATCTCCCTGGAGGAACTGTCTCCGAATATCTTATTTATAAAACTCATTGATTTCTCCTATGCTGCGTATTTTAATACAGAAAAACTACTTTTACAGAGCGAGAAAGCCTGTTTCTCACTCTGCCGGTAATTCCGTATATTAATGTAGATTATATTTTATTCGTTCTTCTTGTGCAACCATAAAATCCCAAGTCCGGTGTTTTCATGCGGAAAAGAAGCACCGCAGTTGTTGCCAAAAGGTACATATACCATTTGCTGCAACCCCTCCTCAAAATCAGCATCTGGCGAAAACAAGGAGGGTGGACCCTCCTCAAAATCGACATTGTGCGAAAATAAGGAGGGTGTACCCTCCTCAAAATCGG
Source organism: Parasporobacterium sp. (assembly GCA_017431485.1). Taxonomy (GTDB): domain Bacteria; phylum Bacillota; class Clostridia; order Lachnospirales; family Lachnospiraceae; genus RGIG5612. The sequence goes on along the minus strand of JAFRKZ010000083.1, from coordinate 912 downwards.
CATCGCGCGAAAACAAGGAGGGGGATCCCTTCTCAAAATCGATATCGCGCAAAAACAAGGAGGGGGATCCCTTCTCAAAATCGGCATCTGGCGAAAACAAGGAGGGTATACTCTCCTCAAAATCGGCATTTGGCGAAAACAAGGAGGGTGTACCCTCCTCAAAATCGGCATCTGGCGAAAACAAGGAGGGTGTACCCTTCTTAAAATCGACATCTGGCGAAAACAAGGAGGGTGGACCCTTCTCAAAATCAACATAGAGTGGAAATAAGAAGCCTCCGCCTCCTCCATACAAAAAGCAGGAGGCTCGAAAGCCTCCTGCTGGATCTCAAAAACCCGGTTCGAATTTTTAATACTCCGGCTCGATGATACCATAGGTATCGTTCTTACGTTTATAGACCACATTGACCTGATCGGTCTCCGCATTGGTAAATACGAAGAAATCGTGTCCCAGAAGATCCATCTGCATACAGGCTTCTTCCGGATCCATCGGTTTAAATGCAAAGTGTTTTCTCTTGACGATCCTGATCTCGGACTCGTCTTCTGCCGACTCCGCATCCATGAATTCTTCCGCAAAGGATGCACCTGCAGTCTGATACCGGTCAATGATCTTTCTGCGATATTTTTTGAGCTGAACTTCAATGGCGCGCACAGCCAGGTCGATTGAAACATACATGTCGGAATTTTCACTCTCGGCACGGATCACATCGCCTTTTACGGGAATGGTGATCTCCACTTTCTGGCGGCTCTTTTCCATGCTCATCGTCACCTGCGCGACAACGTCCGGAGCAAAATACCTGCCAAGTTTTGTGATCTTTTCCTCCACAGCCGTCTTGATGCTTTCCGTGATCTCAAGATTTCTTCCGGAAATATTGCACTTCATGTACTTCACACCCCTTTCATACATTTAGTATT
>JAFRKZ010000082.1 GCA_017431485.1 Parasporobacterium sp. | reverse complement strand
TTTGTAGGTCCGTCCTTCCAGGAGGACCAGTCGGATGACTTGTTTCTGGATCTCCGGTTCAACATGTACCATAGTTTTCTCTCCTTTTGGTTTATTATATAAAAACCATCAGGGGATTACAAATTTACTATAGCAGCTCAGGCATTTTTGAAAATCATGCATAGCGTCTGTTTTGTTGCACATTTTTTCGAAAAATCATGCACAGCCTCGATTTCAATACATCGTGCCGCTGCAGCGCATACCAAAACATTTTGTAGTAGGATGTTTCCTGCATTTTATGGTAAACTACAATAGTTAAGTATCTGAATCGTAAAAAAGGCAGAAGACCATGCAAAGCAGTAAGATACCTGAATTAAAGCTTAAGATCCCGGACCCGGTATCAAAGATCCTGGAGGTGCTAAAATCCAGCGGCTACGAGGCATATATCGTAGGCGGCTGTGTTCGGGATGCCCTGCTGGGACGGGTCCCGGAAGACTGGGACATCACGACCTCTGCGCTTCCCCAGGAGGTGAAGAAGCTGTTTCGCAATACCGTGGATACGGGGATCCAGCATGGAACCGTGATGGTGATCCTGGAAGGCGCGGGCTATGAGGTAACGACCTACCGGATCGACGGTCCGTATATGGACAGCCGCCATCCGTCCAGCGTGACCTTTACCCGTTCCCTGGATGAAGATCTGAAGCGCAGAGATTTTACGATCAATGCTTTTGCCTGGGATGAAAACGGTCTCATCGACCGGTTTGACGGGCTCTCGGATCTGGAAAACAGGGTCATCCGCTGCGTCGGGGTCCCGGCGGAACGGTTTGAGGAAGATGCCCTGCGGATCATGCGGGCAGTCCGTTTTTCCGCCCAGCTGGGATTTGAGATCGAACCGGAAACAGCCCGTATGGCCAGGTGCTATGCGGACAAGCTGGCGGATATCAGTATGGAACGGATCCGGGTGGAGTGGGAGAAGACCCTGCTGTCCGATCATCCATGCCGCGTTAACCGGTACGCGCAGCTGAACATGGCCCCTTATATTATAAAGGAGCAGACAGAAAAATGTTTCGATCCGGCAAATGATCCGCTGCTCATGGAGCTTTTCGGAAGGAGAAAAGAAGCCCTGCGGCAGGGTAAAGACACAGAGCGCGGCAGGAGGCTCCTGATGGCAGCCTTTTTCGGCAGCCTGACCCCGGAAGAAGCAGACCGGGCGTTCCGGGGACTGAAATATGACAACCAGACCCGGCAGGCCGTGGTGCAGATCCTCAGATTTCAGGATGCGGAGCTTGCGGATGACCGGATCCTGATCAAACAGCAGCTGAACCGCATGGGGGAAGAGACTTTCTTTTCCGTGCTGGAACTGAAGGAAGCAAGACTTAGTTCCGGGACAGAAAGAGCCACGGCCGTATCCGGGAAGGTGTCGGCGGAGCTGTTGGACCGTATCCGGAAGACGGCTGAGGATATTCTGGAAACGAAAGAGCCGTTCCTGATCTCGCATCTGGCGGTCAGCGGAAATGACCTGATCGCGGCCGGGGTAGCGCCCGGAAAAAAAATAGGAGATTTTCTTGAAAATATATTGCAGAAAGTTATCCAATCTCCTACACTAAACAGGAAAGAGGTGCTTTGTAATTCAAAGTTTTTATCGGAGGTGGAGTATGAGTGCAAAAACAATTTATGAAAGCTGGCTGAACAATCCGGGACTGGATGAGGGGATCCGAAAAGAACTGGAAGCGATCAGCGGGGATGAGAAAGAGATCGAAGAGAGGTTTTACCGGGAGCTGGAGTTCGGTACCGCAGGACTCAGGGGTATCCTTGGCGCCGGAACAAACCGTATGAATATATATACTGTCGCAAAAGCGACGCAGGGACTGGCTGATTACATCAACAGCAGGGAAAATGCAGGTTATGCGGCCAATGCCGTTGCGATCGCCTATGATTCCAGGCATATGTCTCCGGAATTTGCTGATATCAGCGCTTCTGTCCTGAATGCCAACGGCATCAAGGCCTATGTATTTGAAAGCCTTCGTCCGACACCGGAACTGAGCTTTGCCATCCGGTATCTGAAATGTATCGCCGGCATTAACGTGACAGCAAGCCATAACCCGGCAGAATACAACGGCTACAAGGTCTACTGGGAGGATGGCGCACAGGTATCGGAGCCCTTCGACCAGCAGATCATGGACTGTGTCAACAAAGTGGAAGATATGCTCTCTCCGAAGCTGATGCCCAAGCAGGAAGCAATTGACAAGGGCTTGTATGTCCAGATCGGAGAAGAAGTGGACAACGCCTTCATGGACGCTGTCTATGAGACCGTCAGAGAAAAGGAACTGGTTAAAGAGAGAGGTTCGGAAGTACGTATCGTTTACACGCCGCTCCACGGGGCCGGCATCAAGATCGTTCCGAAGCTCCTGAAGAAAGCCGGATTTACCGATGTCCATGTCGTTAAGGAGCAGGAAGAGCCGGACGGCGCCTTCCCGACGGTGGCATATCCCAATCCGGAAGTCAAGGAAGCCCTGAAACTTGCCCATGAACTGGCCGTGAAGGTGGATGCGGACCTTGTGATCGGAACGGATCCAGACTCTGACCGTATGGGCGTTATGGTCAAAGACCATGAAGGAAACTTCCGCAACCTGACCGGCAACCTGATCGGCTGCATGCTCTGTGAGTATGAATTAAGAAGCCTGAAAGAATCCGGCCGTCTTGCTCCGGACAGCTATGTGGTCAGATCCATCGTTTCCAGCCAGCTGGCAGATCAGGTAGCGGCTGCCTACGGCGCGGAACTGAAAGAAGTCCTGACAGGATTCAAGTGGATCGGAAGAAAGATCCTGGAATCCGAGCAGACCGGCAAGGGCACCTTTATTTTCGGCTTTGAGGAGAGCTGCGGTTATCTGGCAGGTCCTTATGCAAGAGACAAAGACGCCTGCGGTGCTGCGCTGTCCATGAGCGAGGCCTGCATTTTCTATAAATCCAAAGGCATGTCCTTATGGGATGTAGCCCAGGATATGTATAAACGTTACGGATTCGTACAGGAGGAGACCATTTCCATTACCAGAGCGGGACAGGAAGGCCTTAAGGAGATCGCCGGCATCATGGACAAGCTCCGCAATGAGCCTTACGAGAAGATCGCAGAGTATCCGGTAGTGAAGTTCAGGGATTTCACCAAACCGGAGGAGACCGGCTTTGCAAAGACCAATGCTCTTTACTATACGCTTGAGAACGGCTGGGTATGCGTAAGACCTTCGGGAACGGAGCCGAAGATCAAATACTATATCGGTGTCCGCGCCGACAGCCCGGAGAACGCACAGAAAATGGTTGATGAGATCCGCACCTTTATGGTCGGCTAAAGTACCCATAAAGGAGTAACGGTGACAAAAGCGCATTGGTTAACAGGGCTGATCATCCTGGCAGTAATCGCTGCTGTTCTGTGTTCGGGTACGATCTATGCAGAACGGTATGCAGGTGATCCCGAGAGCATCGCCGCTCCCGGTGAGATCGATATCTCCAATCATCTTCGGGAGGAATCCTGGAGCAGGGACGGAAGTTTTATCCGATATGAGGAAGAAGGGTTTATTTCCCGGGTTGGCGTCGACGTTTCCAAATGGAACGGAGACATCGACTGGTCTGCCTTGAAAGAACAGGGCGTGGAATTTGCCATTATCCGGGTCGGCTTCCGGGGATATGAGAACGGGGAGATCGTCCTGGATGACAGATTCTATGAATATATGGACGGTGCTTTATCTGCCGGTCTGGAAGTCGGGGTTTATTTCTTCTCCCAGGCGATCGATGATGATGAAGCTGTGGAAGAGGCCCAATTTGTGCTGGAACATATAGAAGGTTATGATATCAGTCTTCCGGTTTATTTTGACACAGAAGAGGCCGGCTATGGTGAAGCCCGTACAGAACCGGTGGCCACAGGAAGCTTTACCCTGAATGCGGAAACATTCTGCGACACGATCGAGGCAAATGGCCTGCGGGCCGGCGTTTATGCTTCCAACGACTGGATCCGTCGGAACCTGGAACTGGCATGGCTGACAGATTACGAGATCTGGTATGCACAGTACAATGACACCCCGGGAAGGGAGTACGGGTTTGATATGTGGCAGTACTCGAACCGGGGAGACCTGTATGGCTGTGATACCTACCTGGATATGAA
>JAFRKZ010000081.1 GCA_017431485.1 Parasporobacterium sp. | reverse complement strand
TTTGTAGGTCCGTCCTTCCAGGAGGACCAGTCGGATGACTTGTTTCTGGATCTCCGGTTCAACATGTACCATAGTTTTCTCTCCTTTTGGTTTATTATATAAAAACCATCAGGGGATTACAAATTTACTATAGCAGCTCAGTTTGGGGTCTGAAATCGTGCATACCCTCATATTTTTTACAAATAATCACGCATAGTGCCGCAAATGTTGCAGCAGCCTAAATAACTGCGGCCGGAAGCTTTGCTTTATTGCAGGGCTTCCAGCGCGGCATCCACCAGCAGGCTGATGGAATCACTGTCCGCGGCGCCCAGATCGATCAGCTGCACCGCGCTGTCCAGCAGAGATGCCGCTTCTGCGTTCTCTTCTCCCAGCGAGGCGGAGACGCCGTTCAGAAGAAGGACAATGTTGTCTTTGTTGCCTTCCAGGTCGGAAGCAGCCAGGGCTTTGATCCCGTCCAATACCTGGGTGATCGTATCCTCTGCTCCCTGCTCGGTCGGAGCTTCTGTCGCAGGCTCCGGTTCAGCAACGGGCTCAGCAACAGGCTCCGGCTCGGAAGCCGCTGCCGGCTCTATCAGCACTTCCAGCGCGGAGTCGATCAGCAGGCTGATAGAATCGCTGTCCGCGGCGTCGAATCCGATCAGCTGCACCGCGCTGTCCAACAGGTACGCGGCTTGTGCATTTTCCTCGCCCAGCAATTCGGTCACGCCCTTCAGCAGAAGGACAATGTTGTCTTTGTTTCCTTCATAATCAGCTATGGCAAGCGCCTTGATCCCGTTTAATACTTCGGAAACCGACCCGCCGGCCCCGATCGTTGCCTCTGCTGCTGGTTCCGGTGCTGCGGGCTGCGCCGCTTCCGTCACAGGCTCTGCAGGCTGTGACGCCTCTGCTGCAGCCTCTGTCTCCGGCTGTGCCGGCGCAGGCTCTTCTTTTTCCGGTGCCACATGTACCGGACCTTCATACGTTACATCAAAGATCTGGGTACCAGCGTAATATTCATGTGCCATCAGATGCGTTCCATCTCCGGACATAGAAATGCTGTCGAACTTGGGCTCGAAGATCACATTGCCGTGCCAGTCGATCAGACCGTAGCTATAGTCTTCGGACTGTATCCGGTAAAGCATGCCGCCGCCGTAGTACAGCGGTGACACCCGGTTATAACCGGAGATCACGGTATCTTTACCATCTGCAGCCAGGATGTGCACCGATCCGGCACCATCTTCATACAGCACGGAAGCGCCGCAGACTTCATCTTCATATTTTGTCTGGGAAACATCTGACTCATAGGTCACATTGCCGTTCACATCCAGAAATACATACTTGCCGCTTTCCACAGCGGTGATATATCCGTTGCCGGAATACCCTGCAGAGCTGCGGGAGTGGGCACCAACCGGTGCGTAATAGCTGCTTTCGATGGAATCATAATCCGTGAAGATCATTTCATTGCCTTCCCAGTCTATGAGGCCTTCATATGATCCGCTGGATATCAGGATATAATCCCGGTCTTCATACAGATAAATGTACGGATAGGATGGCTCGAGCAGCACATTGTTCTGAGCATCTTTCAGGCCGTCCATCCGGTTTTCCCGGAACGTGTGGATCACGCCGGTCAGATCTCCGTCCGGAGTGGAATAGGCGCTCTTAAGGCCTGTCTCCACCGCTTCAAAATCGGAATTGTAGCAGTTGACTTCTCCGGTGGAGCGGTTCTCGACATTGATGGTTTTGCCGTTCGCATAATACTCCCCGATCTCTGCTCTCGGAAGAGAAGCCACCAGCTTAGCCTGCTCATTTTCCAGGAAATAGATATCCGCCGTGACGATCTTATAGTAATTGTCGTCGTAATCATGGGCGTCCGCATCCGCTTCCGTTGACTCTGTCAGGTTCCAGCAGACTGCCCAGTATGCATTTTCCATATCGATATTTCCGTACTGGCAGGGGATCAGCTCCTGCCCGGCAACATTCAGCAGTCCCACGCAGTTGACCGTTCCATTGTAGATCGTCGCTTCCACGTATCCGTAATTGCCGTAGAGATTGTCATATTTCGCTTCCGTCAGTCGGTTTCCGTCAGCATCCATCACGCCGAAGAAACTGTTGTCCATGTATTTCAGGACATTGGTATTGTCCAGCCAGGTGTAGGAATCCACAAACATGCGAGGCGTCAGGGAAACGCCGTCAGCGGAAAGGCTTCCTTCGAAAGTCACTTCCTCCGTATCAGCCGGATCGTCGAAGGTGGCTGTGGTATTGCCGCCGAATACGCTGTCGTCTGCTGTGTAAAGGATACTGTCTTCCGGAATCTTCGTGCTGATCTTTTCTTCAAAGGTATCCATGATAGGATCGGCGATGCCGGTGGATTCGGTCACGTTCTGGGCAACACGCTGCAGAGTTGTCTGCACGCTGTCCAGGTTATATCCCAGGGAAGCGAATTTTTTGGCAAATGCATACAGCTTGTTCTTCACGTCGTCGCTGATGCTGATGCTCCGTCCGACGCTGCTGGCAGATGCGGCGTTGACCGTATCCAGCACATTATCCACGATCACAACAGTATCTTCCGGTGCGGCCCCTTCCCGGACCACCTGGATCTTGATATCGTTGACCACCAGGATAGCTTCGTCCTGTCCGACTTCTTCCGCCAGATCTCCCGTGGTGACCAGCTCTTCATTGGCCAGTTCTTTCTTTTCCGCATCCAGTTCCTGACCGATGGCCTCTTCATAGGCCATGATCACGCCGGTCAGGGCGCCGGTGCCGGAAACTTCAAATGGCGCAGCGGCCAGCACGTCGCAGTTCTCCACGCCTGAAGTGGAAAGTGTGGAGGCGATCATATTGCCCGTGACATAATTCATATTGGCGGTCTTGACCTGGATGCCCCGGCCGTCCTGTGTCGGCGACACATAGGCGCAGCTGAAGGTCTGCCAGCCGATGACATCGGACGGGAACAGATGCTCCAGATGCGCCCGTTCATCGGCGTTGGTAATGATCATCACCGTTACTTCCTCCGGCGTGGTTCCGAAGAAACGGAAAATGTTGGCTTTCTGCTCCTCCGAAAGATCCGCTCCGATGGTCACCACACGGGTGACATACTGAGGCTCCGGTTCCTGCGGCGCTTCCGCTCCGGCAACTGCGTCCGCAAGCGCAAGGCCTGCGCCGAACTGGGTCATTACCATGCCGAGAACCAGAATCGCTGCAAGAAGTTTTCCAATCCTGTGTAATGCTTTCATAATGTTTCCCTCTGCTTTTTTGATCTGTTATCTTTTCCTCTATCGATCCGGCCGGTCATCCCCGCCGGCAATCGCGCTTAATACAGGAACAGTCCGTCTGCGCGGATGTTGCCGATGCATTCAAAGCTGATCTCTCTGACGTTTCCGTTTTCACAGATAATGGAAAGGCTGCTGTAATACGGCGCGTCGTTTTTGATCAGCAGATATCCGAAGGTTCCGTCGCTTCTGGTGTTGCTGCCGTAGATGAATTCTTCATCTCCCAGCACATAGGCCGTGCCGTCTCCTGGCAGGTTCTGAAACTGCGGAAACGCCTCCAGGACTTCCTGCTCGGAAGAGCCGACGGTAACGCCGCCCGGCAGTGCAACATTCAGGGTGCCGCCTGTTTTGTCGATCAGATACGTGACTTCGCCTTCCCTGGCGGTGATATCATGTCCGGCCATATTGGTCACGCCGGCCATTTCGCTGCACAGCATGCCGTCGAAGAAATAGTAGGCCGTGTTGATCAGATCATTGAAAATGCC
>JAFRKZ010000080.1 GCA_017431485.1 Parasporobacterium sp. | reverse complement strand
TTCCGCAAGTGTATAAATGTGATCGCTCATATTCCAGTGTATTGTCTCAGATATTCTCATGCTCTCTGCGTTTGTTTTCAATCAGTATTGTATCAGTAATAACCCAAAAAGCCAACACCTGTAAATCTTAGATAAAGGATATGTTTGGTTAAAGCAGCTCATCCCATCACGGAAGGACCAGCCATGCGGTCGGGCATTTTCGCGGGCCTGTAGGGGAGTATGGCGAGTTCTGCAGTTCCCCTTCATATGCCATCTGGGAACTGGTTCCTCCTGTCATCAGGGCTGCATGGACTGCGCCGTACTCCTGCATGCACTGCGCCGCTTCCAGACAGGTTGCCCCCAGGGAGTCAGTCTGCCTTCCGTCAATGACCAATAGAAGGATCGCCCCGTCTTCTCTCTGGCCAATGGCTGTCCTCGGTTTTTTGCTTCCTCCGAAATCGGACTCAGTCGGAAGATCCTCTACGATCTCTCCACCCCGGATCAGGAACGGGCTTGTGACAGGATCGATGCATACGGCGTCCCGAAGATCCATTTCCGAAATCTCCCCGGGATCGGTCGTTTCCATGGTCAGCTGATCCTCCATGGTAAACCCTACCAGAAATAAGGGGTCCTCATCTGCCTGCGCCTCCTGATATACGATTTCTCCTTCGCTGATCACAATCCCCACAGGCAGTCCGGTATAGGAAACATCGCTGCCGTTATCCAGGAAAGCCCCTGCGTTGATGCCTCCAAGGACCGGCATGCTCTGTTTCCGGTATTCTTCTATGATATCCAGGACGACCATTCCTTCAGTTTCTCCAAATTCCGGGATCACCCCGCAGAATACCCTGGAAGGATCGGTAATGATCATCAGCTTTCCCTTGAACTGATCTCCTTCCACATCGATGAGTTCTATTCCTTCGGAAACTTCTGTGTTTTCAGATGCAGTTACCCTTGTCCCTGTGAAACATGCGAAAACAAGCATGATCGTTATGATTATCCCAGCGGCTATAGAAAGCCATTTATTTCTTTTTGTATTCATCTTCTCCTCCTTGATCATCCCGTGCGGCTGATTCAGCGCAGCCGGATCTCCATCTCGTCCTCATAGGCGTAAAGATTTACCAACAGCGCCTCTGCCTGCCTGGGATCCACAACATGGTCCAGTGCGATCAGACAGGTCCGCTCATTTTCCGAATCCCCATATAATAGAACCGGCCAGTCCCATGCTGTCTGCTTTTGCACCGTTCCGTCCTTCAGCCTGATGCCATGGAATGCAAATGCATTCTCCCCGCCCCGTTTATTTTTAGGCCTGGAAACGGTATATGTCAGCTTTACGGAGATGGGCGATATTTCCACGGATTTCATAAAACAATCGGTATCTTCGATCTGACTGTTCAGGTCGACGGTCCGGATCATATCCGCTGCTTCTTCCTGATCCGGCATGGTGATGTCAAATGTCCAGGTTCCTTCCGCCACGTTTTTATATGCGTCACCATCCTGCGTGGTTTTGTCATATTCCGGATCCACCGTTCCCAGGTCCTGAAATTCGAAATGTAATACGCTTCCGTACAGGCTGTCAGACAGAGCAGGATTTATATCGTATGGATTGTCAAAAGAATACTCTCCTTCTGTGGTCATCACTTTGACAATATATTCCAGGTTTCCGTTTACGTCCCGGTATCCTCCGTCAGTGGTTTTCTCTGCGTAAAAACCATCCATGAAGATCCTTGCCACGGAAATCTCCTTTTCCGGATCTTTCCCGTCCCGGATGGACTGCAGAGAAGAATCTTTATAATCGCTGGCAAATGCCGGGCGCTCTTCTTTTCCGATCTCATAATCATAGCCCTCTACCAGAAATGATACATAAGCGATCCGTCCATCCGTGAGAATCATGTTGGGCGTTATGGTGACGCCGGAACAAGTGACGGCGAGCTCCTGATACTTGTCAGCTAATGGAAAGGCAAAGCCCTGATCGACCAGCTCCTGCTGCGACTTGGGACCTGAATGTACGGTACCTGACAGCCCCCGGCTCCACAGCCCTGCCACGGAAGCATACACGGCAGCGGCGCCTAGTATCACCACAGTAATCATGGCGGCAATCAGCGCAGGCCTGAACTTTCGCGAACCCGGCATGGAATGCTGCGGCGTATGTTCTGGTTGAAATGCGGCTGCCAGTGTTCTGTCCAGCAGCTGCTCCGGAACTTCTATTTTGTCAAATGTATTTTTGTAATTCTGCTTCATCGGATCATTCATTTCCCATCAAGCCTCCTTTAAGATCTGCTGCAGTTTCTTCCTGGCACGGGATAACCTGGTCCGGACCGTGCCTTCTGAGATCTGCAGGATCTGTGCGATCTCCCCGGTACTGTACTCTTCGTAATAGAAAAGGTGCAGAACATTTCGGTCTTTTATAGGGAGCTGCTGCAATGCCCGGAACAAGTCCGTTTCTTCTGATGACATTGGTGCAGACCCATCTGCTGCATCGGCAGCTTCTTCCAGGGAAACCGTTTTCCTTCTCCAGGCTGACCGGAACAGGTCCCTGGATTTGTTGACAGCGACTCTGAGGAGCCAGCGCTTCACGGATTCATCATCCGGAAATGATTGTCCGGAGTTAAGCAGGGCACAGAATGTTTCCTGCACAATATCCTCTGCATCCTGCGTGTTCCTGCAATTGCAGAGAGCTGTCTTATAGACGGCCGGCAGATATTCTGTTGTTAGCCTGGTAAATTCTGTCCTGTCCAAAGCAGCACCTCAAACCGCTGTATCATGACTTCAAACTGTTTTTTGTATCTCTGCGGATTCCTGATAGGTGATCACCTATTATTATATCGATTCAGAAGGTCAAAATGTTACAGAAATTTTCAAAAAAGATGACAAAAGAACCGTCCCTTTGTCACTTTTTGTGATATTTTAGACCGGACAGGTGTTTATCCTGATGAAAGGCCTTTTCAGAAGATGTACCAAACTGTATGACGAAACACGATTTTGAACGACTGACAATCAAATATACCGACTGTGTTTACAGGATTGCCATTCATGCATGTCATTCCCGGGAAGATGCGGAAGATCTGACCCAGGAAACCTTCCTGAAGCTGTGGCGCTGCCGCCACGCATTTGCCACAGACGAAGACGCAAAGCGCTGGCTGATCCGGGTGGCCGTCAATGCCGGAAAGAATCTTCTCCGGCATTGGGGAAAGAAAGAGATGGTTCCTTTGACGGAACTGTATCAGGAGCCTTCTTTTGTGCAGAAAGATTTTCTGTATCTGCACCAGGCGCTGGAGCATCTGGCCCTGAAATACCGCCAGGTCCTCTATCTGTATTATTTTGAAGAGTATCCGGTCAGGGAGATTGCTGCCATTCTGCATCGTTCGGAAACAGCGGTCCAGACACAGCTGATGCGGGCACGTCAAAAACTGAAAAAGGAATTGGGAGATCTGTCATGAACCATAAGGATTTTAAAAAACTCTATCGTGAATACGAAAATATAAATGCTCCGTTGGGATTGAAGGATCGGATCCTTTCTGCAGCAGAGCGGGATCCGGGAAAGAGCAGACATGCTGGGAAAATAGCCGTTGCCGCGTCCATTGCAACTGCCCTCCTGATCGGCGTGCTCGTGATCTGCGCAGCTAGCCTCTTCAACGGGAATGAAGAAGCATCAAAGATAATGCAGATCGTTTCCAACGGGGCAGCAGAAACCTCCCCGGAATTATCCGCAGAAAAAACGACGGAAGAAACGGCGATTCCTGAACTAGTAATATCTGATACGAATGGCCTGATCCTGCCGGATCCGGTAGAGGGTTCCGCCGATATGGAAACAGACAATATCGAACAGCCTGTCATGCGGGTTGCCGATGCCGCAGCTTCTGATCTCGCGGTCTTCGACGATGCGGATATCCAGGCTGCAGCGGAGATCACTGAAGAAGCCTTTTCAGATAGCTCTTTCACTGAGGTTGCTTTTAATGATGAAATTTCCCCTGAGATTACACAGGACGTGAATAATGATGACATATTAACTGACATTTCCATGGACGAAGAACCGGAGGATCCGGACCTGTACCGACTGAGAGACCAGGAAGATCCGGACTGGTCTCTTTTGAAAGACCACGATACGGACGCTCTGCAGGTGGATTATGACCCCATGCTGTTTAACGATAAGGAGCGGCCCATCTATGAAAGCTGCGATCATGAATGGACATCCGAGATCTGGCCGGGCGGAGAAGTCATTGTGTGCAGCAAATGCGGCGTTCACCTGGACATGTGGCTGTATAATGGGTATTCGGAATGACAATATTTGATTTTTACGGTGCTGTTCGCTGTCTTGTGAACCATCCTGCCATGCCTGGGTGTTCTCAGATCATGGTTTTTCATATACGAGAACGCGAAGCGTTCTTACACAGCGATTTTCCATATTTGAGAACAGCCCATGCGTTCTCAAATCACCGATTTTCTTCAAATAAGAACGCAAAGCGTTCTCAGACTGGCATTTTCTGAAAATCAAGAACGCTTTGGCTGTTCTCAAATACAGGAATTTCTCGTACAAGAACGCTTTGCGTTCTCATATAGAAAAAAGGCGAAAATAAGAACACATGCTGTTCTTGTTTTTCAAGAAGGGCCGTTTTAAGAACACCCCGGCGGCGAGAGGGCAATTAAAAACCCTGGAAAACCAATGCTTTCCAAGGTTTCAATCTGTAGTAAAAATGCTTCGCATTTTTCTGAACGCATCCGGGGACCCTGCCTTTGAAGAAGGAATGCTTTGCATTCCTTTTCATACGCTCGCCGCTGAGGCATCCTAAGGAATCCACCACACTTCGTGTGGTCCCCCTTAGGATAATCCCTCCCCGGATATTAGTGGAGCATAGGGGATTCGAACAAAAGACGTTTTAAAAAATCCAGTAAAGAAGGGAGGTTTTGTGGCATCAACCGTTTCGGGAACCTTTTAGGGAACTTTTTTGCGTAGAAATCAAGTGGATACCGGTGTGAATTCTTTTTTTGTCCGAACAGCCAATATAGATGCAATTATAGAGAAGGCACAAAAGATAAGATATGCTGGGGTATAGTTTCCGCTGATACGGAGAGCCAATCCCAGGATCAGGAAGTTTAAGCAGCGCATCATTGATGCGATCGGTGAGATAACACCATTTGCGATTGCAAAATCGTCTCTGCCATATACCGTTCCGATATAGGAGGGAAGTAAATTGCAAATGGCACCGGTTCCAAGCCCTCCGAAGATACAAACAAAGATCGTTGCAGGTACACTGTTACTGATTGCAAGCACCAAAAGTGCCGCAACATAAAACCAGCAGTAAATCATGGTTGCCTTACGGGTTCCTATTTTGGTATCCAGCCATCCGAAGAAATATGATCCGAAAAGGCCGCAGATAGATGAAAGTTGTAGGAATCTTGTTGCTGCTGACTGATCATATCCCCCTGCCATCAGACGTGGGATCAATTGCGATACGATACCAATCGTGCTCATCCATAGCAGTCCCATCATGATCGCAATACTCCACATATTTGGGTCTTTTAAGAGTTTCTTTACTGTCAGTTTTGATCTGTAGTTTTTACGATATTCAATCATCTTCTGAAGATCATCCAATCCGTTTGGATCATTGTCAGGAGCTATGCCCACTTCCTCGGGATAGTTGTGGATCATAAAGAAGGTTACGATACCAATAATGATTTGAACAATGCCAATGATCAGGAAGCAGGTCGAATACCCGGTATTTCCAATCAGGAATAAGAGGATCGGTACCGCCAGGATCGAACAGATCGGATATCCCATTGTGGACCATCCAAGCGCCAGCCCTTTCTTACGTGGAAACCAGTTTGCTGTTAAAGTAAAGGGGACCATCTGACCATAACCATCTGAGAAAATCCAAAGCATAGTCATACATATAAAGAATGCAGCCAGGCTGTTTAAGTATCCAAACCAGATTATGATCAGGCCGCCTGCAATCAAATAAATACCGCCGATTTTTTTAGCTCCGAATTTGATGATCAACCTACCGGTAATAAAAGACGATAAGACACCAATAATGCCTGCAACCGTATTAATGGTCAGCATATCAGAGACTTCCCAGCCTTTCATATCATTGATCATATTAAGCAGAATGTTGATACCGTTTGTGTGAATGATCCCGTTGATAAACATCAGCAGAGCTGCAAAGCCAATAATTGTCCACCCTCTGCCAAAATTACTTTTTGTATCATTCCCGCCGTTTTTCACTTTCAAATCTCCCACTTATTTATGCAGATAATTCCATTTTTGATTTGTTGCAACTATTCATATGATAAGTTTAGAAACAATGTTGATCACTATTAAAGAATAATTGCTTCCGGGGAAAGAATACCATAAAATATGCCATTCGCATAACAACCAAATATGAAGTCAGCAATCGTTTTAATAATTCACTTCGTATCGATCAGCCTGTGATTCCATTTTCTTTTCAAATAGTACCAAAGACCTGCCGGAACGGCGCACAAGGGTGCCAGCACGCAGGAGAGAGCCATTCCTCCCAAGCCTACCAGATGATACAGGAGAAACGACAGTAACACCCTGGGTAAAGCCATTCCAAGTATGGAATTAAACATGACCAGTCTGGCATCACCCGCTCCGGTGGCTACGGAATGAAGGGAAGTAAAGATAACATAGATCAGCACCTGAAATGCCACGATCCGCAGATAATATGCCCCTGCTTCTACCACGGCCGGTTCCGTATTGAACAGCCGGATCAGAGATTCGGAAGCAAAAAACATCAATGCAGCAAGACAAGCGGCAATACATCCGTCAATGAGAAGGCAGCTGCGAAACGTTTGTTTCACCCTGTCATATTTACCGGCTCCGATACACTGCGCGCACATGGTGGCAGATGAGTTCATCATCGATGTGATAAAACCGATACAAAGATCCGAGATCTTGATGGCACTGCCGCATCCGGCAGAAGCATCTACGCCAAATGTATTTATCAGAGAAATATTGACCATATGCGTGATCCCGTTAATGCAGAATACCAGTGCACTCGGGATCCCGATCCGAAGCACCATCTTCAGTTTATCCGTATAGATCCTAAGATTTTTCAGTGAAAAGCCGAAGAAATGTGCCGCCTTCAGCACATGGATAAGTGCGATCAGAAAACTGATGAACTGTGATGCCACTGTAGCTATGGCTGCTCCTTCTACACCAAGATGGAAAACCCCGATCAGCAGGAAATCCAGACCCACGTTAACGACTGCTGCTGCCATAATGATAAAAAGCGGCGTTTTTGAATCTCCAACTGCACGGATGATCGCACACAATGCATTATAACCGAAGATAAAGATACTCCCGACACCGCAGATACGCAGATATAAAGCTGCCTCGCCCAATGCCGGTGCCTGCATAAGTATCATAAACGGACGCGCAAGAATAACGATGATCAGTGCAAAACAGATCCCGACGATCACAAGAAACGCAAATGTAGTCGATGTACTTTCTTTTCGGTTCCTGTCATCTCCGGCCCCGAAGAACTGTCCGATAACAACATTTCCGCCGGTGGAAAGGCCCATGGCCACAAAGGAAAACAGATTCATCAGATTCCCGCCGACAGATACAGCGGACAATGAAACCGATCCAAGATACTGCCCTACGATGATCATATCCACGATCCCGTAAACAGACTGCAGAAATGTTGCCAGCATGATCGGCAAAGCGAAGAG
>JAFRKZ010000079.1 GCA_017431485.1 Parasporobacterium sp. | reverse complement strand
TACCATACTTCGCCCTGGCCCGTGCTTTCCGGCACGCCGCTGACATTGGACTCACTGGTGTCGGAAGAAGCGCTCAGGTACATGCCGTTGGCGTTGATCACCTGGAATCCTCCGTCCTCCAGCTTCACGATCTTCCATTTCTGCGTCTCAGAGCTGCTGTCCGGTACGGACTGCTGTACATTTCCGTCTACCATATCCAGGACCTTCCAGGACCGGAGGTTTCTGATGTAGTAGTATTCCCCGCCGGCGCTTTGCATGACCCATTTCTGGGCGCCGGTGTCATTGCCGGTATAAAGCTGCACGTTGGCGCCGTCATAGACGGAAGCATCCTTCAGATCCAGCACGGAACTGCCCAATGCAGTCTTGATCGTAAAGGTTCCGCCATAGTCCACGGTGACTGTCTTGCTGTAGTCGCTTGCGCTGACAGGATCCTGGAACAATACCTCTGTGGTGTATCTGCCGCAGGCGCCGTCCTGTACGATCCCGTTGGCTTTCTGGAATGCCTTTACTGCCTGTACAGTATAGTTTCCATAGACGCCGTCAGGCGTCACGCCAAGGTATCCCAGATCTGCCAGCATCTTCTGCAGTGCCAGAACGGCTGTTCCTCTGGATCCCTTGGAAAGGGTGCTGAACTGCGCCGCGCCTCTGTAGATCGCATTAATGGTGTCTGTGTCAGCCAGACCATTGATGGGAAGTCCGGCATACATCTGGAATTTCTTGACTGCCCGGTCGGAATATCCGCCGAAGATCCCGTCCGGCGTTACACTCAGGAATCCCAGATCTTTCAGCTGCTGCTGCAGTACTTTCACGGCGTTGCCATTGGATCCATACCCAAGAGGTTCAAACTGCATCGGGTTGTCTGCCATCTGGGCGGTGGTCCAGTTGCCGACGCCGCCGTCCGGAGAAGGCAGACCTGTCTGTGCCTGGTAGGCTTTTACCGCCGCTTCGGAATACCGGCCGAAGATGCCGTCCGGATACACCGGAAGGAACCCTGCGTTAAACAGGTAACTCTGGATGTTGTATACGGCTGTGCCGATGGTACCTTTCCAGAGGGTCCGGTAAGCTGCCGGAGTACCTTCATACAAGGTTGTCAGCGTGGTGCTGTCCGCTTCTCCCGTGATCGCAAGCCCGTTGAACAGCTGGAACCTTTTTACTGCCATCAGGGACTGTCCGCCGAAGATCCCATCCGGCGTTGCGCCGAGATAGCCCAGTTCTTTCAACGCTGTCTGCATCTTCAGGACATCCTCGCCGGTCATACCGTAGGACAGGACATCTCTGTCATTCTGGCTGTCCAGTTCTTCCGTCTCGGCATCTTCCAGCTTCTCTTCCACCTCCGCTGCTTCTGTCGGTTCTTCTGCCGGGGTCTTAACTTCCGCAGCAGGTTCTGTCTCCGGGATTTCCGGCTCAGCAGCAGGTTCTACAGAAACAGGGTCTGCTATGACAGGGTCTGCAGTATCCTCCGAAACGACCTCTTCCACATCTTCGATCTGCTCGGCGATCACGATGGTGGCTTCTTCAGAAGCCTGCGGTGCTTCTTCCGGCTCCTCTTCCGGCGCCACTTCCTCAGACGGCTCCTGCGGCGCTTCTTCCGGCGTCTCCTCCGGGATTTCCGGAACTATCTCCTCTGCAGTCGGTTCTGTCGTTTCATCAACCACAAAGGTATCTTCGGCGACTGCTTCCTGTTCGCTCTCTACATCTGCTTCATCAGCCGTGGCGATCTGTGTGAACAGAAGGCCGATGCACATGACCGCCAGAAGCGCTGCCATTACTTTCCGGCTCAGTTTCCGCCGGATGTTGCCTGTTGTTTTTCCTGTTTTTTTCATAATCATACTCCGTTGAGATCAATATATACGTATCATACTGTAAACAGAATGTTTCCGGTAATCTTCATAGTTTTCATAGAAATCTTCCAAGACGGTCACATCCTCCCGGTCTTTTGCCAGGACCTCCCTGGCCAGTAGTTCCGAAAACTTCAGGGAGCTTTCCCCGTTCAGATGGGTCAGATCACGGAAAGAAGTGCTGTCGTTCAGCATGTTCTGCATGCCTTTGTATAGATTAAAATCATAGAATTCACAGTCATACTCTTGCGCGATCCCGGTTAATTCTTCCCAAAAGCGGTCAAGACAGGCGTTATAATACCGATACAGTTCCGACGTCGGTATGGAGACCAGGATCGGCCGGGCGTTATATGTTTTACAAAGAAGCAGCATCTGCTTCAGAATCTCCAGATTCTTGTTGATATTTTTCTCTTTATAAGTCTCTTTTTGCGCTTTTTTAATGACCTCTTCAGGATATTCCATTAGATTACTGGTTTCTTCCGCATATCCGCTTCCCGCATACTGTTTATAAGAATCAAAATTCCCATGCAGGATATGATTCCATGCATTATAGGAGGCGTCTGCTTCCGCACCCCAGACAATATTATAATCATACCACGGGATCTTCGCATCAGAGACCATATAACGAACCGCTGTATCCGGAGTTACCATCCGGGAAACAAGCCAGGCGGTATTGTTGGTTGACCAGCCGGCAAGTTCTCCTGCAGTACAGGACTCAAAACAGACTTCCAGAAGCACGATATCCGGCGTATAACGCTTTAATGCTCCTTCCAGGGCGTCATAACGCCCTGCCATGGCAGCCGGTCCCGTAGACAGATTGATCGCCTTATGATCCGTTTCCTCGGTAAGGACAGATGCATTGATCCCCCATTTTCCCAATGAGCTGCCTATGATCACCGTATCGAAATCCTGTGCCTTTGCCAGTTCATCCGGCAATACGATGATCCCGATCATGACCGCAGCGCACACAAAGAACAGAGCCACGGCAATCACGGCTTTCAGGGGATCCGGTATTTTCTTTCTGGTCTTTTTTTCTTCGTTCATTCTATACTGTTACAGCATTTTCTCCGCTGTTATCAGAAATTCGCGTACATGAAATCACCGCTGTCCGTCCGTACGCCGAAGCTGATGGCGATGACAAACGCCAGCGCTACCAAAGCGATCCGCACGATCATGGGCAGTCTGTTGAAATAATCCCTGACAGGACGTTTTCTCTGGATCAGATCCGTGACAAAGATCAGCACGATCATGGCTGCCATAAAACACAGATTGATCATATCCCCGCTATAGGGAAACCAGCCTTTAAAATCCCAAGGGAAGAACCAACCCACAAAAATGCTGCGGATCAGATTCCATCCGTCACTTAATGACCCTACTTCCGGCAGCACCTTGATGAAGGAGATCAGGGCAAAGGTCCTGGCAACGGTAAACAGTTTCCACGGCCATCCCGTTTCCTTCACATGAAGCTTCTTCCGGCACCAGGCGTAGAAAGGATCCAGCCACACCTGCAGGATCAGGAAGAATCCGTTCACCAGTCCCCAGACGATATAAGCCCAGGTAGCGCCATGCCACAGGCCGGTTACAAACCAGGTCACGATCAAAGCGATGGTGGAAGGCACGGCGTCTCCGATCCGCTTCCCGGCTTTTGCCTTGATGGACTTGGCGATCTTCCGGGAGGTCTTGGACATGGCGATAGGATAATAGATATAGTTCTTAAACCATGCGCCCAGGGTGATGTGCCACCTGCGCCAGTACTCTGCGATCGATTTGGAAAAATACGGGCGTTCAAAGTTCTCCGCCAGCTTGATCCCCAGCACTTCGCACAGGCCGCAGACCATATCCATATAACCGGAAAAGTCCGCGTAGATATTGATGCTGTACAGAAAGACGCCGATCAGGACAGCCGCCCCGTAATACATATCATAATATGTAAAAATAACCTTTACACAGTGCGCCGCCACGTCAGCGCACACGGCTTTCTTCAGAAAGCCCCAGGCGAAACGCTGTACGCCCCGGGCGAAGCGGTCATACGAAAACCGGTGTTCTGCATACAGTTCCCGGCTCAGCTGCCGGTAATCACTGATAGGGCCCTGGATGATCTGTGGGAAGAAACTGGTAAATAAGAGAAGTTTCGGATAGTTCTTCTGCGCCTCCGTTTTCTCCCAGTACACATCGATGAGATATCCCATGGTCTGGAAGGTATAGAAGCTGATGCCCAGCGGGACCACCAGGCTCACATAGCCCATGGGATCTGCGCCGCCTGCCCGGAGGATCCGGTTCAGCTGTTCGATGAAAAAGTTCAGATATTTAAAGAAGCCTAAAAGCCCGAAATTCAATAGCAGCGTGACCGTCAGGATCAGCCGTTTTCGAAGCTTTCGTTTCTGCTTTTCGATCTGCTTGTTATGGGAAACATGTTCGATCCATCGGGCAGCCCCGTACGTTGAGGCAGAAGTAAAAAGGATATAAAAAATATTCTTCCATCCGGTCATCAGATAGAAAAATAAACTTCCTGCCAGCAGTACCCACCACTGAAACTTTTTGGGTACGACAAAATACAATATAATAAGAACCGCCGCAAAGGCGAAGAATTTCAGACTTGTCAAGGCCATAACAGAATTATTGTAATAAAAATCGAGTCGATATGCAACCGCATTTACATCTCTTTTTTAACAGATCCTACAAGATATGTTCTTTGAATTTTCACATCTTTCCTCTATAATGGATAGCATGAATAATGTATTAGCGATCATTGTAACTTATAATCGGCTGGAAATGCTGAAGACCTGCGTCGAGTGCCTCAAAGCCCAGACCTTCCCCTGCGATATCCTGATCGTGGACAACGCCAGCACCGACGGCACCCGCGCCTGGGCGGCCGGCCTGAACAGCAAGGAAGCCCGGCAGATCATCAAGGGAGAACGTCCGGAGACGGAACAGGAACCGAAAGCTGATACCGTAGCCATTACCGCCACCATGCTCTGGGATGAAAACTCCATGCACCATGTGATCTATGAAAACACCGGTGCCAACCTGGGCGGCGCGGGCGGTTTCAACTACGGGATGCGCCGCAGCGTGGAGATGGGCTATACCTATGCCTGGGTCATGGACGACGACGCCTTTGCGGAGCCGGACTGCCTGGAAAAGCTCATGCAGGAAGCCCTTCGCCTGGGCGACTTCGGATTCCTCGCCAGTGCTGTTTTGTGGAAGGACGGATCTTTGTGCCGCATGAACTGGCAGCGCAAATACCCGACGCCCAAAAAACGCAGCGAGCGGCATCTCCTGGAATCGGATCTTTCCAGGGATCTGGTCCGCATCCAGTCTGCCACCTTTGTCTCTGCTCTGTTTCCTACCAAGGTGATCTGTCAGGTGGGGCTTCCCATCCGGGAGTTTTTCATCTGGTGCGACGACATCGAATTTACCCGCAGGATCACATTAAAGCACGGTCTTCCCGCCTATGTGGTGAGCGCCAGCCGGATCATGCACCAGATCAAAAATAATGAAGGCACCAACCTGGCCATGGACGATGCCGAGCGGATCGACCGCTACAACTACGCGTTTCGCAACGAAAATTACATGTACCGCCAGTATGGCCTGAAGGGCTTTTGCTATTATCTGGTGGTGATCGGATATAATACCCTGAAAGTCCTCACCAAATCCCGGGACCACAAGCTGAAGCGGCTCGGGGTCATATACCGGAACCTGTTCAAGGGACTGTCCTTTAATCCGAAGATCGAATACCCGAAAAAGATCACCCGTCTGTAACTTACAAACGGGTGATCTTTTTATGATCTGCCGGTTTCCCGGCATTCTTTTTCTTTATATTTTACCAGACGTAGATATCCTGCCCCTGTATGAACAGGTTGGAATCATAGAAGCAGTTCGAAGGCTTGACATAAGCGCCCCTGCAGTGATGGATTCCCGGGGTTGGATATTTGAGCGCCATATAGACGGCTCGCAGGGCTTCCGCGGAAGCTGCTGCATACCGGGCTTTTTGTTTCTCGACCGTATAGTAACTGCCCCATGTCTCGATCTTCTTCAGGACAGCTTCGCCTCTTCCATAGTAGTTGTCGTTGATCCCGTTGATGATGACGCAAGCGCTCAGATACGTCAGATATGGTTCCCCAAGCTTGTGATAGGCTTCTCCTTCCACCCAGGCTACCATTGCGGTGATCTCATTTTCATCATATCCCAGGTCTTTCGCTTCCTTCTCCAGCATCTCTTTCGTAATGGTTCCGGGAACGGAAGCATTATAACGGTCATACTGATAAGTATAGGTAAAGGAGATCCCGTTGTCGTCGTAACCACTGAGGTTGACCTTGCCGTCTTTGGAGATCGCCCGTACCGTATAGGAATACCGGTTGCCGGATTCCACATCGGTGTCGACATAATAATTATCTGTCGTATCCGCCAGGAATTTCCATTCTCCCGCACTGTTCAGCCAGTAGACCCGGTAGGCCTGAACACCTTCCTGCACATTCCAGTTGAACTCCACGCCGTCAGGCGCATTGGAGATACCGGTCAGTGTCGGCGGATTGATGAAATTCAAGACCTTTCCTTCTCTCACATACCACCAGCCGGAGGACCCGTCAAAAGTAGTCCGTACCAGACATGTCTTGGACGTATCCACATGGCCGTTGATGAAATACCAGGTGTTATTTCCGACGGTGCGGAAACCGGTAAAATCAGGTTCCACATCTGCAGGCACCTGGGGCTCTGCCGGAGTTTCCGGCTCCTGCGGCGCCCTCTCGCCCGATGAGAGGCTGTTATTCAGTGCTTTCATGGTGACAGGACCCACTACGCCGTCCTGTCCGATGTTATGGTCTTTCTGGAACGCAATGACAGCCTGATAGGTATAATTTCCGAAGATCCCGTCCGGCGTCACTTTCAGGTATTCCAGTGTCTTCAGCTTTTCCTGCAGCGCTTTGATGTCGTCTCCACTCATGCCGCGGGACATATTCCTGGTCAGTATGTCTGTATTACCGGGATTGCCGCTCTGGGTGGTATCTGTATTACTGTTTGCTGTATTGGCGGGGGCGCTGTTTGAGGTATTGGCGGTATCGCCGCTCTGTGTGCTGCCGGCATTTCCGGTTGACAGGGCTTTGTTCAGCGCTGCCATGGTAATGGGACCTGCGATCCCATCAGTTCCGATCGCGGCTTTCTGCTGGAAAGCGATCACAGCAGAGCGCGTGTAGTCACCGAAGATCCCGTCCGGATTTACCTGCAGATACCCCAGTCGTACCAGCATTTCCTGCAGGGCTTTGACATCATCACCGTCCATGCCCTTTGACAGGTTTCTCACGGTGCTGGCGCTGGTGCCGGTATTGTTATCGGTACTGTTCGATGTATTCTGATCGGAAGAAGAGGTGTTGCCCGGAGCAGCAGCCGTTGATGCAGGCGCCGCATTTTCCAGGGCGGCCCAGGTATAACGTCCTACGATCCCGTCAGCCGTCAACCCGTTCGCATTCTGGAAGGCGAGCACAGCAGCTTCTGTATAACGTCCGAAGATTCCGTCCGGTGTTGCACTCAGATAGTTCAGATCCCGCAGTTTTTCCTGGAGCTCCAGAACATCGTCCCCGCTCTTTCCCTTGTACAGGGTAGGCCTGGCAGTTTGTGTATTGCTGTTATCGGTATTACTGCTTGCATTACTGCTTGAATCGGTACTGGAATTGGTGCTGCCATTGCTGCCGGAAGCGCCGAAATAGCTGCGGATCTCATCGGCTGAGATTCCGTATAGTGCGGACAATGTCACCGGTCCTGCTATCGCATCAGCGCCGATCCCGGCGTCTGTCTGAAAAGAAAGCAGCGCTTCTTTTGTAAGGTTTCCGAAGATCCCGTCCGGCGTCGCTTCCAGATATCCCTGTTCCTGAAGAGCCTGCTGCAGGGAAAGGACAGCCTCACCCGTCATTCCGTAAGACAGATTGCTGTCCGGCAAAACATACGCCAACGCTTCTCCGGCCGGCAGTATGACTGCTGTAAACACCAGGGCTGTAAATACCGCTGCAGCTACCCATTTTTTAAACTGTTTCATATATGATCCCTCGAATATTGCTCTCTGGCATGTATGCTTTTTATTGTTACATTTCTTTTACTATTATTAAATATTTGTTAATTTTCTCATTTTTAGGCTGATTTGTCAATCTTATCGCCTGCAGCCCTGGTTATTGCCTGCAGCCCTGGTTATTGCTGCAGCCCTGGTTATTGCTGCGCTAAAGAGGTGTTCTGATTGAATTGAGAATAGCTGACTATTCGTAAATTCAGCGCTCGATGAAAATAGGAATAGTCGACTATACGCAAATTCAACATTTGGCAAAAATAAGAATAGTTGACTACTCTCAAAATCAGCTCATTGCGGATTTAAGAATACCTGACTATTCTTAGAATCAGCTTAGAACGCATTTAAGAATACCCGACTATTCTCAAAATCTTTATCTGGCAAAATTAAGGATAGTTGACTACTCTCAAAATCAGCTTTCGACAGAATTAAGAATAGTCGCCCCTTCTTAAAAGCAACACATGGCAAAAACAAGGATAGCCGCCCCTCCTCAAAACCAACAGCCGGCAGAAACAAGGATAGTCCACCCTCCTCAAAACCAGTAGACGGCGATAATAAGAATAATCCCCTGGAAACCAAAAGGGATACCTCTTTGGCATCCCCCTCGTTTTGTTCAGTCTTCTTCTTTGATCTTCTGGATCATGTTCCAGATGG
This sequence comes from Parasporobacterium sp., assembly GCA_017431485.1. Lineage (GTDB taxonomy): Bacteria > Bacillota > Clostridia > Lachnospirales > Lachnospiraceae > RGIG5612. The sequence goes on along the minus strand of JAFRKZ010000079.1, from coordinate 7,460 downwards.
CGTCCACCGAGTTGAAGTTCTCGGCTTCCATCCATTTCGCAGTCACCTCGATCCCGAACGCATCGGAGATCTCCGTGACCAGGGTCACGATCTCAAACGAATCCAACCGCTTGCCGTCGATCAGGTCGGTGACATTGGCATAATCGATCGAAGGATCGATCTCATCCAGTATTCTGAGCAGTTCTTCCATAGTCTTCTCTCTTTCTTTAGTAGGAAACCACCTTGGTATTCAGCGGTACATTGTCATAGATCCACTGGGCGTTGTCCGTGTACAGTCTCACACATCCGTGGGATGCATTGTATCCCATGGAAGCATCCATGATATCCCAGGTTCCCTGGTAGTAAATGATGCTGTGGAAGAAGTATTCCGGATACCACATGGATGCATAGTAGCAGGTATACCAGACCGGTGTATCCATGTTGCCGTCAAAGGACGGGCTCTTGGCATAAATGGAAAACTCACCTGTAACGGTCGGCGTCTCCGGCTTGCCGGTCACGCAGTCCCAGTAGAAGATGTTTTCCCAGGCTCCTTGTTTTCCCTTGTAAACAGCAACTTTATTCCACCACTGGTTGATCAGGATCAGGTACTCCGTCTCGGAGGAGAAGTTCTGCGCATATTCATCCATGGACTCATAAGCATACGCATCCGGGATCTCTTCTTTATGGAAGTTCCAGGACTCCGCAAAGGTATCGTTGTTCCAGTGCATCTTGATGGAACGATTATTTCTGGCCTGCCCATCTGACAGGTCCATGACAACGGAGACATTCAGGGCGCTCCGGATATAATAACCGCCGTGCTTGTGCGGAGCGATGATCCACTTCTGCCAGTTTCCGCCGTCGTAGGGCATCTGGATGATCGCCTGGTCGTTTGCCGCGTAGCTGCCTTCGACAGACAACGCCAGATCCGAGTCAGCATGTTTGATGATGGCAAATCCATATTTGTCATAGGTGATATTCCATGCCTGGCCGTTGCCCTGATCGGAGCGGTACAGGTACAGGGCGTCGCCTTCCCAGAAATTGTCATCGCCGATGCTCATCATCATCCAGTTGCTGAGGCCGGAGCTGATGTAATAGGTGCCGGGCTCGAAATATTTTTCGATGGACTGTTCCTGGCCGAAATGGAACTTCTGCAGATCCCGTCCGTCATAGGTCCACATCATGATATTGGCATACTGGGTGCCGAACGCATCATCTACCGTCATAGCATAATTTTCATCCAGGTAGCTGCGGATCGAGTAATTGCCGTTCCCTTCGTCCTTGATGATCCATTTCTGGTTGTCTGCCACGGTATATACAGGATCCTCCCAGTACTTGTACTGTTCATAATCCGTCACTACTTCTTCCTTCGGCATGACATTGACGCCGTTTCGAAGGTCCCCTGCCAGCGTCAGCACTTCATTGGTCCCCTGCAAGGTGAAGTAGGCATAGCCTTCCAGGTCATAATTGACTTCAAAATACGGCAGGGTCTCGCCGATGATCTCCAGCTGCAGGTTCTTAACCGTTCCGCTGCCGTTCTCACCCCAGTATGTGATGGGATTGATATCTTCATCCGCAACCAGGTTGATATCCTCGGCCTGCACTTCCGGTGCTGCAAAGAACACGTAGTTGGAAGTGATATTGTTGATGTAATACTGTCCTTCTTCCAGCGGCGTATCAACCTTTTTCTCCGGTGCGATCGGATCCAGCTGCTTTGTAGCGACCTCACCGTCCGCTTCCAGCTTCGGAGCTCCGGACGCATCGGTCATGATCTCGATATCGCCGATCCTGATCTCGCCGGATGCATCGGTCATCACTTCACCATTGCTCTCATGATGAACGATGATCGGCCTGGTCTCCCGTTCGCCGTTGGTATCGTATTTATTCTCGCCGGCTGCATAGGTCATCTGCTCTCCGCTGTAATGGACCTTTTCGCCGTTTTCATCGTAAACGATATCATCTGCTCCGTGAGTCACATATTCGCCGGCTGCCCTGGTCATGATATCCCCGTTATCGTCCTTCATCGGAAGTCCCAGAACATTCGTGACCTGCTCTCCGCCAGCATATGTCTCGGCAGTGCCGTCCGGAAGGACCGAAACGCTGCCCGGCGCATAGGTGACGACTTCTCCCAGAGGATACGTCTCCAGTTCACCGTCGGAATTGATCCTCGGTTCCCCGCCCGTTGCCGTCTCATAAATCGCCATGACGGTCAGCGGCTCTCCGTTTGCATTTACGGCTGCTCTGCCTTCCGCATCCTTCACCCAGGATGTGGTCAGCATATCTTCTATGGAAACATGGGCTGTCTCTTCTTCTGAAGAGGCGTCCCGTCCGAAATACGCCGCAAGAGGATTCACGGCGTCGCTGATCGTACATCCGCTCAGCAGCACCGCTGCCAGCCCCAGAACGATCAGCAGGACCGCAGATCCTGCCTGCAGCCCCTTGCTCTTTCCTGTTTTATTCTTCTCTTTTCTGCCCTTCGGCTCAGTCATTTTCCTACCCCGATAATCTATGTAAAAGCTTAATTTTATGATAGTTCTCGACAATACGACAATCTAAAATATTCTAGCACAAGCATTTTTTGAAAACAATTATCGAATGTGAACAAAGTGTATCTTTTTGATGTCTATTCTGTGTTTCTATTTCACTAAAGAAGAGGCTGCATCAAAATCGAAGCCATGCATGATTTTTTCGGATTTTCTGTAACAAAACCGATGCTATGCATGATTATTTCAAATGTGCTGCAACAGAATCGAGGGTATGCATGATTTTGACCCCGTTTTGGGAGTGAAATCATGCATACCCTCAAATAAATTACAAAAAATCATGCATAGCGCCGCATTCGATGCAGGCACTTTACAAAAATCATGCACAGCGCCGCATTTGATGCAGGCACCGCCGACCAAAGGCCAGCCAAAGACCGACCACCAGCCGACCAAAGGTCGGAAAACTGATTTTACTCTTCTTCCGTCACTTCTTCTGCCACATCTTCATCGGCTACGAAGTCCTGCTCATCCTCGAACTCGTCGGTCTCGTCCACTGCCGGAATATCCTCTTCCATCAGGTCGTCTCCCAGAGGCAGATCCTCACTGGCCGGTGCAGCTTCTTCCTTCTGCTGCTGCGCCTGCGCGATCATTTCATCCGTGTTGAGCTTCACATTTCTGTAACGCTTCATACCGGTTCCTGCAGGGATCAGCTTACCGATGATGACATTTTCCTTCAGGCCGATCAGCGGATCTACCTTGCCGTTGATCGCTGCTTCCGTCAGGACCTTGGTGGTCTCCTGGAAGGATGCAGCAGACAGGAAGGAGTTGGTCGCCAGGGAGGCCTTGGTGATACCGAGAATGATCTGCTTGCCGGTCGCGGGCTCTTTGCCTTCTGCAAGAAGCTGCTTGTTGACCTTGTCAAACTCGGTCACATTGACCGTTGTCCCGTGCAGGAAATAGGAATCTCCCACTTCTTCGATCCGGATCTTCTTCAGCATCTGTCTTACGATCACTTCGATGTGCTTGTCGTTGATCTCAACGCCCTGGATACGGTACACACGCTGTACTTCCTTCATGATGTAGTCCTGAACGGCTTTGACATCCAGGATGCGCAGGATATCGTGCGGGTTGATCGGGCCTTCTGTCAGACGTTCGCAGGCTTTGACATGAACAACCTGTCCCTCCTGGAACTTGGTCGTGGAGCCGTAGGGGATCAGATAGGTCTTTTCCCGTCCGTCCTCTGCTGTCACAACGATCTCACGTTTATTCTTGTTCAGATGTACTTCCGCATCGCCTTCAAAATCAGATACGATGGCAACGCCCTTCGGCTTACGGGCTTCGAAAAGCTCCTCGACACGGGGAAGACCCTGTGTGATATCGTCACCTGCAACACCGCCGGTGTGGAAGGTTCTCATGGTCAGCTGCGTACCCGGCTCACCGATGGACTGAGCGGCGATGATACCGACAGCCTCACCGACCTGTACCGCCTGGCCCGTTGCCATGTTGGCACCGTAGCACTTGGAGCAGATACCTGTTTCGCTGCGGCAGGTAAGAGCGGTACGGATCTTCACATCCTTGATGCCCGCTGCGATCACCTTGTCAGCTCTGGTCGGAGTGATCATGTGGTTCTTCTTCACGATCACGTTGCCCTGCTCATCCACGATATCCACTGCGGCATAGCGGCCCATGATCCTCTCTCTGAGGGACTCCACTTCTTCCTTGCCGTACATGAACTGGGATACTTCCATGAACGGGATATCGTCCGGATCATCCTCGCAGCAATCCAGCTGGTTGATGATCAGTTCCTGGGAAACGTCGACAAGACGTCTGGTCAGGTAACCGGAGTCAGCGGTACGAAGGGCTGTATCGGACAGACCCTTACGGGCGCCGTGTGCGGAGATGAAGTACTCCAGAACGTCAAGACCTTCACGGAAGTTGGACTTGATCGGAAGTTCGATGGTACGTCCTGTCGTATCTGCCATCAGACCACGCATACCGGCCAGCTGTTTGATCTGCTGTTCGGAACCACGGGCGCCGGAGTCAGCCATCATGTAAATGTTGTTGTATCTGTCCATCGTGTTCATCAGCACTTCGGACACTTCTTTATCTGCTTTCTCCCATACAGAAACTACAGATTTGTAACGTTCTTCGTCGGTCACAAGACCCATACGGAAGTCTTCCTGGATCAGCTCCACCGTTTCCTCGGCGTTTCTGATGATGTCTTTCTTTTCTTCCGGAACGGTCATATCCGCGATGGATACGGTAAATGCGGCCTTGGTCGCGTACTTGTAACCCATGCTCTTGATGTTGTCGAGCACTTCCGCGGTCACTGTCGCGCCATGGATGTTGATGACCTTCTCCAGGATCTTCTTCAGAGTTTTCTTCTTGACCAGCTCGTCGATCTCCAGTTTCAGATAATCTTCATCCGTCACACGTGTCACAAAGCCCAGATCCTGCGGGATGATCTCGTTGAACAGGAGACGTCCCAGGGAAGTGTCGATCACGCCCTTGATCTCTCTTCCGTCCGGCATCTTTCTGACGATACGTACTTTGATCTTGCTCTGCAGAGTGATCTGATGGTTTTCATAGGCCATGATCGCTTCGTTCAGGCTCTTGAAGGCTCTGCCCTCGCCAATCTCGCCGTCACGCTGCTGGGTCAGGTAGTAGATACCAAGGACCATATCCTGAGACGGAACTGCCACAGGCGCGCCGTCAGAGGGCTTCAGCAGGTTGTTCGGAGACAGCATCAGGAACCGGCATTCTGCCTGTGCTTCTGCGGACAGCGGCAGATGAGCTGCCATCTGGTCGCCGTCGAAGTCGGCGTTGTAAGCGGTACATACCAGCGGGTGCAGACGGATCGCACGGCCTTCCACCAGCTTAGGCTCAAATGCCTGGATGCCCAGTCTGTGCAGCGTAGGTGCACGGTTCAGCATGACAGGATGCTCCTGGATAACCTCCTCCAGCACATCCCAGACTTCGTTCTGGAGCTTCTCGACCATCTTCTTGGCCTGCTTGATATTGTTGGCTTTTTCATAATCACAGAGCTTCTTCATAACGAAGGGCTTGAACAGTTCTACTGCCATTTCCTTCGGAAGACCGCACTGATAGATCTTCAGTTCGGGACCGACCACGATAACGGAACGTCCGGAATAGTCAACACGCTTGCCCAGCAGGTTCTGACGGAAACGTCCCTGCTTTCCTTTCAGCATATCGGAAAGCGATTTCAGGGAACGGTTGCCCGGTCCTGTGACCGGACGGCCTCTTCTGCCGTTGTCGATCAGCGCGTCCACTGCTTCCTGCAGCATTCTCTTTTCATTTCTGACAATGATCTCCGGTGCGCCAAGATCCAGAAGACGGCGCAGACGGTTGTTGCGGTTGATGATCCTTCTGTACAGATCGTTCAGGTCAGAGGTGGCGAACCTGCCGCCGTCCAGCTGTACCATAGGTCTCAGATCGGGCGGGATCACCGGGATGACCTTCAGGATCATCCATTCCGGACGGTTGCCGGATTTGCGGAACGCTTCGACAACTTCCAGTCTCTTGATGATCTTGGCCTTCTTCTGGCCGGTAGCGGTATCCAGTGCTTCCCTTAATTCATCTCCCAGCTGCTCCACATCGATGGAGGAAAGGATCTCATCGATCGCTTCCGCGCCCATGCCGATCCTGGCAGTGCGGAACAGATCGCCGTACTCTTCCCTGGCGTCCTGCAGGTCCTTTTCAGTCAGGATCTGCTTGTATTCCAGACTGGTCTCGCCCGGATCCAGTACGATATAGTTTGCAAAATAAAGGACTTTCTCCAGTACCTTCGGAGACATATCCAGTATGAGGCCCATACGGGACGGGATCCCCTTGAAATACCAGATGTGGGAAACCGGGGCTGCCAGCTCGATGCTGCCCATCCGCTCACGACGGACAGAAGCCTTGGTCACTTCGACGCCGCAGCGGTCGCAGACCATTCCCTTGAATCTGATCTTTTTGTATTTTCCGCAATGACATTCCCAGTCCTTGCTGGGTCCGAAGATCCTCTCACAGAAGAGACCGTCTTTTTCCGGCTTCAGGGTCCGGTAGTTGATCGTCTCCGGCTTGGTGACCTCACCGTGGGACCATTCCCTGATCTTGTCGGGGCTGGCCAGGCCGATTCTGATCTTATCGAACGTCATTGACGCGTATCCTTCTTTCGTAATAGGTGTCATCTTCTGTCCTCCTACTCTTCATCATCCGCAAAATCATCGTCTACATAATTATCATTGGTATATGCATCCTCGATGATGTTTTCTGCCTGCCCTTTGATCTCATCATACTGGGAAAGTGAAAATCCGGCGCTGCCGAAATTCTCCTTGCTCCTGGAGAAGCTTGATCCCGACAGGATCGCATTGATGTTGGTCTCGCCGTAATCCACGGACTCCAGCATCTTGATCTCCTGATCATCCTCGTCGAGCACCTTGATATCAAGTGCCAGGGACTGCAGTTCCTTCACAAGTACTTTGAAGGATTCCGGCGTACCTGCTTCCGGAATGTTCTCGCCCTTGATGATCGCTTCGTAGGTCTTCACACGGCCGACCACATCGTCGGATTTCACGGTCAGGATCTCCTGCAGTGTGTAGGAAGCGCCATATGCCTCGAGGGCCCAGACTTCCATTTCACCGAAACGCTGTCCGCCGAACTGCGCCTTGCCGCCCAGCGGCTGCTGGGTCACCAGGGAGTACGGTCCCGTGGAACGGGCGTGGATCTTGTCGTCTACCAGGTGATGGAGTTTCAGGTAATGCATGTGTCCGATGGTGACCGGAGCGTCAAAATATTCTCCTGTCCGTCCGTCACGCAGCCTTACCTTACCGTCTCGGTTGATCGGGACTCCCTTGTATTCCGCTCTGTGAGCCAGATTGGTCTCCAGGAATTTCAGAACATTGGGATCCAGAGTATCTTTGTATTTCTGCTTGAAATCATCCCATTCCCCGTTGACATAGTCATTGGCCATATCCAAGGTGTCCATGATATCATCTT
>JAFRKZ010000078.1 GCA_017431485.1 Parasporobacterium sp. | reverse complement strand
GCGAGGCATCAAATAGCATTTATAAAGGAGATGACCAAATGGATAGAAGAAAACAGATCGCAAAAGACCTTCTGGCGATCCGGGCGGTATTTTTCCGGCCGGATGAACCGTTTACCTGGGCAAGCGGGATCAAGAGCCCGGTATATTGCGACAACCGGCTGACCCTGACCGCCCCGGAGGTAAGGGACCATGTGGAAAATGGCCTGGCGGAGCTGATCCGCACGGAATACCCTGAGGCAGAAGTGCTGATGGGAACCTCTACCGCGGGGATCGCCCATGCCGCCATCACAGCCCACATTCTGGGAATGCCCATGGGTTATGTCCGCTCCGGCGCCAAGGACCATGGCCGCAAAAACCAGATCGAAGGAAGACTGGAACCCGGGCAGAAAGTCGTAGTTGTGGAGGATCTGATCTCCACCGGCGGAAGTGTTCTGGAAGTGGTGGATGTTCTGAGAGAAGCCGGCGCCGATGTGCTGGGCGTCGTCAGCATTTTCACGTACGGCATGAAAAAAGGCCTGGAGCGTCTGGCAGCGGCAAATGTGAAAAATATCAGCCTGACGGATTTTGACATGGTAGCGCAGACGGCAGCAGAAGAGAACTATATCAGGCCGGAGGACGTTGACAGGCTGATCGCCTTCCGGAACAATCCGTCAGACGAAAGCTGGATCCGCAGCTGACAGATAGGAGCGTATATGAGAAATCTGATCAACATTCTTGATTTAAGCGTGGAAGAACTGGATGAACTGATCGCCGTGGCGGATGACATCCTTGAAGACCCGGACAAATACCGGGAGGTCTGCAAGTCCAAGATCTTAGCGACTTTATTTTACGAACCGTCCACCAGGACCAGACTCAGCTTTGAGTCTGCCATGCTTTCCCTGGGCGGGCAGGTGCTGGGATTTTCGGAGGCGTCCTCTTCTTCGGCAGCCAAAGGCGAGAGCGTGGCTGACACCATCGCCATTGTCAGCGGCTATGCCGATATCATTGCCATGAGGCACCCCAAGGAAGGCGCGCCGCTGGTGGCAGCCCGGCACGCAAGGGTCCCGATCATCAATGCAGGGGACGGCGGCCATTATCACCCGACCCAGACCCTGGCGGACCTTCTGACGATCCATCATGAAAAAGGCAGGTTCGACCATCTGACCATCGGCCTGTGCGGCGACCTGAAATTCGGCCGGACTGTCCATTCCCTGATCGAGGCCATGTCCCGCTACGAGGGAGTGAAGTTCGTGCTGATCTCCCCGGAAGAGCTGAAGCTTCCGAGTTTTGTCAAACAGGAATACATCAAGGACAAAAAGATCCCGTACGTTCAGAGCACTTCCCTGGATGAAGTGATCGGAACGCTGGATATCCTCTATATGACCAGGGTACAGAAAGAGCGTTTCTTCAACGAAGAAGACTATGTAAGGCTGAAAGACAGCTATATTCTTACGACAGAAAAAATGAAGCTCGCCAGAGAGGACATGATCGTCATGCATCCGCTTCCCAGGGTCAATGAGATCTCCACGGCAGTGGACGACGACCCGCGGGCCTGCTATTTCCGCCAGACGTACTATGGAAAACTCATGCGGATGGCGCTGATCATGAAACTGCTGGATCTGAAGGTATGAAAGGACTGAACCATGAAAATTGATGCGATAAAAAACGGAATCGTAATAGACCATATTGCGGCGGGCTGCGGCATGCAGCTGTACAATATGCTGGGTCTGGACAAACTGGACTGTTCGGTCGCCATCATCAAGAACGCTCCGAGCCTGAAAATGGGCAAGAAAGATATCATCAAGATCGACTCCCATTTCGATGTCAACCTGGATATCGTCAGTTTCGTCAGCCCGGAAGCTACGGTCAATATCATTGAAAATGAAGTCTGCGTGGAGAAGAGGAAAACAGAGCTTCCCGAGCGTCTGGTCAATATCATCAAATGCAAGAATCCCCGCTGCATCACCACGGTGGAGCAGGAGATCACCCAGGAATTTGTCCTGACCGACCGGAAGAAGAGGGAATACCGCTGCATTTACTGCGACACCAAGGCAGAAGTGAACCGGTAAGATCCCACGCACAGATCGGCAACAGAAACGGCCGTGCACAGGCGCGGCGCAGAATTATATGACGCAAAATTATATCAGGAGGGAACATATGTTAACCGTCGGAACAAAAGCACCGGAATTCGCCCTTCCGGATCAGAACGGCACGATCCATACGCTGGAACAATACAAAGGCAAAAAAGTCATCCTGTATTTCTATCCCAAGGACAATACCGCGGGATGCACCAGGCAGGCCTGCGGTTTCGCGGAGCGCAACCCGCAGTTTTACGCCAAAGGCGCGGTAGTGCTGGGTATCAGCAAGGACAGCGTGGCGTCTCACCAGAAATTTGCCCAGAAATACTCCCTTCCCTTCGCGATCCTTTCGGACACGGAGCTGGAAACCATCAAGGCATACGATGTGTGGCATGAAAAGAAGATGGCAGGAAAGACTTACATGGGCGTAGTGCGCACCACCTATCTGATCGACGAGAACGGCATTATCGTACGGGCGGACGACAAGGTCAAGGCCGCGGAAAACCCGGAGAAAATGCTGAATGACGAGCTGCTGCAGTAAAGCAGGCAATAATCAGGTGACTTGCCGTTTTTATGGCGTGCTGCAGCCCGGTTTTCTAAAAAAATCCTCTTTAAAACAGGCATTTTTTAGAAAAAAATCGGATTTCTAAAATAGAGGCTGTTTTTCGGAGCATTTTTTAGAAAAGTTCAGAGAAACAGCCTCTTTTTTCTGCATTTCTAAAAAACCTTCTCATATAGGGGAATTATTTTAGAAAATAAGTATTTTTCTAATACAAGGCCTTTATTCAGGGGGCTGTTTTAGAAAATGCGAAGAAGCACCGCGGCCGCCTATATCATACGCAGCAAAAGAATTTTCTCGAAAACGGAAAAATAGCCTCCCGCATCCCGCCGGCTTTTGTGTTTACAAAACCATAGAAAGGGCTATAATGCAGAGGATTACAAAATGAGCAATTGAAAAGAGAGGACATCAATCATGCTGAGAATCGAAAACCTGACAAAACGGTACGGTGATAAAGCAGCAGTGGATCACCTGAGCCTGCACATCCAGCCCGGTGAGATCTACGGCTTCATCGGCCACAACGGAGCGGGCAAGACTACCACGTTAAAGAGCGTAGCGGGGATCCTTCCTTATGATGAAGGAGAGATCTATATCCATGACATTTCTGTCAAGCTCAGTCCCATCGAAGCCAAGAAGATCATGGCTTACATCCCGGACAATCCGGACCTGTATGATTTTATGACGGGAGTTCAGTTCCTGAATTTCGTCGCGGATGTGTTCGGCGTTTCCCAGGCGGACCGGGAGAGCAGGATCTTAAAATACGGCAACATGTTTGAACTGACCGAAAAGCTCTCCGATCCCATCAGCTCCTATTCCCACGGTATGCAGCAGAAGCTTGCGGTCATGTCGGCCCTGATCCATGACCCGAAGCTGATCCTGATGGACGAGCCCTTTGTCGGTCTGGACCCGATGGCAGCTCATCTGCTGAAACAGACTATGCGGGAGATCTGCGACAACGGCGGCGCCATCTTTTTCTCCACCCATGTGCTGGAAGTGGCGGAAAAGCTGTGCGACAAAGTTGCGATCATCAAGGACGGCAAACTGATCCGGTCCGGCACTATGGAAGAAGTCAAGGGAGATGCTTCCCTGGAGGATGTCTTCCTGGAACTGGAAGCAGAGAAGGACTGACGGAAAAGGAGTTGATCTCATTATGTTAAAAGCATTATTGCGAAAGCAGCTTTACGAGGTGCGCTATTTCTATCTCGGAGGCGGCAGGAAGAATAAAAAGAATATGCCCAAAAACCCAAAGGGAATGTATGTTCTGTTTATTTTCCTGTACCTGATCATCATGGTCTCCATGTTCTTCGCCTCCATGGGGATCGGCTCGGCGCTGATCCCGGCGGGACTTGACTGGCTGTATTTCACGGTTATGAATATCCTGGCGTTTCTGCTGGGTATCATCGGCAGCGTCATGAGCACGGCACAGGCGCTGTTCCGGTCCAAAGACAATGAACTTTTGCTGGCCATGCCCATTCCGCCATCCAGGATCGTATTTGTCCGGATGATCACGGTGTACCTGATGAGCTTTATTTATGCCAGTGTGATCATGATCCCGGCGATCGTCTACTATTTTATCGCGGGAGATGTGACCTTCCTGAGCGTGGTGTTCTGCATCCTGAGCATGTTCATCATGTCCTTCCTGATCACGGCGTTTTCCTGCTTCGCCGGATGGCTGGTATCCCTTATCGCCACGAAGCTGAAAAACCAGAAGATCGTGCTGGTACTGCTGGGCGTCCTTCTGATCGGCGTTATCTATTACTTCCAGTTCAATGCTTCCCGGCTGATCCAGTCGGTCATAGCCAATGCGCAGGAGATCGCGGGAGCGCTCCGGGGATGGGGCTATCCTCTGTATGCGCCGGGTCTTGGAATGACGGGACAAGTGGTCGGCTTCCTGGTCTTTCTGGGGATCACTGCCGTATTGTTCGGGATCGCGTACTACGCCGTGACAAAGAGCTTTTCCAGGATCGCGCTTTACAAAGCCGCGGAGAAGAAAACGGAATTCCACAACACGGATATCCGTTCCTCCAAACTGAGTGACGCCCTGTTCCGCAGGGAAATGAAGCGGTTCATGGCCAGCGTCTCTTATATGATGAATGCAGGTTTGGGCCTTTTGTTCCTGGCAGCGGTGGGCGTTCTGGCGATCATCAAGATGCAGGATATCCGGATGATCATTGCTTCCATAGGAGCCCAGTTTCCTTATGCGGATTCCATCGCCGTGGTAGTCGGTGTCTGCCTGACGGGACTGCTGGCGGGACTCTGCCTCATGGCGTCCTGTTCCATCAGCATGGAAGGCAAATATGTCTGGGTCTACCAGTCCCTGCCCATCGATCCCTACCAGATCTTCCGGGCGAAGTTGGCTCTGCATGTCGTTCTGACCGGTGTTCCTACCCTGTTCAGCATCCTGGTGTTCGGGATTGTTCTGAAGGTATCCATCCCAGCGTTCCTGTGCATGATCGTGTTTGCCGGAATGTATATCCTGCTGTCCGCATCCTTCGGACTGATGCTGGACCTTAAGAAACCGAAACTGAACTGGACCAACGAAAACCAGGCCCTGAAGAGCAATGTGACCGTATTTGTGGATATGCTGCTGGGCATGCTGGTGCCATGCGTGATCTGCGCTGTGTATCTGCTGCTGGCTCCTGTTATGGGACCTGAGCTGTATCTGGTGATCTGGATCGCCATCTTCGCGGTCCTGACCCTGCTGATCCATAAATGGCTGGCAGGCCGCGGCAGAGCTATTTTCTCCGCCCTGTAACACGGATCCTGTCCGACGTTTTTCGATAGGAAAAGACGGTCGGGGAAAGCAATTGAAAAACAATCAGCGAATGCGTTTTTCAATTGCTTCTTCCCCGGCCGTTTTATGTTATGGAAAAAACGCCGGACAAAATCCGTGCACTCATGTATACAATGATTGACTTTCGCCGCGGCATGCGGTATATTAGAGCCAATCATTTTTTATATGCATCGCCGGGTTAAAGCGTTGCATGATTAAACTGATAAATAGTTAGAGGAGGAAAATCATGAAGAAATTCAGAAAAATGCTGGTTGCATTACTGTCTGTTATGATGATCGCCACCTTATTCGGCGCAGCAGCAGTATCCGCAGACCAGGGCGGCGACATCTATGTTATGTTTGCTACCAACGTAATGTCTCTGGACACCAACCTTGCAACTGACGGTGACTCTTTCGAGATCATTGCAGACTGTATCGACGGTCTGACCCAGATGGATGCAGACGGCGCAGCAGTTCCTGCTGTCGCAGAGTCCTGGGATGTTTCCGAAGACGGATGCACCTACACCTTCCATTTAAGAGATGATGCATTCTGGACAAACGGAGAGCCCGTTACCGCTCATGACTTCGAATATGCATGGAAGCTGGCTATGACAGCGAACCTGGAGTACAACTACATGTTCGATTCATCCGTCGGTGCTGTGAAGAATGCAGATGCGATCCTTTACGAAGGCGCAGATCCGGAAACCCTTGGTGTTACTTCCCTCGATGACAAGACCCTTCAGGTCGAACTGGAAGTACCGGTATCCTTCTTCCCGTCCCTGATGTATTTCCCGACATTCTACCCGATCAACCAGGCATTCTATGAGAGCCTCGGCGACGGCGAATACGGTACAAGCCCGTACACCTTCCTTTCCAACGGCGCATTCATGCTGGACGACTATGTTCCGGGTGCTGCTTCCATGACCGTTGTAAAGAATCCGGATTACTATGATGCGGACAGAGTCAGCCTGAATTCCATCACCTACCAGGTCGTTGGATCTTCCGATCAGGCCCTGACAGGCTACAAGAGCAAAAACCTTGATATCGCCAAGATCACCGGCGATCAGGTTGCTGCAGTCAAGGACGACGCTGAATTAGCTGAGAACCTGAAGGTTATCGGTGCAGGCTACATGTGGTATGTAACCTTCAGCCAGACAGAGAATCCGTCCAGCGACGGCTCCCTGGCCAATGTAAACCTGAGACTTGCCATCACCAACGCGATCGACAGAGAATCCCTGGTTGACAACTATGTCATGGACGGTTCTCTTGCAACCTACACCTCTGTTCCGCCGCAGTTCGCAGCAAGCGCAACCACAGGCGAAGACTTCTCCGCAGATCAGACAAGATTTGCAGAGTACATCGGATTTGATGTAGAGAAGGCAAATGCATTCTATGAGACCGCTAAGGAAGAACTGGGCAAGGATTCCTTCCAGTTCACCATGATCTATGGTAACAACGAAGGCGACGAAGTTGCCAAAGTTGCACAGGCCATCAAGGAGCAGGTTGAGGCCGCTCTTCCGGGCATTACCATTGACCTGCAGGCTATGACCAAGGCTGAGCGTCTTGAGAAGATGCAGAACGATGATTACTGCATCGCTCTGACAAGATGGGGCCCGGACTATGCTGACCCGATGACCTACCTTGGAATGTGGGTAACCAACACAGCCAACAACTATGGTTTCTGGAGCAATGCAGAATACGATCAGCTGATCAAGGACTGCACATCCGGCGCTTATGTATCTGATTATGATGCACGTTGGGAAGCTATGTATCAGGCAGAAGAACTGGTCCTGAAAGAGGCCGTTATCGCTCCTCTGTATACCAAGGCAGAAGCGAACCTGATCAACCCGGCACTGCAGGGCGTTGAGTTCCATCCGGTTGCTCTGAACAGAGTTTACAAGAACGCTACATTCGGCAACTGATCCGTTTATCGTTAACGGACGGTTCCTTAAGAACGAAGATCTCAGTCGTAGATGCCCGGTGCTTCACTGCACCGGGCACTCGCTGACATCAGAGG
>JAFRKZ010000077.1 GCA_017431485.1 Parasporobacterium sp. | reverse complement strand
TGCGCTGATTCGCATGGAATTGCCCGGCAGTTCTTTCAGGCTCACAAAATTCACATTGCCGGCCCTTACCGTATCTTTGTATAGTCCTTCATCGGGACACAGGACGACCTGATTGGTATCGATCCTTTTCTCGCAGACATAAAGAGGTTCCGCCAGGGAAAGACCAAGCCCTTTTCTCTGGCCGATGGTATAATGGATCAGCCCTTTGTGCTGTCCCAATACCCGTCCGTTCAGATCAACGAAATCACCCGGGATCAGTCCCGGCACAGAAGACAGATCGGCTCCTGCCCCGGCATCCTTCAGGACTCTTTTCTCGATATATGCAGCATAATCTCCATCGGGAATGAAGCAGATGTCCTGACTGTCCGGAGCGCCTGCATTTTTCAGCCTGGCTTCCCTGGCGATCTCCCGGATCTCCTGTTTATGAAAAGTCCCCAGGGGAGTGATCAGCCGGGAAAGCATTTCCTGGGACAGACCGTACAGCATATAGCTCTGGTCCTTTGCCTCGTCCTTTCCCTTTTTCAGCAGATATCTTCCGGACTCCTCATGATACTCAACCACAGCATAGTGTCCGGTCGCTACTTTTGTGCATTCCAGTTTTTCGGCAGCCTGAAAGATCTGCGGCAGTTTTGTATGCGCGTTGCAGAACACACAGGGATTGGGAGTAGCGCCTTCCAGATATGTTTTCATAAAATATGCCGCTACTTCCTCTTCAAATTGCTTCCTGACATCCAGGATCGTAAAGTCGATCCGTAATCTTCTCGCGGCTTCCCTTGCATACCATATGCTCTGCGGCAGTTTCCCATTGGAGAGTTCCTCCGGAGTCATGCCGGCATCATTCATTCGCAGGACAGCTCCTTTTACCGTATACCCTTCCTTTTGCAGGAGCAGCGCAGCGACAGAGGAATCTACGCCTCCGCTCATCGCCACCAGTACCGGACCAGCGATCTCTTTCTTCATAAGCGGTCTCCGTTCTGTATAAACTTTTATCCATTCAATGTTTCTTTCAGTATATCAAAAAAGTCCGTCAAAGTCTCTTTAATTTCTTCAAAGCTGGAAGGCGGTTCTACCGGCTGATAGAGGAAAAAGCCTTCATTTATGTTATATTTCATTTTGTCGGCATTTCTCCGGACAGCATCAAGCAGCAGATAGGAATCCACCGGCGCGCCTTTCAGCATCGTGATCCGAAATGCCCTGGCAGCCTTTTTCCCGGCAGACTTCGACGGGGAGCCGATGGAGGGATCCGGCCTGGCGCCTACGATCTCGGTGATATACGTCTCATGCGCTTTTGCCTTTAGGTAAGCGACATTGATCAGGTTTTCCGTTGCTTTCGGGATCTGACCGAACCGGTCTTCCAGTTCTCCCCGGATCTCTTCCGCATCTTCCTGATCCGTGATCCCGGAGATCTTCTTGTACATATTCAGTTTTTCAAATTCATCCGTAATATAGGAAGAAGGAATGAAGCCGTCGATATCCAGATCAATCGTCGTTTCAAAATCCTCACGGACCGTTTCCCCTTTCAGGGCGGAAACTGCTTCATTCAGCATTTTGCAGTACAATTCGTAGCCGACAGCTTCCATATGACCGGACTGTTCCGCGCCAAGGACATTTCCGGCTCCCCGGATCTCCAGATCCCGCATGGCGATCCGGATACCGCTTCCCAGATCCGAGAATTCACGGATCGCCTTCAGCCTTTTTTCTGCCACTTCCCGGATCAGCTTATCCTTTTTGTACATCAGGAACGCATAGGCGATCCGGTTGGAACGTCCGACCCTGCCCCTCAGCTGATACAGCTGGGACAGCCCGTAATTATCCGCGTCATGGATGATAATGGTATTGACATTCGGGATATCCAGACCCGTTTCAATGATGGTCGTAGAGACCAGCACATCAATGGTGCCGTCGATAAACTCAAACATGATATCTTCCAGCTCCCGACTGGCCATTTTCCCGTGGGCATAAGCCACATGGACATTGGGGACCAGCTTCCGGATCCTATCTGCCACCAGATCGATATTATTGGTCCTGTTATAAACATAATAGACCTGTCCGCCCCTGGCGGTCTCCCTGAGGATCGCTTCGCGGACAGCTTCTTCCGAATACTCCATCACATAAGTCTGGATGGGAAGCCGGTCCACAGGCGGTTCCGTCAGGACACTCATGTCCCGGATCCCGCTCAGGCTCATATGGAGCGTCCGGGGGATCGGGGTCGCGCTCAGCGTGATCACATCGATGTTCTTTTTGATCTGTTTGATCTTTTCCTTATGGGTAACGCCAAATCGCTGCTCTTCATCAATGACCAGCAGGCCGGGATTCTTGAACTTAACATCTTTGGACAACAGCCTGTGAGTTCCCACAACGATGTCCACCATACCCGATGCCAGATCTCTTATGATCTCTTTCTGCTCTTTTGCCGAAGCAAACCTTGACAGCATCCGGACCGTCACCGGATAGTTCTCCAGACGCCGGACCAGAGTATTATAATGCTGTTGTGCCAGGATCGTTGTAGGCGTCAGGAAGGCGGCCTGTTTTCCGTCCTGAACGGCTTTGAACGCGGCCCGGATGGCAATCTCTGTTTTTCCGAATCCC
>JAFRKZ010000009.1 GCA_017431485.1 Parasporobacterium sp. | reverse complement strand
TAGGGGAAAGAAAGGCGTCTTATACGAATAAAGAAATCGAAACTTTATTTGCGGAAGGATATCATGTATAATCACATTGTACAGTGTCCTGAAAGGAACATCGGGATCTCCGGATAAAAGCAGAGGAAGGCACAATGGCAGGCGGAACCAGTTTTTTTGAGAAAAACATATATATGACGAATTCTTTCACCAGAGAGATCATGGAAGACCTGTTTCAGGGCTGCGATGATGTTATGCTGGCAAAGAATTCCGATCTGTACAGACCGGAGATGGTCGTAAGAGATGTATACTGGCTGTATGAAGGCCTTGTGGAAGTATATGCCGAGAATGAGAACGGTGAAAAACAGGTCGTGGCGTATCATTACCCGGATAGTTTTGTAGGGGATATCCAGTCGCTTGGGGAGGAAATAACCTTTCTTACCTGTACTGCTGTAAAGCCCAGCAGGCTGAAAAGATGCAACGTGGGTGTCTTCGTGGAGCGTCTTCTGGAAAAAAATCTGATCAGACCTTATCTGAAACTGTTGGTTGGCAAGACACAGACCAACGTGGTGCAGCTGCTTGCCATCTCTCTTGATGATTGTGAGACCAGGATCAAGAAATACTATAATAACGAATTAACGCATAATCAGCTTGCGGAACTGGTAGGCTGTTCGCGCGTGCAGGTTACCAGGATCCTGAATAAGGATTATCACAAGAACCACAATCAGTAATCGTAACTAATCAACAAATTTCTGCTGAAAACTGTATCATAATACACAAAAATCGCGCAAAGCGGTTTTTTGGTATATCATGATACAGAAATTTTCGTCTCTTCATGATTTGATAGTTTAAAGAAAAAAGCACATTCATACACCCGAAAGGAGAAAACAATGCCTGAAATGAGCCTGGCTGGACCAAGATATAAATACCCGGTTTCCAACGCCGAATTGAACAGACGACTGGATGCAGTTCAGAATGTGATCAGGAGTAAAGGACTCGATTGCGCGATCGCACAGACAACGAGCACGATCTTTGACAGTGTGATCAGATATATGGTGGATAAGCCATGTCATGGGTATGGTACGACCCTTATCATCCCTGCAGAAGGGAAGATGACCATGATCAATCATGGTTTTGATAACGATGATATGCCGGTCGCAGCAGATCTTAGAAATGTGGAAAAACTGATCACCAAACCATATTGCCAGCCGTTCTGCTGCACAGACGGCCTGAACGGAAAAGTAGTCGCAGAACAGCTGAAGAAAAGCGGTTATAAAAAAGTTGGATTGATCCTGAAACAGCTGATCACAGCAGATACGCTTGACGGGATCAGAGATAATATCCCGGATGCGTCTTTTTTGGATATCTCCCGGGAATTCAGTTATATCAAAGCCATAAAGAGTGAAGAGGAGATCGGACTGATCAAACTCTGCGTCAGGGCTCATGAGCATCTGATGAAGATGGTACCGGCATTGATCAGGCCCGGCAGGATGGAATATGAAGTACTGGCTGATCTTGAGAAGGTTTCCCGGTACATGCAGTGTGATTATATCGGCAATATTGCGGTGGGTTCCGCCGCAAAAGGAGGCGGTTCCAATTTCTTCCAGAATTTTTCCGCCAACAGAAGGATTGAGATGGGCGATGCGGTAACCGTCATGATCGAAGTCTCCGGACCCGGCGGGATCTTTGGAGAACTGGCCAGGACTTTCTGTCTCGGAGAGCCGGATAAAGATTTTGCCGCCTTATATGATCTGGCAAAGCAGGCCCAGTCGCTGGTGGCAGAACATGCGAAACCGGGAATCACCGGTGCGCAGTTAAATGAAGTGTTCGATCAGTTTGTTACGTCGCATGGACTCCCGGTTAACGGACGCTTTGTAGGGCATAGTCAGGGCTATGATATGATGGAAGCTCCGGCCATCTGCCCGACGGAGGATATGGAACTCCGGGAGAATATGTTCTTTGCCATTCATCCGGAACTCATGAGAGCGCCTCATTTTACCATTGCCTGTGACAACTACCTGATTACAAAGAACGGAGCGGAAAGAGTCACGACAACGCCGCAGGAAATGACGATCCTGGAATTTTAAAAGGTTTTCAGAAACAGCAGCGGAGATATTTCGTCTACAAACAGAGATTCATTATTGTAACAACAAATAAATACAAAACAGGAGGAATTTACAAATGAAAAAAAGATTTTTTGCAGTATTGCTGTGCCTGGTAATGGTTCTTGCAATGATCATTCCTGCAAGTGCGGGAGAAGCAGCTCCGGATTACGGTAAGTATTCCGCTGAATCACCGTTAAAGCTGACGCTGAGCCATTTTGCAGCAAGCGAGACAAATCAGCTGCATCTGCTGGCAGTGGCTTTCAAAGAAAAAGTGGAAGCAGCAACAGACGGTGCTGTTCAGGTTGAGATCGTGATGGGCGGACAGCTCGGAAATGATGACGAGTCTCTTCAGTCAGTTATGGCAGGAGCTCTGGAAATGGCAGTCAACAATACGCCGATCATGTCAGCTTATTATGAGAAGTTCCAGATCCTGGATCTTCCGTATCTGTTCAAAGATTATGATCATATCTATGCATTCCTCGGCTCAGACATCTGCCAGACTCTTATGGCAGAGTTTGGTGAGGCGACAGGTGCCAGAATGCTTTGCATGCAGGCAGTCGGTTACAGAAACTTCGAATCCAGCAAGGGCTTTGTTCATTCCAAAGAAGATCTGGCCGGTATCAAGACCCGCTGCACAGGTTCCTCTGTTTATGTAAATACCTGGAACACCTGGGGTGCAAGCGCAATGACTATGGCCGGATCCGAAGTTCTTACAGCGCTTCAGCAGAAGACCATCGATGCCTGCGATAACGTCAACAACGTTGCAATGGCAGACGGATACTATGAATTTGCTCCCTACATCTCCATTATGGAATATGCGGTTCATTTCAATGGCCTGACTATCAATAACGCACTGTTCGAGGGACTTACCCCAGATCTTCAGGCAGCCATCTCCACAGCTGCGATCGAAGCGGCAGCTGAGAGAACACAGGCGCTGCAGACCGGAAACCAGGATGCGCTTGACAAGATGATCAACAATGAAAAAGGCGCAACGGTTGAAGTATATGAACTGACACAGGAAGAAAAAGATGCCCTGGCTGAGGCAGCTGCATCTGTCTATGAAGATTTTGCAGCAAAATACGATGCACAGGCTGACATCGATGCGATCAAAGCCCTTGGCGAATGATCCTCTTCCCTCATAAGTACGAAATGTGCGGAGCCCCTTGTCTAAGGGGCTCCGCTTGAAAAAGGGTGGTCGGAATAAAAAGGGAGAACATGAATATTATGAAAACAATAGAGAAAATTAACGGAGTGATCTCCAAGGTCCTCACCGCCATAATAATCATCCTGTTTATCTGGATGATCGTGGCGTTTTCCATCCAGGTATTTGGCAGATACATTTTCTCGACCGGATTTCCGTGGACAGAAGAACTTACCCGGTATGGTATGATCTGGATGGTATTCCTGGGTGCGGCATGGATCATTTTTAACGGAGAACATGTGAAAATAACGATCCTTGAAGATGTACTGAAAGGAAGAACAAAAAAGACCATCATGATCGTCCAGACGATCATGGGACTGCTGTTCGTTGCAGCGATCTTCTATTTCAGCATCGGTCAGCTCTCCCTGGCTGCAAAAGGCAGATCTGCCAATACGGGGATCAGCAATGCCATGCAGTATATGGTTTTCCCGATCTCCATGATCCTTTCCTGTTGGGGATATATCACGAAGTTGATCAGGCAGTTCAGGGAATTCAATGCCCCGGCGGCAGAAGCCCCGACAACAGCTGAAAATGAGGAAGGAGGCGGGAAATCATGACTCTTTCGATCGGTATCTTTCTGGCTGTAGCGATTGTCCTTCTGGTGCTGGGTGTCAATTTTGCCACTTCTTTGGGCATTTCAAGTATTGTTTATCTCTTGCTGGAAGGGATTCCGCTGACGACTGTCGTACAACGTATGTTTGCAGGATGCGATGTCGTAGCGCTCCTGTGTATCCCGTTCTTCATCCTTGCAGGTGATCTGATGGCCAAGGGGGGCATTGCCAAACGTCTGGTGGCTGTCTGCAATATGATCGTCGGCGGCGTTCACGGCGGCCTGGCTTTCGTTACCCTTCTGGTGTGTGCCGTCTTTGCGGCCATGACCGGATCTGCCATGGCCTGCTGCGTGACCATCGGTTCCATCATGCTGACCTATATGCTGGCATCCGGATATGACAACGATTTTGCCACAAGTGTATTCTGTGCGGGAGCCGTTTTAGGCCCCATTATTCCACCAAGCACCGCTATGGTCATTTATGCGGTAAATGCCAATGTTTCCCTGACGGATCTGTATCTTCTCGGAGTTCCGGCAGGGATCTATATGCTGGTTGCCTTGTGCCTCGTTGCTTATGTGGTATGTAAAAAAAGAGGCTATAAGGGGATCGGAAGAGCCGCCATGGTCTGTGAACCAGGGGAAAGGCTGACATTCCAGAAGGCTCTTTTGGCAGTGATAAAAGCCATTCCGGCTCTGGGGTCCCCGGCTATTATCCTGGGGTCCATCTATGCAGGGATCGCGACACCCACAGAAGCTGCTGTCATCGCCGTCCTGTATTCTTTTATCGTTGGAAAGTTTGTTTACAGGGAGATCAAGTTCCGGGATATTCCGCAGTTGTTGAAACGTTCTGCCATCAGTACGGCCAATGTTATGTATATCGTAGCATCGGCAGGTCTGTTTGCCTGGGTCGTGTCACGTGCGGGCATACCAACGATGGTCGTGAACGGGCTTCTGGGAATATCGGACAACCCGAATGTGATCATGCTGCTGATCATACTGATCCTTCTGGTCCTGGGCTGCTTTATGGAAGCAACGCCGATCCTTCTGATCACGATCCCCATGTTCCTGCCGGTCATCAATTCACT
Source organism: Parasporobacterium sp. (assembly GCA_017431485.1). Classification (GTDB taxonomy): domain Bacteria; phylum Bacillota; class Clostridia; order Lachnospirales; family Lachnospiraceae; genus RGIG5612. The sequence continues at coordinate 31,319 of JAFRKZ010000009.1, read as the reverse complement.
AGGACTGTCGGCAACTCACTTCGGCATTATCATGACCATTACTGTCTGCATCGGATTTGTGACACCTCCTTTCGGTACGGTATTGTTTACCGGTATGACTGTTTCCGGTTCCAAGATGCACCGGCTTGCGAAAAATGTCCTTCCGTTTATCGCGGTCATGATCGTGATGGATCTCCTGGTGGCGTTCTTCCCTGCCATTACGACGTGGATACTGGGTAAGTAAGCAGCAGGTGTGAAATCATAAAAAAGGAGATCTTGAAAATGGCTGATGTTGTTGTAATGTTTAAGGATTCGAACCTTGTTCCCATGGTGGTGAATGAGGATCATATCAAAAGAATAAAAAAATGTGTTTCCGGAAATGTATACTGGTGCCGGGATGAAGCGGAAGCCCTGGAAAAGAAGTATGATGGGGACGTTCTGTTTATCTGGGGCGGTTCCGGCGAAATGCCCGTGAAATACTGCCTGCAGTCAAAGAAGCTGAAATGGATCAATTCCTTTTCAGCAGGAGTCAATCCCATCATGGATTCCCCAATCTGTGAACTTCCGGTAAAGCTGACCAATGCAAAAGGGATCCACGGCAAGACCATGGGCCTTACTACCTTGGGATACATGATCAGTTTCATGCGTCATTCGCAGGAACTCTTCCGAAGACAGCGAGCCCATATATGGAGTAAGCAGGTGGACACCCCGTTCCGGGAAGCAGAAGGGCTGACGGTCACCATCGTGGGGGCTGGAGCCATCGGAAACGAGGTCGCCAGACTGTCCAGATGCTGCGGCATGCGGGTGATCGGCGTAAAACGGTCGGTCACACCTTTGGAAAACTATGATGAAGTACTTCCTAATACACAGATGAAAGAAGCACTAGGGATGGCTGATTTCGTGGTGATCCTGACGCCTCTCACGGATGCCACCAGAGACCTGATCGGTCTTGACGAACTGAAAGCGATGAAAAAAGACGGTGTTTTGATCAATATTTCCCGCGGACCGGTTGTCAATACGGACGACCTGATCTTTGCTCTTCAGAACGGGATCATCGGCGGAGCCGCACTGGATGCGGTGGATCCGGAGCCCCTGAACGCGGACAGCCCCTTATGGGATATGCCGAATGTCATCATCTCCCCGCATTGTTCCGCAGACAGCATTAAATATATTGACAGAGCGATCGATCTGTTCTGTGAAAATCTGGTCCTGTTTGAAAAGGGGGAAACGCTGAAGAACGAGATCGACATGGCAAGAAGATATTGATCTGCAGATTATGGTAATTTGGTGTACTGTGTTACATGCGTTTTCTTTCTGTCGTGATATTATGTCATTATAAAACAAATCAGCTTTGAAGAGGATGAGGGACCGGCGATTATGACATTACTCAGTTATGGCTGTCGGTGATTGTTATGGCAGCTCTTCCTTATGTACAGTCTCACAAAGGGCACATCAATGTAACTATGCTGATCAAGCATTTCAAACCCCGGTTGGCTGTGGGATGCTTCGCACTCGGTACGCTGATCGGTGCGTTTATCAGCGGCATGTGCAGTTATTCCTGTTTCCTGCTGGCAGCCAAGTCCTTTAGCAGGAACATGGTGTCCATGATGATCCAGATCCCGTTTGGACCGTTTGAGATCTTCGAAGGCATCTGCCTTGGTCTGTTGTGCCTGATCATGCTAGTCCATACCATTACTTACTGTATCTCCTTAAAAAGCGACGATGTCTGCAGGGAGATTGTGGAGAGTTGGGGATAAGTATTCAATGAGGAATGAAAAAAGAGCTCTGTTGCTGCAGAGCTCTTTTCAGATTATATAACAGAATGGAGAATAACACATGAAAGTTTTTATCGTAGGCGGAGCTGGAGTGGTTGGATCCTCTACGGCTTTCTGCCTGGCAATAAAGGGAACTGCCGATGAGATCGTGCTGCAGGACCTGAATTTCGATATGGCTCAGAGCCACGCTATGGATATATCGCAGGCGATCTTTCTGAAGAGCAGCACAAAAGTGAAGGCTGGAACCTGGGAAGACGCCGCAGGGGCGGATCTTGTGATCATTGGCGCAGGTTTATCGCCGAACAGGATGACCCACGATCCGTGCAAAGATATTGCCGCCATGATGCCTTTGATCAATTCCATATGCAATGGTGTCCGTACCTGTTGCCCCGATGCGGTAGTCCTTTCTCTGACCAATCCCCTGGATGTCTTTAATTATGTTCTGTATCAGAGGTCTGGGCTGAAGGAGAGGCAGGTCGTCGGCCTGGCAGCAAATGATAGCATCCGCTTTCGCTGGGCACTGGGGCATTATTTTGATGTGGATCCCTCATCCGTGGATGCGTATGCCATCGGGCAGCATGCAGCAGATGTGATCCCTCTGTTCAGTACAGTCCGGGTAAACAGCGTACATCGTCCGCTGGAGCAGGAAGCACAGCAGGAGGTGGAAGCCTGGATGAAAGACTGGTGGAAGCATTTCCTGGATGTCAGTGCTAACCGTACGGCGGGCTGGACAACTGGTGCTTATGCTGCGCTGACCGCAGAGCATATCATGGGCTCAGAAAAGGGACCGATCTGTGCTTCCGTGATCCTGGAGGAGGGACTCGCGATCGATCTTCCGGTTTATCTCGGATCGGAGGGAATTGTAAGGACGGCACTGCCGGAATTGACCGCTTCGGAGCAGGAACGCTTTGAAGAGTGCAAAAAGAACTGTCGGGAAAAGATCAACAAAGTCCTGACATATATATCATAGTTAAGCTTTGCAAAGGCGCAGTCAGCTATGGGAAAAACCAGAAGGCGCGGATGATCTGTATATATCAGCCGATCACAAATTTTTCCCGGCCGGGATCTTCCGTCAGGAATTCTTTGTACAGCTGCAGGGAGGGATTCTCATTGTTGTCCATATAGCAGGCAACAATATTGTTTATGATATCCTCCTGTCTATCCAGTTCGATGACCTTGATATGCGGATAATCCTTAAAAGTAAGATAGGATTTAGGGGTGATCGTAATGCCTGCACCGGAGGAGACCTGTGCCAGGACCATATCCAGCAAGGATTCCGTGATCAGAAAATTGGGCTGATAATTCCGTTTGCTGCAGATCCGGATCAGTTTGTCCGTCAGGGGCGATGTATGTTCCGGATTCATGGCCACAAAATAATTGTCCTTGAAGATCGACAGGTCAGAAAGCCGGTCGTATTTTGCAGCAGGATGTCCTACCGGTATGGCCAGACAGAATTCATCCTCCAGGATATTGATCGTGCTGCTGCCGGGAATCGGGATATCGTAAAGAGAAGACTGTCTGGTAATGATGATATCCAGTTTGTTGTTTTTCAGTTTGTTATGTAGTTCTATCACATAGTTCTGATCCAGATGAGACTTGATTTCCGGGTGCTTCTGCAAAAATGGGGAAAGGACACTCTTGAAACACATCGGCAGCAGATCTGTCATAAACCCGATGCGCAGTGAGGAGGTTTCCGGCTCTACCGGAGGTTTGACCTCATCATAAGCCCTGTTTACAAGGGAAATAATCTGTGTGGCTATCGCATAAAGCTTTTTCCCCGATTCACTCAGCTCCAGGGAATGATGCCTTCGGATGAACAGCATGGTTTCCAGTTCGGATTCTAGAGAGCTGATGCCGTGTGAAAGCGTTGGCTGTGAGACAAACAGCCTTTTTGAAGATTCTGTGAATGACAGGGTGTCTGCGATGGAAACGAAATATTTCAAATACATCAGGTTCATGGATTCCTCCGTACAGATGTTCATGATGATCAGGTTGTTTAATAAGTATAGCAGAAAAACTGCCAGAAGAAAATAAAGGAAGAGAGGATAGAAAAACTGAATATCAGTCATTCATTTTTTTGATTATACATGTACAGATAATTATGCAAAAATAATAATACAGAATAGGAATCAGAATGGTTTTATTGTACAATAGAAACAATTTTCAGAGACGGAACTGCGGAATAGGGAGGAGATCATGATCTCAACAACACTTCTGTCACAGCAGGACAGAAAAGAACACTATCGAAAGATTTACACCCTGATGGACGAACAGGGTGTGGACGGTCTGCTCGTGTCAGGCGATGGTCCGATCAAATATGTAAACGGTGAATATGCTGCGGGATGGGGTGTATTTGCACTGATCCCCAGGCAGGGAGAACCAATCTTTTTCCAGGGAAACGAAGGCAGGGAGTATATCTTGACACCGGTAAGAAAAAATGCTGCCGATTACTGGATCAAAGAGTTTGATGTCATGACATTTCCCAATATCGTAAAGGCGGTCAGGGACAAAGGACTGGATAGTAAAACGATCGGTCTCAATCTGGAGGCTTTGCCGATGGGACTTTACATGGCAATGCAGGATTGTCTGGATCAGCTGCATGTAAAGATCAAAGACATCTCAGAACCATTTAAGACACTCAGGCGCTGTAAATCAGGCGGTTATCTGAAGATCATAGAGGAAGCCATTGATATTGTGGATACCTGTGTAAGGGAACTCCCGGGTCTGCTGCACACCGGGATGTACGAGTATGAAGTAAAAGGCATCCTGGAAAATATCATGATCGGCCGAGGTGCGGAAAATACCCTGATCCTGGTCAATGCAGATCCGGTCGATATCAGCAGCCCGGCCATCCCGGCAGATCATAAACCAAGGGCTCTCAGAGAAGGAGATCTGATGGTCGTAGAGATCACAGTGTGTTACCGGGGATGCTGGCTGCAGAAGATTGCCGTTTATTCCTTCGGAGAGCCAAAGCATGAATACAGGGAGATGTTCGATGCAGTTGACGAAGCTATCCGGGACTGTGTGAAAATGGTAAAACCGGGAGTCAATGCAAAGGATCTTGTGAATGCTATCGATGACCAGATAGAGGCAAAAGGATTTCTGTCTGCGAGGAAAGATTTTATCTCCGGTCCCTGCGGGCATTTGAGCGGTTACGAGATGGATGAAGGAACATTTTCCCCGGTGAAGGATTTTTATCTGGAGGAGGGCATGTTGTTTGTGCTCCATCCGGCTGCAGCTCTTCCCGGATGGGAACCGGGAAAACCGGGGATCTTCGGTCCGGGCACCATGTTCCTGGTGACCGAAAACGGGGTAAAAAGCCTGAATCAGACCATCAATGAGATCTATGTTATTTAAAAGGATATATCCATATGAAAGAGGTTGTATTAAAAGTTGAAAACATATGTAAGAACTTCGGTCCTACCAAAGCATTGACAGATGTGACAATGGAGTTTTATGGCGGAGAGATCTGCGGACTGATCGGTGAGAATGGTTCCGGCAAGTCCACTCTGAGTTCTGTTATTGCCGGGATTCAGCCTCCTACCAGCGGCGTGATGTATAAACACGGCGAGCGTTATCTTCCCGTTAATCCGGTGGACGGGCAGAAAAAGGGCGTTGCCATGATCGTACAGGAAGCTGGAACGATCCCCAATATCTCCATTACTGACAATATCTTTGCCGGAAAAGAGCAATTCTTCTTGAAAGGACCATTTGTCAACAAAAAAGCCATGCAGCAGGCTGCAAAGGAAGCCCTTGACAAGATCGGTGTGGACAGGATGGATCCGGCGGACAATATCAATGTTCTCAGCCAGGAAGATAAAAAGATCGTGGAAATCGCCAGAGCGCTGGACGATGACCCGGAACTGCTGATCGTTGATGAAACGACGACAGCACTTTCGGTCTACGGCAGAGATATCATCTATGCCAATATGCGCAGGATGCGGGACGAGGGAAAGGCAGTCATTATCATTTCTCATGACATTGATGAGATCATGGCGCAGTGCGACAGCGTGGTAGTATTAAGAGACGGCGTAAAAGTCGGACGCTTGGAAAAAGAGGAAATGAACGGACGGGCCATACGGAATATGATGGTTGGCCGCGATATGTCGGAGAACTATTACCGGGAAGATGCTGACGGAGCGGTCAGTGAAGAAGTTGTGCTGGAAGCTTCCGATATCAGCACCGAAAAAGTCCTGAAAGGGATTGACCTTAAGCTTCATAAAGGTGAGATCCTGGGGATCGGCGGACTGACGGAAAGCGGCATGCATGAACTGGGCAGGATCCTGTATGGGATCGAGAAACCCATCAAAGGGAAGGTCGTTCTGAAAAAAAGAGATTCCGATTATAAGATCACAAATCCCTGGGGCTCTGTAAAACATGGCATCGGATATGTTTCCAAGAACAGGGATGTGGAGGCTCTTCTCCTGACAACAACGATCCGCAACAATATCACCCTGGCATCGCTGAAAAAGATCAGCCGGGGAGGGTTTGTGTCAGCCGCGAAGGAAATCCCCATGGTACAGGAGGAGATCGATCGGCTGAGCATCAAGTGCAACTCGATGTATTCCAATGTCAACAGCCTTTCCGGAGGCAATAAACAGAAAGTTGTATTTGGGAAATGGCTGGCAACAGGAGCGGATGTGCTGATCCTGGACTGCCCGACCAGAGGTGTGGATATTGGCGTGAAAAGCGCCATGTACAGTCTGATCGAGGAACTGAAAAATGCTGGGAAATCCATCATCATGATCTCTGAGGAACTGGCGGAACTGATTGGGATGAGCGACCGTATCCTGATCATGAAGGATGGGCAGTTCACGAAGGAGTTTCCGAGAAATCCTGACCTGAAGGAACACGATATTATCAATTATATGATCTGATGATGCGGAACAGGCAGATCGCAGTATTTGAGGATAATGATATGCAGGAGTATATAAAGAACAACAGAAACGTCGTCACACCGATCATCGGAATGATCCTGGTGATCCTGGTCTTTGGCTTCGCGACCGGATGGAAGAACTATACAGCCAACAATCTTCAGACGATCCTGAACCAGTCCTATTCGCTGGCAATCCTTGCCATGGGACTGATCTTTATCTTTGCACACGGAGGGATCGACTTTTCCTGCGCATCGGTGATGGCTTTCTCGGGGCTGATTGCAGGATTGCTTATGCAGATAGGAGTTCCTGTGGTGATTTGCGGGATCGCCTGTGTGCTGGTAGGGACCATCTGCAGCGTGATCACTGGAGCGCTGACCGTGGTGTTCGGAGTTCCGGCCTTCATCTCGTCCATCTGTATGATGAATATCTGCCGGGGGATCGTGATGGCAGTTATTGCTACAAATGCCGTTTCCGTCACCGTGGATGTATCCGCTTTTAAATCCTGGCCTGTCAAGATCATTGTCCTGATCGTGGTCTTTATCGTTACGACATTTTTATTGAGTAAATCCCTGATCGGAAGATACAACAAAGCGATCGGCGAAAACTCTGTTGCAGCCGAACAGTCTGGCATCAGTGTCAAGAAGTACCGGCTGTTGGCGTATATGATCAGCGGCGTCTGCGTGGGGATCGCAGCCTTTTTCCTCCTTTGCAGGACAGGAAGGATGGCTACCGGTTTTGCAAACGGGCTTCAGCTGGAGGTGATCGTAGCCCTGATGCTGGGAGGCCTTCCACCCAGAGGAGGGTATCGGAGCAATATCGTCAGCGCTATCGCTGGACCTTTGATCTTGACAGTCCTTGGAAATGGCCTTGTGATCTTGGGGATGGACGATCTGATGACAGAAGGAATCAAAGGACTGGTGTTCTTGGCGGTTGTATTTGTAAATTACCGGGGAAGTTCGGAATCGATCACAGGACTATTCGGTAAAATCGGTTTAGACAGCAAAAAAATGCTGCTTAAATAAACAGAATAATAAAAACAGAAAGTGGGGAAAAGCAATGAAAAAGATGAAAACAATTGTGGCACTGATACTTGCAGCAGTACTCGCATTCGGATCGATGACGGTATTTGCAGGTGAATCGGAAGAACCGATGAAGATCGGTGTTATCCTGACATTCACAGAGAATGGATATGGCCTGACCGTAAAACAGTACCTGGATACCATCGGCGAGGCACTCAACATTGAGTTCAACTATGCAGCGGCGCAGGAAGCAGAAGCCATGAACGAGGCTATGGAAAACTATGCGGCAGCAGGTGTAAAGGGTATTCTTACCATGCCTACTATGAATACGCTTAATGAAGTGGAATTCTGCGAGCAGAACGGTATCTACTTCACGATCTGCGGTACAGTCCCTGGCGATGACATCTATGAGCAGGTCAAGGACAATCCGTTTTATGCCGGCGCTGTAGGAAATGATGATGCAGCCTCCACCCTCGGAATGGTACATGTGCTGGCTGACAAGTACGGCGTGCAGAAGCTCGGTCTGATCTCTCTTCCAATGGGAACCTCCGATATGCATGACGGCCGTTATGCAGGCGTGAAACAGGGCGTGGAAGAGACCGGTATCGAGCTGGTCGCAGAAGGCCTTGCCTACAACCTGACAGAATCCGCCCAGAATATGGTTGCCCAGTATCCTGACCTGGATGCCATCATCGCTTTGGCAGGCGGTATCGAAGAGTGCATGCAGCCGATCATCGCGGCAGGCAAGCAGGATACCATGAAATTTGCAGGCTTCCGCGAGGAAGCGGGTGCAGAAGACCTGTTTGAGACAGGTGCGCTGGCTACTCTTGGTGTCGGTACTCCGATCAATGCTGTCTTTGCATTTATCAATCTGTACAACGCCATTACAGGAGCACCTCTGTATACGGACGGTGCATGCAGACACACGCTTGATACGATCTATGTATCTTCTGCAGACGAATACCTGACCTATGTACATGGTGCCATGGATCAGAATCCGTTCACAGTCGACGAGATCAAAGAATATCTGACCGCCTTCAATCCGGATGCATCAAAAGAAGCATTTGAAGCGTTCATGGACGGATATGATCTGGAGTATCTTGCTACAAAATAAAAGATACTGACCGGAACACCTGAATAATCACCTGGGAAAGGATCCCCGATCCTTTCCCAGGTACAGGATGATTATCATTACGGAAAGGGAATTTCTCATGAGATCCGGAAAAGCAGGAAAAGTTTTATTGAACATATTAAAAACCATAGCAATCCCGGTCGTGGTCTATATCGTATTTTTCCTTCTGACAAAGGTGACGACTAAAAGTGCCTTTGGAACCTGGAATTCGCTGAAGATCATTTTTCAGCAGGCTGTTTTAAATGCCCTGGTGGGATGGGCCATGTCTTTTAATATGCTGAATAAGAGATGGGACTTTTCGGTCGGCTCTATCGTAATATTAGGCGGCATCATAGGATCGAATATCTCGCAGAACCTTGGCTGGGGTCCCTGGGGAGCACTGCTGTTCTGCCTGATCTTTGGCATTCTCTTCGGCTTGTTCAACGGCGTTGTCCAGATCGCGATCGCCGCACCTACACTTGTGACGAGCTTTGGACTTCTGATGGTATATGAGACAGTTGAGACCATCGTGTTCGGTGGTCACGGCGCCCATGTAAAAGTCGGCTCCAACATGACCTTATTGGGCCAATCGCCCTGGATCTTTATCCTGGCGGTCTTTTTTGCCCTGATCCATTACATTATCTATACATATACCCGGTTTGGCTATAACAACCGTTCCATGGCAAACAATGCTCCTGTCGCAAAGAATATCGGTATCAGTGAGAACAAGGATATCATGTTCAGTTATTTCATGTGCGGGATCTTTGCCGGTGTTGCGGCAGTTGTCTATATGTCCTTCCGCGGGGCTGTGGAAGTCAGTGTGGATATGGGTACGGCAAACACGGTGTTTGAAGCAATGCTTCCGGTCTTTATCGGAATGTTCATTGCGAAATATTCCAATATTACCATTGGTATTTATATCGGATCCCTGACCGTGAAGCTCCTGACGGCAGGACTGATGGCAGTGGGGCTGACATCTACCCTGCAGACTGTAGCAAACGGGATCTTCCTGTTCATAATCATAGCCTACTCTTCCAACCAGGAGCGTATCCGGCAGTATTTTCTTACCCGGAAAGCCAGAAAGCAGGTCAATGACAGTTCAGGAGCCGCATAAACCATTATGCGAAATAGTATGGCAGGTCTGATATATGGTTTGATATGACAGGAGGATATTGCAATGCTGGAAAGAGAATCTCTTGGAGGCAGGTTTCTATATCCGGTTTCCGATCAGGAACTGCAGCGGAGATGGTCACTGGTACGCCGGATGATGGAGGATAAAGGACTGGATCTCCTGGTGATGCAAAATGAAGGCCAGGATCTGGGCGGTTATGTCAGATGGTTCAGCGATGTGCAGGCAGGATATCCGGAAACGATCATTTTTCAGAAAGAGGATGGGATGATCATGATCAATTCCAGCGGCGTTACAAGGCCTTTGCCGCCGGAATTTATGCGGCGGGGGATCAAAAAGGCTATTGGGCGTCCGTATTTCCGAACAATCAACCCAACGAATGAGGTGGATGCCCTGGTGGCAGCGGAAGAGATCAAAGCCACAGGAAAAAAACAGATCGGCCTGATCAATCTGGGACGGATGCATGCAAGTTTTTACAACTGCCTGATGAGGGAACTGCCCGAATGTGATTTCACAGATGTAACAGACGAGATCGATCTGATCAAAGCGGTAAAATCATCGGAAGAGTTGGAGATCGCTCAGGCAGTCTGTGACCTGGAGGATCAGGTCATGGAGCAGGTTCCCGATCTGATCCGCGCGGGACGCAGCGAGCTGGAAGTCAGAAATGATATCCATGATCTGTGCCTTAAGGCCGGGGCAGAAGGTCAGTTTTTCCTTACGGTTTCCTCAAGCCCGATGAATACGGTCTGCGGACAGGTGCCACTGTTGTATGAGGGCAAGACCATAGAAGAAGGGGATAACATTTCCGTATTGATCGAGTCTTCCGGTCCGGGTGGATTCTTTGCAGAACTTCAGAGAACTTTTACACTTGGGGCAAAACCCAGTGAAGAACTGAAAGCCGCATGGAATAAAGCAGTCAGAGCTCAGCAGATGTGCCGGGACATGCTGGTTCCGGGAGGAGATCCGGTGGAAGTGTTCCTTGCTCTGAACCGGTTCCTGAAGGAAGACGGATATGCGCCAGAGGAACGGCTCTTTGCCCATGGACAGGGATATGACCTGATCGAACGCCCAGGCCTGCTGCCGGGCGAGACTATGCCATTCGCAAAGGATATGTTTATCGTGCTTCATCCGGCAGCGGTAAACCGTTATGCTATGTGTACATGTGCAGATAATTTCCGGATCTGCGAGGAAGGTGCCGTAAGACTTCATCATTTCCCGCAGGAGATCATTGAGATATAAGAGTTGAATGGAAAGGGGCTTCCATATGTCGCAGGAATTATTCAGGATCAGCAATATGGTAAAAACCTTCGGGGCGACGAAAGCGCTGAGAGGTGTGGATTTTGTTCTGAACCGTGGTGAAGTCAGAGGATTGGTGGGAGAAAACGGATCGGGAAAGTCAACGATGACTTCAATCATTGCCGGATTTCAGAAATGTGATTCGGGAGAAATGTTTCTGGAGGGGAAACCTTATGCCCCGGCAAACGTCCGGGAGGCCCGGGACAGTAAAGTTGCCATGATCGTACAGGAGATCGGGACGATCGGCGGCATAGGGATCGCGGAAAATATGTTTCTCGGGGAGATCCAGAATTTTTCAAGAGGCTCTATCGTTGAAAAAAAGAAGCTGCACGAAGAAGCCAAAAAAGCGTTTGAAAAGATAGGGGTTACCACTATAGACACCTCGAGACCTACAACTTCCATAAATCTGGAGGACCGTAAACTCCTGGAAGTCGCGTCCGCCATGCGCTGCGATCCGGATATTCTTATCGTCGACGAGACAACAACTGCTCTTTCCCAGAACGGAAGAGAGATCATTTATGGCTTGATGAAAAAACAGGTGGCGGAGAATAAAAGCGTGATTTTTATCTCCCACGACCTGGATGAGATCATAGAGGTCTGCGACAATCTGACTGTACTCCGGGACGGCGTGATGATCGGGGATCTGTCAAAACCGGAATTTGAAAAGAACAAGATCCAGAACATGATGGTAGGTCGGGAGATAAAAGGTGATTATTACCGGGCTGATTATGACGGAAGCCATGGCGACAGGGTGGTGATGAAAGTGGAGCACCTGTATGGCCTGCATACCTTGAGGGATGTCAATCTGGAGCTGCATGAAGGAGAGATCCTGGGAATCGGCGGCCTGTCGGAATGCGGCATGCATGAGCTGGGAAGAGCGATGTTCGGCGTTGATATCATGGTTTCCGGACAGATCACTGTGAACGGCAGAAAGATCTCCAAAACACATCAGGCGGCTGCAGCTGGGATTGGATATGTTTCCAAAAACCGGGATACAGAATCGCTGATGCTTCAGGCCGGGATCGGTTTTAATATCACGATCCCTTCTCTGGAAAAGATATCCAGTTTCGGGATCATCTCCAAAGCAAGGGAAAAACAGTACACACAGCAGCAGATTGATGCCCTGAGCATCAAATGTGAAGGCGGGCAGCAAAAGACCAGAGCGCTTTCCGGAGGAAATAAACAGAAGGTGGCATTTGCCAAATGGCTGGGGAAAGGATCCCAGATCCTGGTATTTGACTGTCCTACCCGAGGTGTGGACGTAGGGGTAAAAGCTGCCATGTACCGTCTGATCGAAGATCTTAAGAAAAACGGTCATGCCATCGTTCTCATATCGGAAGAGCTTCAGGAACTGATCGGTATGAGCGACCGTATAATCATCATGAAGAATGGCCGGATAGAAGGCGAACACCTAAGGTCGTCGGATCTTTCGGAACATGATCTTATAAGGGAAATGATATAGGAGGGTTCAAATGGCTGATACAGGTATGAAATCCGGAACAGAAAAAAAAGAGCTGGTCAGGATGTGGCTTCCTGTGATGGGTCTGGTGGCCGTGATCGCGATCTTCGGTATATGGTCCGGTGGAAGGATCTTTATGGGAGATAATATCACGACCATTATCAACCAGGCCTTTACCACTATGATGGTAGCCTCCGGGCTGGCCATGATCTATGCCCAGGGCGGAATGGATTTTTCACCGGGAGGAGTGATTGCCCTGTGCTCTCTTACGGGTGTTGCGGTTGCAAATGCGACAGGCAGTATCGTGCTGGTGCTGCCGATGTGCATCATCACGGGGATCGGCTGCTATGCAGTCACGGGGATCATAACGGTAGGCTTGAACATGAACCCTTACATCGGCACAGTCTCCATGATGTTCCTTACCAGAGGCATCGTGAATTCCGTATTCAACGTAAGAAGCTTTTCCTCGATCAATCTCGGGATTGCAAACAATATCTGGTTTCGGTTTGCCTGTCTGATAGTGATCGTATTTATCTGCTGGATTCTTTTTAACCGGACCAAGATCGGCCGTGCCAGCCAGGCTTACGGAGAAAACCAGCAGGCAGCAGCGCAGACGGGAATGCCTCTGAAAAAATACCGCCTGATTGCCTACATGTTCGGCGGAGCGATCGTCGGTATTGCAACGTTTTTTTATCTGGCAAGAGTCGGAAATGTTTCCACTAGTTCTGGTATGAACGAGGAGATGAATGTCATTACCGCGATGGCGCTGGGAGGCATGGCCATGGGCGGCGGTGTCAGGACAGCGATCCGATGCGGCGTGATCGGCAGCCTGATCATTTCTCTGTTGGTAAACGGACTGGTCGTGTGCGGCATCGCAGTGGAATGGACTCACGGAGTAAGAGGACTGATCTTCCTCGTCGTGGTTGCCATTTCGTTTGTAAGAGACAAAGGGGTCAAGTTTCTGCCGAGATAGATAGAAGGCAGATAAGACCGGTGAAATAATACTGTAAATAACTGCCTGGTATGAGGAAAGGACTGTCTGCAGCTCTGAAAGAACCCGGCTGGTTATAAAAAAATGAGGAGGTAGTACAATGAAAAAGTTAGTAGCAAAATGTATGGCCATTATTATGGCACTTGTTCTGCTGATGGCAACTGCTGCAATGGCAGAACCGGCAGAAGGCAAGGTGGATCTGTCAGGACAGAAGATTGGTCTTATGATCTACTCCACGACGACTCCATGGGCGATCAATATCACCGATGGATTTGAAGCACTGTGCAAGGAAGTTGGAGCGGAAACAGCGATTGCGGAAGCAGGCAATCCCGGTGAGATCATGACAGCCGCCGAGAATCTGTACGGCGCAGGTGTGACCGGCGTTATGTGCATGATGGATGGCTCCATAGGCGACAAGGTGCAGGAGTATTTTGATTCTAAGCAGATCCCTGTTTCCTATGCATGGGGCAACTATATCGATGCGGATTATTTCCCGGCTATGTGCGGCAGCGATTATTATGCAGGTTCCGTTTCTTCCATGGACTATGAGGCAGCCTGCGAAATGACCCAGTACTGTATTGACAGAGGCGCTGACAAGTGGGTATTCCTGGGAATGCCGGAAGGCTCAGGTGTTGCCAATGACAACAGAGCGATTGGTTTCAAGGATACTCTGGCAGCCAATAATCTGGAGCTTCTGGCAGAGGTCCGTTCTTATGACAAAGTGGAAGGTTCCCAGAATCTGATCACAAATTATCCCGATCTTAACGGTTTCGGAGCAGGACTGAATGCTGCCAAGAACGCCGGCGGCGTGCTGGAGCAGGCTGGAAAGACCGGCGCAAATGAAGTCTACATGTTCTGCTATGAGGCAGCAGAAGATTATGTTGTGGAATACTTTGAAGCAGAAAGACTTCACGGCTGTGCAGATGGATGTATCGGCCATATGCAGGTTGCTCTTGCTCTTCTGTTTTCTCAGATGACAGGCCAGAGAGTTGTTGATGACACGGGCATGGCTGCATCTCTGAGAATGCCGTATCTGATTGCATACAATGCTGATGAATACAATCAGATGCATTCCTTCTCCTATGATGGAAATATGCCGTTCAGCAATGAAGAGTTTATCGATATGATCGGTGCAGATTATGCAACATTTGAATCGATCACAGGAGACTATTCCATTGAAAGCGTAGCAGCACGCAAATAAATGATATTGCAGGAACACTCTGTATGCAGGATATTGCGACGGCAGTATCCTGCATCAGGGTTTCCCTGACATGATGGATCTGAATCTTCGATAACGGTCCGAATGACTTTCGGCAAGAGCAGGGGAGATCATGAATATGAGCAACAGAAAAAGTGCAAAAAGTATCATAAGCAGTATCGCGCAGGTGATCGTATGGCCGATAGGGGTATATCTGATATTCTTTATCCTTTGCAGGGTCCTGCCCGGCGCGGGTGCTTTCGGATCTGTAAACAGCGTTAAGATGGTGCTTACGCAGGCGGTTCCCACCACCATGATGGCTTGGGCGATGTCTGGGAATATGATGAGTAAACGGTGGGATTTCTCCGTAGGCAATATGATGATCCTGACCTGTCTTCTGGGCGTAGGGACAGGCAAGTCCCTGGGGTTCGGACCTTGGGGAATGATGGTCTGTATCCTGTTCTTTGGAACGGTATTTGGACTTGTAAACGGAATCTTATATGTGACTTTGAAGATCCCCATGCTGCTGATCTCAGTCGGCATGATGAAAATATATGAGTTTATCGGATATATCTATAATAAAGGACAGCCGGCAGAATTGCGCGGCAGCAAGGCCATGTTCGGCCATGAACCGTGGATCTTCATCCTTCTAGTGGTCATGGGCCTGGTCTATTATATGGTATATTCCAGAAGCTCTTTCGGAAGAAACTATTATGCCCTGCGGGACGGACAGGCGATCGCGGTAAACAACAATATCGATGAAAGAAGAAATACCCTGGTATGCTTTCTGATCCTCGGGATCTTTGTGGGAATGGCTGCGGTCTGTTATTCCGGCATGAGCGGCATTGTGGAATCTTCCCCCACACAGAATAATTCCATGAACTTGATGTGCAATGCGTTTGCACCGATCTTTATGGGACGATATCTTTCCAAACATATCAACATTACGGCAGGTATCTTCATCGGAACACTGACAATGAAGCTGCTGACTTCGGGGATCATAGCAGTCGGACTGCCTTCCCCCATGCAGAGCGTAGCCAGCGGAGCCTTCCTGATTCTGTTCATGGGTATCTCCGCAAATCAGGATAGAATGAATGACTGGGCAGCAAGAAAGAAATTGGCTGCACAAATACAGAAGGCCACGACCCTTTCATGAGAATGTGCAGAACAGGAGGGATATGGGGAAAATGATCAACAAAGAAATCTACCATAACAGACATTTGCCTGAACTGTCAGAAGAACAGCTGACCAGCCCTTATGCGCCGGTCTATTACAGGCCGGTCCAAGATCCTCCTGATGAGATACTGGATGCACTGAGAGAGAAACAGCTGGACAGATCTCAGGCTCTGGGCTTTGATGACCTGCATAAAGCTTTTCTTCCTGATTCCATGCCGGCTGATAACGGTTGGTGCATCTTAGAAGACGGAACCGGATATTCCACCGTCAGGACCTGTATGCCCAATGTCACGCTTGCAATGGAAAAGTTTTGGTATGGCTGGTTCAAAAACCCGGAACTGGATTATCTGAATTATAAGATCTGGATGCCGGGCTGGCATAAAAGCCATGCAGAACCCCTGATCGAGGACGTCGGCTGGGGGTATATGAAAATCTATACCGGCGGATTTACCGATGAAAAGATCCTGAAACTGCCTGATGCTCCGGATAAACTGGATTCGAGCTTTATGCATGCAGTCGTCTCCTCCGGGATAAGCAGCCCGGAAGAAGGAGAAGGAGAAGATCTTTATAATGCCCTTGTAAAGATCTATAAAAGATACGGAGAAGGAATCCAGGTACAGTCCTTCAATTATATCGGCGTGAAGATAACAGACCGGGGATTTGAGAAAGTTCATGACGCAGATCCGGAAATGACAAGAATGTTTGCCTGGCATAATGCCTATGAATGTCACAGGATGGCTGAAATACTGCCGCTGCTTTATGAAATCTCAAAACATGAGGAAAGAAAGACAGTATGAAAATAACAGCAATTGTGTGCGGACGTCCGGATCAGATCGGGGAAAAACTCGCCAGAACTGCCCTGAAGGCAGCCAGGGATGAGGGAGCCGGGATTGAACTGATCAACCTGATGAAACTGAATATCAAGCCCTGTATCAACTGCGGTACCTGTGTCAGAGTAATGCGGGATCCTGATTTCAAGGGAACCTGTCCGTTAAAGGATGACGACATGGCCTGGCTGGATGAGCAGATGCTTTCCAGCGACGGACTGATCTTTGTAGCGCCCATGTATGAGGCGACAGCTGCCGGAACTTACAGGATCATGTGCGACAGGATCGGTCCTTCTCATGATGTGACCTTTATGAGGATGACTTATGAAGCCAGGATCGCTGCCGGTCTTGATCCGAAGATCGATACAAGGTGGCTCAGATCCCGGGCAGCCGGTATTATTGCCCACGGCGGAAGCGAATGGTCCTATCTGGGATTTCCGACCACAGCATCTCCCTGTGTCTCCATGGGAATGACCATCAATGATTACTATCAGGTGGAATGGAACCAGGATGTTCCGGGCAATCCCGAAAAACTGGCCAGGGCGGAACAATTGGGAAGAAATATCGCAAGAGAAGCAGGGAAACATCCCGAAGACAGACTGTATCATGGACCGGAAGGCTCCTGCCCGGTCTGTCATTGCAATGTGATCCGTGCAGATGAGACCGGCGGAACCGCTGCATGCGCCTTGTGCGGAGCAGTCGGGATCCCTGTGATCCGGGAAGACGGAAAGATCATCCTGCAGATGACGGAAGAAGAGAAGAAAAGATCTCACCTGTATGAATCGGGAAGGCTTCAGCATGCACAGGACCTGAAGCACAATCAGATCGTAAGGCAGGGACTGGATCAGGAGGCGATCCGGAAGGCATTTGAGCCGCTGAAAAAGGAGATCCCGCTCTCACTCCCTGACAGACAGGGATGAATCTGAAGGACCTGCAAAGCAGCGCTCAGCAAGGAATGAGGAGAAAGAAAATGGCAGTGTTAACATTAGAAGACAGAGAACGGAATTATAAGGCAATACGGGCCATGATGGAAGATCTGGAAATCGACGCCATGATCGTTACAGGAGACGGCCCTCTGAAGTATATCGGAGGAGAATTCTATAACACGAGATGGGTCTATATGGTCTTTTTCCGGGAAGAAGCCTTTGCTCCGGCTGCTTTTGTGGCAGGTCCCGGCAGAGAGTATATCCTGACACTGACGAACAGAAACACACCATGGTACTGGGTCAAGGATTCCAGGCTGAACGGTCCGGGAGCCATATCAGGATTCCTGAAGGAACGTTCCTGCGAAACAGGACGGATTGGCGTGACAATGCGGGCCATGTCAGCGGAAATGTATGAAAACCTGAAGCACGATCTTCCTGGGGCAGAGTTCCGGGTGATCGATCATCCCTTTGATCTTGTCAGACAGTGCAAGAAGGGCAATGAGCTCACACTTCTCAGGAGGTCTCCACAGTCCGTGGATATCTGCTGCAGCCAGCTCAAAGACATTGTAAGGCCCGGCATTACGCCAAATGAGATCTGGGGAGAGTGGGAAAAAGTCATGTGTTCCATGGGATCAACCGGTACTCTGAACCAGATTATGGTCGGAAAGAAAGACATCAGTTCCGTCCTGCCGCCCTGGACCTGCGAACAGATTCCATTGGAAAAAGGGGACATGGCAACCTGTGAGATCACATCGAGTGCAGGCGGGTATTATACGCAGAAGATCCAGCATTTTTCTCTGGGGAACCCGCCACAGATCATGCTTGACATGAATGCCGCCGTAGATGAAGCCGTCTGGGCAGCCGCCGATATGATCGGTCCAGGTGTCAATGCAAAGCATGTGCTGGAAAAGATCAATGAGGTGATCGAATCCAGAGGGTTTCTTTCTCCCGCGCAGTTTACGTCAGGGCCAGTTTCCCACATGAGCGGTCTTGAGGTGGATGAAGGGACTTTTATCCCGGGCGAAGATCATCTGTATGAAGAAGGAATGCTGTTTGTCATTCATCCGAGTGCAGCGGTGAAAGGCTGGACACCCGGTGATTATGCCATGTTCGGGCCCGGTACTATGTTCTTGGTAACAGCAGACGGAGCAGAAAGCCTGAATCAGTTCCCGAATGATTTTGTGGTGATCGATTGCTGATCGGACGGGATCTGTGGAAAAGACATTTCGGAAAAGGAGAGGGATAAAATGAATCAGGAAGAGATCTTACGGGCAAAAATACGGAATCCCAGATCCAGGGAAGAGATCAGACGAAGGGTGGATCTGACCCTTCAGGCCATGAAAGAAGAGGACGTCGATCTGATTATCGCCCAGAATGACAATAAATATTTGGGTGGATATGTACGATGGTTTCTGGATATCCCAGCCGTGCAGGGTTATCCCATGACAGTCATGCTGGATAAAGAGGGGAATATGACCTCGATCACACATGGAGCTCCCGACCATCCGCTCCTTCCGGAGTGGGCGTTAAGATACCCGGTGGAAAGACTGTCTTCCGCTTATATCAGGACCCTGGATTATACCAATCCCTGGGATGCACAGCTGATCTCGGCGAAGATCAATGAGTGCGGAGCCAAAAGGATCGGTCTGGTGGGAGATGCGCTGATCAACCATGTGATCTGTGATCATATCCGGGATAACACCACGGCGGAGATCATCAATTTTACCAGACAGATCGATAAGATCAAGAGCCCCAAGAGCCGGGAAGAACTGGAGCAGGGCGTTATGGTCAGCGGAAGGATGCATGACGAGGTCATGGATTATATTGCGCAGATCCTGAAGCCCGGAATGAAGGAATACGAGCTCCAGCTGAAAGTGATCGCAAAGCTGCTGGAGCTCGGCAGCGAGGAACAGCTGGTCATGATCGGCTCGGGACCGGCAAATGTGTGTGCGCCGATCCAGTATACCTATTACCAGAACCGGACCATTGAAAAAGGAGATGCGGTGGTGATCATGGTGGAAACTTCCGGCTGCGGCGGATATTTCTGTGAAATATCAAGGCCCTATATTGTCGGGGGAAAGCCGTCGGAAGAATTGGTCAGGCTGTTCGACCAGTCGAAGGAAGTACAAAGGCGCACGGCGCAGCTTCTGAAGCCGGGCATGATGGCAGGCAGCATAACGGACGCGGTCAATGTGGTTCTGGAGGAGATGGATCTTCCGAGAGAACGCCGGATCTTTACCCACGGACAGGGATATGACCTGATCGAATCCCCCGGATTTGCGGAGATCGATGATACTGTGCTGCAGGAAAACATGAATATTGCGGTCCATCCGACTTATGTGACGGAAAAAGCCTTCGGGTTCTGCTGTGACAATTATCTGGTCACGGCGGCAGGCGGCGTGCGCGTGGAGACCTTCCCGCAGGAGATCATTATGCTGTAATTTCATCAGAAGTATATTTCGGAAACAGGAGGCGGGAAACGATGGCAGACGTAGTCATAATCTTTAAGACCGGCAATCCGGTCCCCATGATACTGACACAGGAACATCAGAAACAGATCGAAAACAGTATATCCGGAAAGGTCTTTTGGTACGGAACCGAAGAAGAAGCCCTGAAAGACAATGCGGACGGGGAGGTTCTTTTTCTGTGGGGAGGCAATGAGACGGACACCTATAAAATGCCCGCTGCCTACTGCAGGAGCTCCAAAAAACTGAAATGGATCTATTCGTTTTCTGCCGGAGTAGATGCGCTGCTCGCATCTGAGATCGCGCAGCTCCCAATCGCTGTTACCAATGCGAAAGGCGTGATGGCAAAGACCATGGCGGTTACGACCATGGGATACATCATCAGTTTCCTCCGGCATTTTCCGGAGATGCACGATGCGCAGATCCGGCATGAATGGAGCCATCGGTTCAACGGACCTCCGATGGAACCGGAGGGAAAAACCCTGGTCATCATCGGAGCAGGCGCGATCGGGGGAGAAGTTGCCAGATTGGCCAGTGCGTTGGGGATGCATGTGATCGGCGTAAAGCGCAAGGTCTGTGAACTGCCTTTCTATGACGAGGTCTATCCGGATACGAAGATGAAGGATGTCATGGGAAAGGGCGATTTTGTGCTGGTCCTGACTCCGCTCACCGAGGAGACCTATCATCTGATCGATCTCGAGAAACTGAAAGCGATGAAAAAGGACGCCATCTTCATGAATATCTCAAGAGGCAAGGTGGTAAACGAGAAAGACCTGATCACTGCGCTGCAGGAAGGGATCATCAAAGGTGCGGCTCTGGACTGCTTTGAGACAGAGCCCCTTCCTCCAGACAGCCCATTGTGGGATATGAAGAATGTGATCATCACACCTCATTTTTCCGCTCCCAGCGAAAAGTTCATGGACAGGGCAGTGGATGTATTCTGCGAGAATCTGCGCAGGTACGAGAGAGGGCAGGGACTGATCAATGTTGTAAAATAACAAAGTTGTAAACTCTGATACAGACATTTGCCATCAATATGATACAATACTGTATGAACACAACCAGTTTGCCTGATCTCAGAGAAAAAAGGAGAGAAACATGACCATCGCAGAAGAAAGTCTGAAACTGCATGAAGAGAAAAAAGGAAAGATTGAAGTGATTTCCCGTGTGCCGGTACAAGGGAAAGAAGATCTTTCCCTTGCCTATACCCCCGGCGTTGCCCAGCCATGCCTGGAGATCCAGAAAGATATCAACAAATCATATGAATTGACCCGCAGATGGAACATGTGCGCGGTCATTACGGACGGAACCGCGGTTCTGGGCCTGGGAGATATCGGACCTGAAGCAGGTATGCCTGTCATGGAAGGCAAATGTGTTCTGTTCAAAGAATTCGGCGGTGTGGATGCATTCCCTCTTTGCGTAAGATCCAAAGATGTTGACGAATTTGTCAACACGGTATACCTGATCTCCGGCAGCTTCGGCGGCATCAATCTGGAGGATATCTCGGCTCCCAGATGCTTTGAGATCGAAGAAAAACTGAAGGAAAAATGCGACATCCCGATCTTCCATGATGACCAGCACGGAACAGCCATTATCACGCTGGCAGGCCTAATGAATGCGCTTAAAGTGGTCGGAAAGAAAAAAGAGGATATTCGCATCGCTGTCAGCGGAGCAGGAGCTGCAGCTACCGCGATCACAAAACTGCTGATCAATTACGGCATTAAGGATATCACGATGTGCGACCGTTCAGGAGCGATCTATGAAGGCAGAGAAGGCCTCAACAGTGCGAAGGCTGCCATAGCCTGCATCACCAATCCGCAGAAACTGAAGGGAAGCCTGGAGGATGTGGTAAAGGGAGCCGATGTCTTTATCGGTGTTTCCGCCCCCGGAAAGCTGACAAAGGAAATGGTCGCTACCATGGCAAAGGATGCTATTGTCTTTGCCTGTGCCAATCCAGTACCGGAGATCTTCCCGGACGAAGCAAAGGCAGGAGGTGCAAGAGTAGTTTCCACAGGCCGCTCGGATTATCCGAACCAGATCAATAATGTGCTGGCATTTCCCGGGATCTTCCGCGGTGCATTTGATGTCAGGGCAAGCCAGATTAATGAGGAAATGAAGATTGCTGCCTCTTATGCCCTGGCCGGACTGATCTCCGAGGAGGAACTGAATGAAGAATATATCATCCCGGCCGCTTTTGACCCGCGGGTAGGCGAAGCCGTGGCGAAAGCTGTGGCGCAGGCTGCGCGGGATACCGGTGCTGCCAGGATATAAGACGATGATATCCGTCTGCTTAAGCAGACCAGACATGAACCTGGAGGTCTATTATGATCAATGCGGCAGGAAGAGAGATTCCCGAATATATTGAAACATACGGAAAAGTGGAACCGTTTACCGGGGCTTATACGCATATTGAAGGAACGTATGAGAAAACAGCAGCCCATATGGCGGTAACTGCATTTTCCAAAGGAACGAAACAGAAGGAGCCCAAGCTCCTTCGTTCGATCGAAGAAGCAATCGATCGGACCGGACTGAAGGACGGTATGACCGTGTCCTTCCATCACCATATGAGAAACGGTGACTATGTGGTCAACATGGTCATGGAAGCGATAGAGAAAAAGGGACTGAAGGACATCCATATCGCGGCTTCCGGGCTGTTTAAATGTCATGAGCCACTGGTGAGGATGGCAGAAAACGGCACGATCCGAAAGATCACCTTGAGCACCATTTCTCCCGGTCCGCTGGCAAAAGCGATCACTCATGGCAAATTCAAGGAGCCCTGTGTGTTCCAGAGCCATGGAGGAAGACCCTGTGCTATCGAGGAAGGGAAACTTCATATCGATGTGGCGTTTATCTCTGCTCCCTGTTGCGATGCTTATGGCAATATGAACGGTGCGGTTGGCAAATCAGCATGCGGCGTCCTGTCCTATGCTTATGCGGATGCTCAGTATGCAGACAAGGTAGTGGCCGTCACAGACAACCTGGTCCCATTTCCCGCCTGTCCTATCGAGATCAGCCAGGAAAAAGTGGATTATGTGGTAGAGGTGGAATCTATCGGCGATCCAAACGGAATTGCTTTCGGACCGACAAAAGCCACCACGGATCCGGAAAACCTCCGGATCGCCCATATGACAGCCCAGCTGATCGATAAAGCCGGATACATCGAAAATGGCATGTCTCTGCAGACTGGTGCAGGCGGAACCTCCATTGCGGTGGCTGCGGAAGTGGGAGAGATCATGAAAGCCAAAGGCGTCAAAGGCTCTTTTGGCTCCGGCGGCATTACAGGATATTTTGTAGATATGCTGGAGGAAGGTCTGTTTGAAGGCCTGCTGGATACCCAGAGCTTTGATACTCAGGCAATCGCTTCCGTTTCCAAGAACAAAAACCATCAGGTGATGAGCGCCAGTCAGTACGCGAATCCGCATAATCGGGGAGCTTTGGTCAACCAGTTGGATGTCATGATCCTGGGTGCAACAGAAATAGATGTGGACTTTAATGTCAATGTAGTCACCGGTTTTGACGGAACCATCCTGTCCTCCTCGGGCGGTAACCAAGATTGTGCTGCAGGAGCAAAGCTGGCGATTGTGGTGACCAATACATTGAAAAAGGGCCTGAGCGTGATCCGTGATGCCGTTACGACGGTCACAACCCCCGGAGAAACGGTGGATGCCCTGGTGACTGACTTGGGGATTGCCATCAATCCGTTAAGGACCGATCTGCTGGAGGAACTGAAAGATACCGATCTTCCGCTGTTGACCATAGAGGAAATGAAAAACAAAGCAGAAGAAAAGGCAGAGTTTCAGCACAAACCGGTAGAGTATACAGATGATATTGTCGTGGTCGTGGAATACCGTGACGGAACGGTGATCGATGTGGTAAGGAAACCGGCAGGCTGAGCTGCCGGATATCAGTTATAAATGTTCTGTTTGATAGTTGGAGGAGATCATGAAATTAGTTATCATTGAACCTTTAGGAGTAAACAAGGATACCCTGCTCAAGATGGCAGAGGATGCGCTTGGCGACAGAGTGGAGATCGTGTACAATGATACCCGGGTCACAGATACGCAGGAACTGATCGAAAGAGGGAAGGATGCGGACATCATCGTGGAGGCCAATCTTCCGTTGAATGCAGATGTGATCAAAGGTTTTGAGAAATGTAAACTCCTTTCGGTAGCATTTACCGGGATCGATCATGTGGCTGTTGATCAGGCAAAGGAACAGGGGATCATGATCTGCAACTGTTCCGGATATTCCAATGCGGCTGTTACGGATCTGGTATTCGGTATGCTGATCAGCTTGTACCGGAATATCAGCAGGTGTGACAGCGCAGTAAGAGCCGGCAAGACCAAAGACGGACTGATCGGATTCGAACTGGAAGGAAAGAAGTTCGGCATCGTGGGCACCGGCGCGATCGGCATGAGCGTAGCAAAGGTTGCCCAGGCATTCGGCTGCGAAGTGTATGCTTACTCCAGGACAGTAAAAGAAGGCTGCGGGATCACCTACGTCGGTCTGGATGAACTTATGTCCACCTGTGACATCATTTCCCTTCATGTTCCATCAAATGCCGAGACGAAGCATATGATCAACAAGGACAACATTGCCCTGATGAAGAAAAATGCAGTGCTGATCAATCTGGCCAGAGGACCGGTCCTGGACAGCCAGGCTCTTGCAGATGCCCTGAATGAAGAACGCATTGCCGGCGCCTGTATCGATGTGTTTGAGATGGAACCACCGATCCCCGCGGATCATCCGCTACTGAACTGCAAAAATACCCTGCTGACTCCTCATGTGGCATTTGCCACGAAGGAAGCTCTGGAAAAGAGGGCCGTGATCGTATTTGACAATGTCGTCAGATATCTGGACGGTGCACCGCAGAATGTAATGTAAGGCGCATTTCTGTATGAGATACTTGCTTCAGCTTTCGATCATAGGTCTGATCACACTGGTATCAGAAGGATTAAGCTGGCTGATCCCGCTTCCTATTCCTGCCGGTATTTACGGGCTGGTCCTTTTATTTTCGCTGCTGATGTTCAGGGTGATCAGGCTTGAATGGGTGGAAAATGCAGCGGATTTCCTGCTGGCCGTTATGCCCATCATGTTTGTTCCGGCTGCTTCCAGCCTGATGACGAAATGGGAACTGATCAAAGATGATGTCGCAGGCCTTCTGATCACTTCGGTCGTCAGCACGGCCATCGTGATGGCGGTATCGGGCCTTGTCACCCAGTTTGTGATCAGAAGACGAAAAAAAGGCGAAAAGCAGGCTTCTGCTGATGCAACTCCCAAAGGAGGGAGCAGAGCATGACCGGTTTTCTGATCGAATCACATTTTTTCGGGTTTGCCCTTACCCTGGTAGTTTTCGCACTGGCGGTCCTGCTCCAGCGTAAAACGAAAATAGCGCTGTTGAACCCTATTATCGTGTCAACGATAGCGATCATCATTATCCTGTCGGTTTGCCGCATCGATTTCAACATTTATGAAAGAGGAGCGGGATATATCAGTATTTTTCTGACCCCTGCCACTATCTGTTATGCGGTACCTTTATACAGGCAAGTCCGAACACTGAGGGAAAACGCTCTCGCGCTGATCCTGGGGATTCTCAGCGGATGCATCACAAGTGCTGTCTGCGTGATTGGGTTTTCACTGATCTTCAGGTTCAGTCATGAGCTGTATCTGTCCATGCTGCCAAAGTCGATCACGACTGCGATCGGGATCGCACTTTCCGAACAGATTGGGGGTCTGCCCGCTGTGACTGTTGGGGCCATCATGGTAACCGGCCTGACAGGGGCTGTGATCGCACCTGCCATATGCAGACTTTTCCGGATAACGGAAAAAGAAGCGGTTGGGATTGCCATCGGAAGTTCTTCTCATGCCATTGGGACATCAAAGGCATTCGAGATCGGAGAAATCGAAGGGGCCATGAGCTCCCTGTCGATTGTTATATCCGGCATTATAACGGTTGCATTGGTGCCGCTGCTGAGATTTCTGTAGGCAAAAGATGAGGGATCATTTCTATTATACAGGCAGATGCCGGACAAGATCATATTACGTAAACAATAAACAGTTTAATCATATTTCAAGGAGGAAAATATATCATGGCATTAATGAGAACCAATTTTTATGTACCTGCCAACAATGCGGTCTTCATGGACAAATGTGCAAAATACGGTGCAGACAACATCACATTTGACGTAGAAGATGCGGTTCCGCCGCAGGAGAAGGCCAATGCCCGCAAAATGGCCAGGGAACATCTGGAAGCAGCTCATGTAAATGGAGCCAGTGTTTATGTCCGTATTAACGGTTTCCACACGGAATTTGCAGATGATGACCTGGAAGCAGTTGTGTATCCGGGCCTTGACGGCGTAACCCTTCCGAAGACCAGAAATAAAGCGGACGTGGAAAGACTGGATGCCACTCTTACCAGACTGGAAAAAGAAAGAGGGATGGAGCCGGGTTCCGTCAAGATCGCTGTTCTTCTTGAGACCGCAGAAGGCATCATGAATGCAAACGAGATCGTTCATGCAAGCGAGAGACTGGTAGCGGCTTTCTTCGGCGCAGTTGACTACTGTTGTGATCTGCGGATCACTCGTACCAATCTGGGACCGGAGCAGTTTGTAGCCAGGACCATCGTCGGCATCGCTGCCAGGTCTGCGGGGCTGGTTGCCCTTGATGCACCGTTTGCTGATTTCTCCAACATGGATGATTTCATCCAGAACACGAAGGATGGCTGTCAGATGGGATTCGAAGGCAGGATGATCATTCATCCGAGTCAGATCCCGGTTGCTCATGAACTGTATTCACCGACTGCGGAAGAAGTCGAATATTCAAAGAAAGTGATCAAATTCTTTGAAGAAGAAGGACTTGCAAAAGGTCTCGCATCCGTATCCATGGACGGTAAGATGGTAGATACGCCTGTTTATACTAGCGCTCAGAATGTCGTTGCAAGATACGAAGAGATCAAAGCGCAGGAAGCAAAGATGAAATGATCATCTGATCATCACCGGGCAGGTAAGGTCTGGTGAAGCAATCGCCGCCCACCCGTAAAACGGGTGGTTCGGATTAGGGCTATAAGCCCTTGTTACCAGGCCAGCGTCTCAAAGCGCTGGCTTTCACTTTGGGCTGCAGGGTTCAGCTTTCGCTTTTCCCCTGCAGCACCGTTCCAGCCACATTGCTTTTGACTCGTCGCTGCCCCTGAAGGGGCGTTCGTACTACTTCGCCTACTGACCCCTGAAGGGGTCTTCATACTCCTTTACGCTGAGCTTGTCCTGCATGATGTCATGCCGTTCCTGTTCCTGGATATATTTCCTTATGGTGGCGTCGTTGATCCCTAGGGGAAAGACTTTGATCCCGGCATTAGAGTCTGTATATCAATGGGCAGATGAGCAGATGAAAGGGGGAGCATGATGAGAATAAAAAGGAAACGGTATCTTGCGCTACTGCCATTATTACTGCTGTCATTGACCGTAACTGTTCAGGCGGAACCTGCCGGGAACAATAACGCATCCCACACGGTAGAGGGAAAAACATATCCATACCTGTTGCAGATCCTGGAGGGAGAAGAGCCCAAAGAAGATGAGATGACCCTGTACTTTGTTGATGGAGGGGACATCCCTTACGTGGCTCTTTCGGAGTATCTGCCGTGCCTCAGCGCATTGTTTAAGGCTGTTGGAAAGGGTGATATCACCTATGAGGTTGAAACAGAAAAAGACGGCAATGATACCACTTTCCGGGTCACCCGCCCCGATAATCAAAGTGCGCTCTACATCGATCCTGCGCGTGATCTCATGATATTCGATAACTTCAATTCATTCACCCAGACGGCAGGTGCCAAGGCATTGGTGTCTGCGCTTGATCTTCCTGAAGCGGATATGGTGGACGTGATCACATTGCTGCAAGATCTTCATGGGTATTCGAAATCTGAACCTGAGACGCAAGAACAGGCCGCAGACGCCATAGAGGAGGAAACAGAGGAAAACAAACCCAGTCTGTTTGCCATAAAATACGGAGTATATGTAAACCGCGTCGGAGATGCCGTTATGCTGAACCTCAGCGATTATGAGATCGACATCATTGCCTCAGACGATGAGTGTTATATTCCATTTCAGACCATGAACGATCTGCTGGAGAATGGGACTTATGTACTCTATGTGTTCGATGGCGAAAAAGTGCTGGGCTCTTTCTATGGCTATGATCTGATCAATGAGATGGATTCCGCGCCCAAGCACGACATGAGTAAAGAATTTGCCGTTTTCAATTACAATGAACTGCGGCTGCTCCTGGATTGTAAATATGGTCTGAAGTCAGAACACGGTATTGAAGATTTCGAAACCTTCCTGAACATAAATACGGATCTGGTATCTGATCTTGTCAGTACCGATCCCATGCGTGCCAGCCTTGCCCTGATCAAACTCACCTCACTTTATTTTGATGATCTGCACAGCGCTTTCATCCGCGGGTCTTATCTGTACGAGAAGGATCGGGGGATCGAGGAGCAGGTTCAGTCCGTGTATACCGGTCCCAGCGACATCAGATACGATGAATTGGAGGAAATATACAGTAATGCCCGCAAAGAGGTTTACCCTGACGAGGTACCCGGTTATGAGGAGGCAGGGGATACAGCCTTTATTACATTTGATGAGTTTACGAAGAAGCGGGATAACTATTACGATTCTGGAATTGACCGTGATCAGCCGGAGGATACGATCGACCTGATCATATATGCCAATAAACAGATCAAACGGGAAGGCAGCCCTATCAGGAACATTGTACTGGATCTGTCCAATAACGACGGAGGAGCGGCATCTGCAGCCATCTTCGTGATCTCATGGTTTTTGGGAGAAGCGGATATTGCTCTGAGGGATGTCTTTACCGGCGCAGAAACGAATGCCGTGTATCTGGCAGATGTGAACCTGGACGGAGAGTTTAACGAAGATGATACTGTCGGGACCGGCTACAAACTCTATTGCCTGACCAGCAACACCTCCTTTTCCTGCGGCAATCTCGTACCCGCGGCCTGCAAGAGTTCCGGCAAAGTTACATTGGTCGGACAGACTACCGGCGGGGGATCCTGTGTCGTATTGCCCTGCACTACCGCAGCCGGAGCCGTTTTCCAGATATCCGGTCCCATGCAGATATCCATTATCCGGAATGGCTCCTTCTACAATACAGACTCCGGGATCACTCCCCATTTCTTCCTGGACAAGCCCGAGTCTTTCTATGATCGTCCTGCATTGGCCGAATACCTTCGTGAATTGAAATGATTCTCTACTGAAGAATAAAATTGCTTTGTTGCTGATTTTAACACTTAACTGGGGCTGTGAAAAAAGCATAGCCTAAAAAACAAAGAAGGATCGAGGGTTTAAAAACACCCAAGATCCTTCTTTTGTGTTAAAATTAAACTTGCGATGAATAATAATAACAAATTTCATTTTAACCCTAAACAGGCAGTTTTGCCAATGCTTATTCAGGATTATCTGGACATCTGTGATCCAGTGCTGACCTTTGATCGATTCATGGGAGGGATCGAACTGGAGAAATATCTGAAAAACATCCCGAAACACTATACGGGCAGATTCAGGTATGACCCGGTCAGCATGTTGAAAACAGTGCTGTTCGGATTCATGACGAATGGCTACATCTCTTTACGTGAACTGGAGGATCAGTGCAAGGTGAATCTCCGTTTCATGTATCTTATGGAGCATCAGGCCCCATCCTACCGAACCTTCGGCTACTTCATAAATGAAGTGCTCGCCGATTCCATCGAAGAAATATTCAACGACATTAACCGGAAAATCTTCGAAACAGAACACGTGGATCTTCAGCACCTGTACATTGATGGCTCCAAGTTTGAAGCAGCTGCAAACAAGTATACGTGGGTATGGAAAAAGGCAACAGAGAAATCCAGGTACCGTCTGTTCGACAAGATCACAGCACTGTTCCGGGCCATCAATGAAGAACTATCGTATACGGGGACGAAGCTATGTATCAACACAGAGTATGCGCCGGAGTATCTCAGGGAAACCGCAGAGAGATATGCGGAACTATGGCAGTTGGACGAAGCACGGTTCCAACATGGCAGGGGCCATCACAAGACGTTCCAGCAGCGCCACTATGAGGAACTCGTGAAGTATGCACAAAAGCTGGAGGAATACGTGGAAAAGATCCATATATGCGGGGAAGGGCGGAACAGCTACTCAAAAACAGACCATTCCGCCACCTTCATGCGAATCAAGACAGATTATATGGGGAATGACCAACTGCTTCCTGCGTATAATGTCCAGATCGGGGTCGCGGATGAATATATCGCCGTGGTTGACGTGAACCAGTACCGGTCGGACACGGACTGTTTTATCCCGCTGATGGATAAGTTCCGGGAGACCTACGGTTTTTATCCGAAGTACCCTGTCGCAGATGCAGGATATGGCTCTTACAACAATTATATCTTCTGTGAACAGAACGGGATGGAAAAATACATGAAATTCCCCATGTTCCAGAAGGAAACAAACGACCAGAAGTACCATGAGGACCCGTTCCGGGCCGTGAACTTCCCAATCGACTCTGACGGGGTCATGCGGTGCCCGAATGGAAAAGCCTTCCATCTTGAATACCGCCAGCATGTGAGAGGGAACGCTTATGGCAGGCAGGAAGAAGTATACCGGTGTGAGGACTGTTCCGGATGTCCTTATTCGGAAAAATGCAAAAAGAGCGATCAGGACCGTACTGTAAGGATCAACCGGGAGCTTACCGCCATGCATCAGGAGGTTATAAATAACCTGGAGAGCATCCATGGGGCCCTTCTCAGGATGAACCGTTCCATACAGGCAGAAGGTACTTTTGGGATCATGAAAAATGACCGTTGGTATAAACGGATCGTACGCAGAGGCATTAAATCTGTCCGGCTTGAAGTTTTGCTTGTTTCTATTGGGCAGAATCTCTATAAATTTTACAACAAACAGAAGAGGGCAATAGCAGCTTCATAAGATATCAACATCATAATCTTATGGGGTAAGGGGATTTATACCCTTTTTTATAGAAATGGCAATGTTTTTAACAAAAAAGAAAGGACGCATGAAAAAACTTTCGTTTTTTCACACGCCC
>JAFRKZ010000076.1 GCA_017431485.1 Parasporobacterium sp. | reverse complement strand
TCACCGCAGACTGATTGACATCACAGACCCAAAATGTGTACATTATTGTCTGGATACTGCCCAGGTCGTGCTGATGGGAGACGATGTGCTGGATTTCTATGATACCTATAAGGATCGGATCTGCACCTTCCACTGGAAAGATACGGCAGATCCGGGAGTTGCCGACGAGGTCCGTTACGCCAAAGATGTGGAGATCTGTGACGACGGCCACAGGTGGTTCTGGGAACCAGGAGAAGGAACGGTCCCGATGCAGGAGCTGTGGAAAAAAGTCGCGGAATCCGGGTTTAAAGGCTGGGTCTCCATTGAAGACGACGGCGCGCCGGACTATCTTGCGGCGATGGCACTGTCTTCCTATTATATGAAGCAGGTGCTTGGGAAAATATACTGGTAGAACGATAAGGGGGGAGATTGCGATGAAAATATTAGGCATTTCTTTTGGAAGAAAGAACGAACGATGCGACATCCTGGTGAAAGAAGCCTTGTTTGCCGCGAAAGAGGCCGGAGCAGAGGTGGAATTTGTCAACACCATGAAAATGGAGATCACACACTGCCACGCCTGTGATTTCTGCAGCCGGCAAAGAGACAAAGGTTCTGTCGAGATCGGTTGTGCTTTCAAGGATGATTATCAGGCACTGGCAGAAAAATACTATGACTGTGACGGCGTGATCATTGGAGCACCTGTTTATGCGGTGGGGATCGTCGGTCAGTTCAAGAACTTCCTGGACAGACTGTGCCCGGCACATGACAGGGCGAATATGATCGAGGAAAACAAAAAGAGAGAAGCGGAAGGGAAAGAACTTCTGGACGCCAGGTATTTTAAGGACCGTTATTCTGCCTATATCTCAGTTGGCGGTGCGCAGACCCATAACTGGGTGGCCTTCGGTCTTCCGATGCTGCATCTGTTTGATTTTTCCTTCTGCCAGAAATGTGTAGGCCATGTAGACGCCTATGATCAGGGACGGACGGGAAGCCCGATCCTGGATAAGGAACTGCTTCAGAAGTGTGCCGATCTCGGAAAGGCTGTTGCCCAGTCCATCGGAAATCCCTATGATGAGGTGGATACCTGGGTTGGTGATGACGGTGACTGTCCGGTATGCCATAACAGCCTGATCGCCCTTCATGGAACGGAAGATGTGGAATGCCCTGTCTGCGGCATCTGGGGCAAGCTGAAAATGGCCGATGGAAAGGTATCCGTCGAGTGGCCGAAAGAACAGATCGCCAGAGCCAGAAACACCACGATCGGCATTTACGAACATCATGACGAGATCCAGAACATGATCAAAGTCTGTGTTCCGAAGCTGATCGAGAACAAAGACTATATCGCGCAGCAGATGGAACGTTATAAAAACTTCTAATTCTGCTGCTGATCTGCATCGTGGAATTTACGGACTTGCCCCGGGGTAAGTCCGTATTTTTCTTTGAACTTTTCATAGAACAGCTTGGTATTTGCATAGCCGTTCCGGTCAATGATCTCATTGATCGGATCCGTGGTAAGCAGCAGGTCCTGGTAGATATGGTTGATCCTTACATTGCTGAGGAAATCCATAAAGGAATATCCGGAGTTCTTTTTAAAATACCGGCAGAAATATTCTTTGCTGAAGCCCACATGATCGGCGGCTTCCTGCAGGGTGATGGGCCGCTGATAGTTTTCTTCGATAAAGGCAATGGTATCTCCCAGGTGTTCCATCCTGGAGATAAAATGGCCCGGGATCACATCGTACGCATTGGTACTGAAGCATTCTGTCAGGATGGAAAGAAGCTCCAGCATCAGGCTGGCACTCTTCAGCATGAATCCCCGGGCGTGGTCCCGGTACGCCAGGGAGATCTCTTCCATGATCTCCTGCAGACGGGCGGTTTCTTCTTCCTTCCCTTCATTTTGCTGGCTGCAGAACTCAATATTCATTTGTTCGATTTCCGGAAGGAACTTCTTCATGTAACTCTTGGATATCTCAACCAGCACACCGGTGGCTTTGCGCTTCCGGTACACGAGCTCATGAAGACGCATGCTGTCAATGACGAGAATGTCTTTGGGCTTCAGGACATATTTCTG
>JAFRKZ010000075.1 GCA_017431485.1 Parasporobacterium sp. | reverse complement strand
GGTGATCTGGCTCCCCCTCTCCCAGACCCGCATACTGAGCTGCGTTTCGGAAAGGACCTGGACAAATTCCGCATTTACTCCTCCGGGAAAGCTGCTGTGATGCTCTACAAGGGGCCCGATGGTTTCCAACGGAAACTGCTCCGCGTCTTCAACAAAGAACACGATATGGGGATTGCCCACCGAAACCGGAACGCCGTCCGAAAAACCGGTTCCGGAAAACTCGGCAGCCTTAAGGTCTGCTTTTGATACGCCGGGCAGTTCCAACCGAATCTCCTCCTGTGTCCTTGCTTCTCCCATGTCCACCGCCACTGTGCGCACTTTCCCGCCGCTCACCTGCAGTTTCAGATATTTGATCCCTGACAGGGTCTCCACTGACAGATTCTGCTTATCTGTATACCCTTTGTCATAGACGTATTTTCCTACGCAGCGGATCCCGTTTCCGCACATGTTCGCTTCACTGCCGTCCGCATTGAAGATCCGCATCTTAAAATCCGCCTGATCGGAAGGAGAGATATAGATCATTCCATCCGAGCCGGCACCGAAATGGCGGTCTGATAATCGGATGCAGAGTTCCTCAATGTTTTCCGGCACCTCTCCGAAAACATACAGATAATCATTTCCGAGTCCATGCATTTTTGTAAATCTCATGGCGTTTCCTTCGTTCCTTTCCTATTCAGATCATTTCCCGGCTTCAGCATCCCGCTTTCCGATGGATGCGTGGATGAACCCCAGAAACAGGGGATGCGGCTTGATCGGCCTGCTCTTAAATTCCGGATGGAACTGAACGCCCACATAAAACTCCCGATCCGGAAGTTCCATGGTCTCCACCAGATTGTCGTCCGGAGAGAGGCCGCTCAGGATCATGCCGCATTTTGATAAAATCTCCCGGTAATCGTTATTGAATTCATAGCGGTGTCTGTGCCGTTCCGAGATCACGATCGGCTCTTTTTCCGGATCCTGCATCTTCCGGTACCACTTATCGATCACGGTTCCTTTCTGCAGCACGCAGGGGTATGCCCCCAGCCGGAGCGTACCGCCCTTGTCAATGCTGTCGCTCTGGCCCGGCATGAAATCGATCACCTTGTGCGCGCACAGTTCATTGAATTCTCCGGAGTTGGCATCTTCGATGCCTGCCGCATGGCGTGCGAATTCGATCACCGCGATCTGCATTCCGAGGCAGATCCCGAAATAGGGAACATCGTTTTCTCTGGCGTATTTTGCAGAACGTATCATCCCTTCCGTGCCCCGGTCGCCGAACCCACCGGGAACAATAATCCCGTCCAGATCTTTCAGGATCTCCTCTTCCGCCTGCTCCGTGATGGTCTCAGCATCGATCCAGACAATGTCTACGGCAGTATCGTAATAATATCCCGCGTGCCGCAGGGCTTCCGCTACCGAAAGATACGCATCGTGAAGCTCCACGTATTTTCCCACCAGACCGATCCGGACGCTCTGTGCTTCCGCCTTGATCTTCTGCACCAGCTTCTCCCATGCTGCCATGTCCGGTTCTTTCGCATCAAGTCCCAGCTCCCGGCAGACGATCGCGGAAAAGTTGGATCTTTCCAGCATCAGCGGCGCTTCGTATAAGCTGGGGAGCGTTATATTCTCGATGACACAGTCCGGCTTTACATTGCAGAACAGAGAGATCTTCTGAAAAATGGAAGGCTCCAGGGGCCGGTCACAGCGAAGAACAACAATATCAGGATTGATCCCGTGGCTTTGCAGTTCCTTGACGGAGTGCTGCGTCGGTTTGGTCTTATGCTCTTCCGATCCGCTCAGGTAAGGAACCAGCGTCACATGGATAAACAGGCTGTTTTCCCGCCCGATCTCCAGAGAGATCTGCCTGACCGCCTCAATAAAAGGCTGAGATTCGATATCGCCGATGGTTCCTCCGATCTCGGTGATGACCACATCTGCCCCGGTCTTTTTGCCCACCGTATAAACAAAATCCTTGATCTCATTGGTGATATGGGGGATCACCTGGACCGTTGACCCCAGATACTCTCCCCGGCGTTCCTTGTTGAGCACATTCCAGTACACCTTGCCGGTGGTCAGATTGGAATACTTATTCAGATCCTCATCGATAAACCGCTCGTAATGCCCCAGATCCAGATCGGTTTCCGCACCGTCTTCCGTTACATACACTTCCCCGTGCTGGTACGGGCTCATGGTTCCGGGATCCACATTGATATAGGGATCCAGTTTCTGGGCTGCCACTTTCAGTCCTCTGGCTTTCAGAAGTCTTCCCAGAGACGCCGCCGTGATCCCTTTTCCCAGACCGGATACAACGCCGCCGGTCACGAAAATATATTTGGTCATGTCTTACCTCCCGATCGTATTTCCAACAAAAAAGCGTTCATCCCATCCCGGTATTCAAACCGGTTGAAATGAACGCCATTGCTCATGCCTTTTTCAATTACGAGTCAGAAGATACACCCACAGCCCGGAAATGTCAACCTGTTTTGGACCT
>JAFRKZ010000074.1 GCA_017431485.1 Parasporobacterium sp. | reverse complement strand
GGCGCACAGGGAACTTTCCATCATGGTCTGCCCCAGCGCTTCCAGGATCTCAGGGTCCTCCGGTTTT
This sequence comes from Parasporobacterium sp., assembly GCA_017431485.1. Classification (GTDB taxonomy): domain Bacteria; phylum Bacillota; class Clostridia; order Lachnospirales; family Lachnospiraceae; genus RGIG5612. Next base: position 13,069 of record JAFRKZ010000074.1, on the reverse strand, counting down.
CCTCTGCCCTCGCAGATATCGGTCAGAATGGCCAGCATCTGCTTCAGGCCTTCCCGGCAGGGCGTGCATTTGCCGCAGCTTTCCCCGCACAGGAACTGGACATAGTAACGGGCCACTTCCACCATGCAGCTGCGGTCATCCATCACGATCATGCCGCCGGATCCCATCATGGCGCCGTACTGTTTCAGGGTATCGAAATCCACCGGCAGATCCAGCATGCTCTCCGGGATACAGCCGCCGGAAGGGCCGCCAGTCTGGACCGCTTTGAAAGGACGATCCCCGATGATGCCGCCGCCGATGTCAAAGATCAGATGCCGCAGGGTCGCTCCCATGGGAACTTCCACCAGACCTGTCCGTTTTACCTTTCCCACCATGGCAAATACTTTGGTTCCCTTGGAACCTTCGGTACCGATGGAAGCATAGTGGGCTCCGCCGTGCGCAATGATATAGGGTACATTGGCGAGGGTCTCCACATTGTTCAGGACCGTAGGCTGATCCCACAGGCCTTTCTGCACGGACCGGATGTATTTTGCCCGGGGCTCTCCCACCCGTCCTTCAATGGAAGCCATCAGGGCGGTAGACTCTCCGCAGACGAAGGCACCGCCTCCGCGGACAATGGAAAAGCAAATCTTCCGGTCGGTCCCTAAGACATGCTCCCCCAGGATCCCGGCTTCTTCGGCTGCCCGGATCGCTTCGCTGATGCTCTTACGGGCGTGAATGTATTCGTCACGGATATAAAGGTATCCTTCCTCTGCTCCTATGGCCAGCGCGCAGATCGCCAGTCCTTCCAGGACGCTGTGAGGGTCGCCTTCCATCAAAGATCCGTCCATAAAGGCGCCCGGGTCACCTTCATCCCCGTTGCAGACCACATATTTCGGGAATACGTCATAGGAAGCCGCAGTACGCCATTTGGTCCCTGTCGGAAATCCGGCGCCTCCTCTTCCCCGAAGGCCCGATACTTCCAGCTCCTTGATGATCTCTTCCGGTGTCATGGTGATCGCCTTTTTCAGGGCTTCATAGCCGCCGACGGACAGATAATCTGCAAGGCTTTCCGGATCGATCCTGCCCACATTTCGAAGGGCGATCTTTTCCTGCAGGGCATAGAAGGGATTATCCTCCTGGGACAACACCTTTTCACCCTTTTCATTCTTAAACAGGAGCCGGTCGATGATCTCCCCGGCCAGCAGCGTCTTCTGCACGATCTCTTCCGCGTCCAACGGCCGGACACGGTAATAGGCAATGTTGTCAGGAAGGATCGTCACCAGCGGCCCGCTTTCACATAGTCCGAAGCAGCCGGTGCGCTTGACCGCACACTGCACCTGCGCCTCAGCCCCGGTCTTCGCGATCGCCTGTTCCAGCGCCTCGGCAACTGCCATGCTGCCGTTTGCCAGGCAGCCGGTACCGCAGCATACTTTAACGGTCTTCATCCGCATCCGCCTCCTTTCTGTAGGAGTCCAGGATCTGCGGCAGCTTCTCCACCGTCATCTTCCCGTGATAATGATCGTCAACGACCATGACAGGCGCCAACGCGCAGGATCCCAGGCAGTTTACCAGTTCAATGGAAAACATGCCGTCTTCGGTGGTCTCTCCCTCACTGATCCCCAGGATCCGGCAGACGCCGTCCCGGATACTCGACGCCCCTCTGATATGGCATGCCGTGCCGTCGCAAAGTTTGATGATATGCTTTCCTTTCGGTTTCAGGCTCAGTGCCTTATAAAAGGTTGCCATGGAATACAGGGAGGAAAGAGGGCAGGAAAGATACTGTGCCAGCTCTTCCATCCCCTCCCTGGGTATATAGTTATATTTTTTCTGCATATCCTGCATGATAGCCAGGCTGTACCGCTGCTGCGCAGGATAGGCATGCAGGATCTCCTGCAGTTCCTCTTTTTCGATCTGCATGGAAAAAACGCTCCCTTCTCATCCGCCTGCAACCACAGGAAAAAGAAGGACAGTGTCCTCCTTCGTGAGCCTGGTATCAAGCCCATCCAGAAACTCTGCCCTTCTTCCGTTTACAAGCACGATGATCTCTTCCCCGAAATCCGTTCCGTCCGGGGAAAAATACAGTTTCCGGAATCTCTCTCCGTATTGCCGGCTGAGCTGTTCACCCAGCTGTCTGAGATCTTCACAGTCCTGCGTTATCGTTTCTTTACATCCGGCGTATTCCTTGTCCCGGATGTACGCAAAGAATTTTACTTTCATAGCCGCGTACTCAGTTAAGGCTCAGCTCCGTGAGCTTTTCTTCCGTCGGAATACCTTCTTCGTTCCAGCCGCGGGCGGCATAGTACTCTTTCAGGAGTGTATACAGTTCATTTACTTTTCCTTTGGCCGGTCCTGTAGGAAGCGTCTCTCTCAGAAGTCTCGGCGGAAGGGTATCCTTCTCCACGCCGGCTGCAATATTGAACTGCTTCTCCAGGTTCCAGATCCGCTCGCCCTTCAGCAGGATCTCTTCGTCGGATTCATCGGATCCCACTGCTTCACGGTACATGCCGGCGATCTCCTTCAGGCCGATGCCGAAGGTGGTAAACAGGCAGATACCCGTGGAATCGCACAGAGCCGTCAGATCCTGGAACAGTTTCAGGGTTGCCGGTTTTCCTTCTGTTACCAGCGGGTCCAGCTTCATGGGAATGCCCAGGACCTCCGGAGAGATCATGTAACCTCTGACATGGCAGCCGCCTCTGTTGGAGGTGGCGTACTCCAGGCCGATGCCCTGGATCGCCCTGCCGTCATAGGCCGGCATTTCCTGTTTCTTGACGGACATGGACAGTTCCGGATGTCCGTATTTTTCTGCCATCCGATAGGAACCAAGGCCCATGACTTTTCCGAAGCCTTCGCATTTGCAGGTCATCTCGCAGGCCCGCACCATCGCTTCCGCATCACCGAACCGGAGCGGGAATCCGATGTCTTCTTCCGGCAGATAGCCTTTTTCAAAGAGCTCCATGGCGCAGGCAATGGTAACGCCCATGGTGATGGGGTCAATGCCGTACTGATTGCACAGGAAATTGGCCTTGCAGACCGCGCCGAGATCGTCTACGCCGCAGTCAGCTCCGAAGGACCATCCTGCCTCATACTCGGGGCCCTCGCCTCTGGACTTGAAAGCGCCGGACTTGATCTCCGCCACTCTGCCGCAGCCGATGGAACAGCCGAAGCACCCTTTGTTTTTCAGCAGATGCTTAGCCGCCAGTTCTTCTCCGGAGATCTGATCCGCTGTTTCAAACAAAGATCCTGCGCTTCCGTTATTGACCGGAAGGCCGCCTACCGCATTAACGATATTGACGAGGATCATGGTACCGTAAGCGGAAAGGCCCGCGCCAGTTACCGGATGCGCTGCCAGCGTATCCCTGGCGTCCATGCACTCCTTAAAGAACGCGTCCGGTCTTGCCACGGTGATGGAGCCGGTGCCTTTTACCGCCACGGCTTTCAGCTTCTTGGTACCCATCACGGTTCCCATGCCGCCACGGCCTGCCGCGCGGTGCTTATCGTTCAGGATCCCGGCGAACAGATTGCCGTTCTCCGCAGCCGCGGAGATACAGGCGATGCGGAAATTTTCTCCGCACTCCTGGTTCAGGAGATCCGTGGTCTCATAGACATCTTTGCCCCACAGATGGGAAGCGTCCCGAAGTTCCACCACATCATCGCTGATATACAGATAGACCGGCTCATCGGAGGCATTTTCAAAAATGATCCCGTCATAACCGGCATATTTCAGTTCCGGGCCGAAGTGCCCGCCGGAGTTGGCGGCGCCGATGGTCCCTGTCAGAGGAGACTTGGCCACTGCATTGTATCTTCCGGAAGAAGTGGCGCAGGTTCCCGTCAGGGGGCCTGTCATAAAGATCAGCTTGTTTTCCGGACTCATGGGATCCACCTTGGGATCCACTTCATCACAGAAATACTTGGTGCCCAGGCCTCTTGCCCCTACAAATCCTTCCGCATTTTTCATGTTAAGGGGCTCTTTTTTGATCGTTTTGCTTTTCAGATCTACTCTTAAGATCCTGCCAGTATATCCGTTGCTCATGACACGCCCTCCCCTGTTAACACATCTCGATATCTCTCGCCAACAAGTTTCCGTTTGTCAGGCAGTGTATCTGTCTCTTCATACACGATCGCATGGCCCGGACAATACCTGGCGCACTTGGGCTCGCCGTCGCACAGATCGCACTTGAATACCCTTCTTGCCTCGGGATGATAGGTAATATTGCCGAGGGGGCATGCATTCAGGCACGTTCTGCATCCGATGCACCGGTTGTAATTGATGACCACCGCACCCACTTCATTGCGGCTGATCGCTTTCATGGGACACACTTCCATACAGGAAGGCTCCTCACACTGAAGACACATGACAGGCACCGCCACTGCCGCCTCATCATATTCAAAGACGGTCACATTTGCCATCTTGGGGTTGATCTTTCCGTAATGCCCAAAGGAACAGACCAGCTCGCATGTACGGCAGCCTATACATTTTTCCGGTTTGATAATCAGCTGTTTCATAACCTTCTCCGGCCGTAAAGGCCTGTTTCACCTCCTTATTGACCCATAATTCAATACTTTCTGTTTTTATTATAAGGATTCCCGGAGTTTGCGGAATTGTCGCCGGAGTATTCGATATTGTTTTTTGGAATATGATTATATATAATGGTCATCAGACATGCGAAATGTATGAAATTTAATGCATTCCGGCCCCGATAAACCGCATTTTACGCTGTTGGTTTCCGGTCCCGGGCGCCTTATATTCCTGAACGGAATAAGGCTTTTCTCCGGAACCGGCGCAGCATGAGGCTATCCTATGGACATCCGGCAGCTTCGTTACTTTAATACAGTAGCTCACCTGGAGAATATCTCCAAAGCAGCGGATTATCTGCACATCTCCCAGTCTGCTCTTACCAAGCAGATCCAGCGGCTGGAAGCCGAGCTGGGCATTCCCCTTTTTGACAGAAACGGCAAAAAGATCCGGCTGAACAAAGCCGGCATGCGTTTTTATGATTCCAGCGAGCTGGTCCTCCGGGAAATGCAGTCCGCCAGGGAAGATATCGATATGCTGGTTACCAGGAAGGATCACCGGATCCGGATCGGCAGCACCGGCCTGCCCCAGAAGATGCTGGACTGCCTGGGGGAGTTTGCCGTGGCCCATCCGGAAACCATCTTTCTTCTCAGCAACCGGATCGAATTCGAAGAACAGATCGACATCAACCAGTATGACGCTCTGATCTGCCCGGATGAATACAGGTTTGAAAAATTAAACGGCTATCCCTTTTATGAGGAAACTTACTTTTTTGCCGTCAATACCAAAAACGCCCTTGCGGCCAGAAAAGTCTTTCATCTGGAGTTCCTGAAAGACCTGCCTCTCACCTTTATGCAGGGAGAAGGCCTGGACCCCGAATACCCCTACAAGGTCTGTACAGCCACCGGAATGGAGCCGGGTACTTTGTATTTTTCGGATACCCGGGAGGCCCACAGGCGGCTGATCGCCGACGGACGGGCAGCCGGTTTTGTGCCGGCATCGGAAGCGGAAGGCTACAAGAACGATCCGGATATCGTACTGCTTCCTGTGCTGGATGATCGGTTTTCTAGATCCATGAAGATCTGCTTTCGCCGGGAGAAGCACCTGTCGGAGCTGGGGCTTTTATTCCGTGCGTTTGTGATCCGCTATTTTGACCTGGAAAAAGCATCTGCTCTTCCGTCATCAAAGGAGGAAATGAAATGAAATACGAATACCTGTCCAATACCCCCCTGCCCGAAGCGATCGGCAAACTGTCGGCTTCTCTGGACGAGGCAGGGTTTACCTATAAGACCGAAAAGATCCGGGTGACACAGGCGAACGGCCGGGTCCTGGCCCGCGCGCATTATGCGCAGCGCTCATCACCCCATTATCTTTCCTGCGCCATGGACGGCATTGCCATCCGGTCGGAACTGATCCGGTCGGCCAACGAGAGCCATCCGGCCGTTTTGAGAAAAGAAGACTATACCATGGTGGATACGGGAGATCCGCTTCCTTCCGGGACGGACTGCGTCGTAATGATCGAGCAGGTAGTGGAAAATGAAGACGGTACCGTCTCTTTGTATTCCTCCGCGCCACCCTGGTCCAATGTCCGTCAGATCGGCGAAGACATTTCCATGGGAGACATGATCGCCCCTTCCTTTACGAAAGTGACGCCTTCGCTGGTAGGCGCTTTGCTGGCCGGCGGCGTTCTGGAGGCAGAAGTCATAAGGAAACCTTCCGTTGCCATTATCCCCACCGGAGACGAGATCGTTTCCCCGGACAGCGACCTGAAGGACGGCGACATCCCGGAATACAATTCCGCGATCTTTTCTTCCATGCTGTCTGACTGGGGCGCTTCTCCCTGTGTTTTTCCCATCACCAGGGATGATCCTTCTCTGCTGACAGACACGGTCCGGGAAGCCGCGAACAAATGCGACGTGGTGATTATGATCGCAGGCTCTTCCGCCGGCCGGGACGACTATACCTCGTCTGTCCTTTCCCGCCTTGGAACTTTGGTTGTCCATGGCATTTCCATAAAACCGGGCAAGCCGGCGATCCTCGGGCATATCGGAACGGTCCCCTTCTTCGGCGTACCGGGCTATCCCGTATCCGGCATCCTGGTCATGGAAAAGATCGTAAAGCATTTTATCGGGAAACTCACCCGGCTGACGGTGGAAGAACCGGAAGAGATGGAGGTCGTCTCCATCCGGAAAGCCCCCTCTTCCCTGAAATACGAAGAATACATCCGGTGCCAGGCTGCTGAAGCCAATGGCACAGTTGTGGCGGTTCCCATGAGCAGGGGCGCCGGGATCGTAACGGGATTTGCCAAGGCTTCGGGAATCTTTGTGATCCCGCAGAACTGCGAGGGCGTGGAAGCCGGAGAGAAGGTCCTGATGAAGCCCCTTAAGCGGCCTTCCGATATTCGCAATACCCTGTGCGTCACCGGAAGTCACGACCCGCTGATCGACGAGATCGCAGATCTCCTGATCCGGGAAGCCGGCGATCAGCCGCCGGTCCTGATCTCCTCGTCCCACGTGGGCAGCATGGGCGCCATCAGCTCGGTACGGAACAAGGAAGCGCATCTTGGCGGCATCCATCTGCTGGATACGGAAACCGGGGAATATAACCTCTCCTATGTCAGGAAATATTTCCCGAAGGGAGGCGCTGTCCTGCTGCGGGGCGTCATAAGGCAGCAGGGACTTATGCTTCCGAAAGGCAATCCCCTGTCCATCAAAGGCATCGCGGATCTTCCGAGAGTGTCCTATGTCAACCGGCAGAAAGGCGCCGGCACCAGGATCCTTTTAGACTTCCTGCTGCAGAAAGAAGGTATCCGTCCTGATGATGTTTACGGATATACCAAAGAAGAATACACCCACACGGCGGTAGCCGCCGCCATCGCTTCCGGCACGGCGGACTGCGGCATGGGCATCTATTCCGCCGCAAATACCTACGGCCTGGATTTCCTGCACCTGTGGGATGAGCAGTACGATTTTCTGGTCGCGGAATCTGCCTTTGAAGATCCGCGGCTGAAAGCATTTATCGAAGTCCTGCGCTCCGACGCGTTTCGTCAGCGGTTGGAACAGATGGGAGGCTACAGCCTTGTAGATACCGGCACGATCGTTCCCCTGACCTGATAGTGGATTGTATAGCATTGGGGGCACGAAGCGGTCTGCACCATGGTTTTTATGATAATTGGTGAAGCCTTAGAGCGGAAATTGTCCGTTGAGGATAAACTCGCATTTTTACGGACAATCACAATATCCGTAATAAACAGTTTTTCGATTCTACGGATAAAAAAATATCCGTAAAATCAAGATTTTCCGTACACGGACAATAAAATGTCCGTCCAGAAGAAAACTTCCATTTTACGGACAAACAAAATGTCCGTAAAACAAAGAAATGTTTCTGCACGGACAAAATCCCCGCGCATAGGAATCTTGTTATATTATTAATTACCGTCTCTCATTCAGACGGATAAAGGAGGAGAAATACAATGAAAAAACGTTTACTGGCACTTTTGATGGCCGCTTTGATGATCCTGTCCATCGGCGCAGTTCCCGCATTTGCCGAGGAAGCTGCTGCCCCGGGCGTCGGCCTTGCGATCCTGATCGAAGAAGACGACAGCATGATCAACACCTATTCCCTGCTGGCCGTCAACCCCGAATCTCCGTGGGCTGACGCAGACGGCAACGCAGTGGATGCCGCCACCGTCACCACCAACACGGAAGGCGCGGACGCGCTGATCAACTGGCTGCTGTCCGAAGAAGGCCTTGACGCCGCCGCACAGTACGGCTTTGAAGAATACGGCGAGTATCTGTTCTACATCAAGGAAGATGCTCCGAAGTCCGAAAAAGAGATTCCGCAGGCAGCGGACGAAACCAAGATCATCCGCCTGTCCACCACGACATCTGTCAATGACTCCGGTCTTCTTGGCTACCTGCTGCCGACCTTCGAAGAGAAATACGGCTATTCGGTGGAAGTGACCTCTGCCGGCACCGGCAAGGCCATCGCCAACGCCAAGATGGGCAACGCAGACCTTCTGCTGGTCCACTCCAAGAAACAGGAAGAAGCCTTTATCGAGGAAGGCTTTGCAAGAGTGATCGACGGCCAGGAAGCAGAACGGCTGTCCTATATGTACAACTTCTTCGTCCTGTGCGGACCGGAAGAAGATCCTGCCAATGTCCGGGAAGCAGCAGATGTCAAGGCTGCCTTCGCACAGATCGCGGACGGCAAATTCCTGTTTGTATCCCGCGGCGACAAGAGCGGTACGCACACCAAAGAGCTGTCTCTGTGGCCGGAAGAACTGGGGATCACCGAGGAAGCAGAAAGCTTTGAAGCTTATCAGGACTGGTACATTTCTGCCAACTCCGGCATGGGCGTCTGCCTGACCATGGCCAATGAGCAGGGTGCCTACATCCTTTCCGACAAGGCGACCTTCCTGACCTTCCGGGCAAACGGCGGTATCCTGGAGTAACAGGGGCCAGATATGTCGCAGGCACTTGTACAATCCGTACAACTGATATTCAGCGGAGACCGCATTCTCTATCAGATCATAGGGGTAACCCTTGAGATGACGCTGTTAAGTTCCTTTCTGGCACTCCTTCTGGGAGTGCCGGTGGGAACCTGGCTCGGCATCTCCCGTTTCCGGGGCCGGAAGATCCTGGTGATCATCGACCGGGCGTTTATGGGGCTGCCCCCTGTAGTCTGCGGCCTGTTCTGCTATCTTCTCTTCAGCGGGGTGGGCCCTTTGCGGGGACTGCATCTTCTGTATACGGTCACCGGAATGGTGATCGCCCAGGTAATGCTGCTGCTTCCCATGGCCGTGGGCATGCAGGAAAGCCACACCAACACCCTGGCGCCTGCCATCCGGGAAACCTCTTTCGGACTGGGTCTCGGAAAAATGCAGATGCTGGCGCTTACCATCAATGAAAGCCGCTACCATATCATTTCCACCTATCTGTTCCTTCTGGGACGGGCTATGGCGGAAGTCGGCGCGGTCTCTATCGTCGGCGGAGCGATCATGTTCAAGACCAATGTCATGACCACCGCCATTATGAACTACACCAGCATGGGGAATTTTACAACGGCACTGGCCCTGGGGATCATTCTCCTGATCATCGGGCTTTTGCTGAACATTTTCGTAGCGCTGATCCAGTGGACAGCGGAAAAATAACCACTATGATCATACCGGCACTTAAGAAAACCTATCGGGACAAAACCGTTCTTGACATTCCGGAAACCGCCATCCGGGACGGAAGCATTACGGCTGTCTGCGGCCGCAACGGTTCCGGAAAATCCACCCTGGCCAGGATCCTGGCAGGCGTGATCAAGGACGACAGCGGTACTTCCCTGGCTCTTTCCGGTCATACCGGCTACATGTGCCAGGCATCCCTTCCCTTCCGTCTGTCGGTGCGGAAAAATCTTCTGCTGAACGCCGATAAAAACTGTTCCAAAGAAGAAAACCAGCAGCGGGCGAACCGGCTGCTGGAGGAAATCGGACTTCAGGAATATGCCAAGAAAAATGCCGCCAGGTTATCCGGCGGCCAGACTCAGCGCATGGCCTTGGCCAGGGTGCTGATGAAATCATATGATCTTCTGATCCTGGACGAGCCTACGGCATCCATGGACCAGGCAGCCATTCCGGCTGCCGAAAAGCTGATTTTGGATTATCAGAAACGGACCGGCTGTACGATCCTTCTGATCACCCATTCTCCCGAACAGGCCGAACGGCTTGCCGATCAGGTACTGCTCCTCGACGAGGGAAAGATCGTCTCCCTCTCTGCGTCAGTTGACGAGGTCCTTGCCCGCTGAACCAGCTGATCCTGCAGACCCCACCAGTTCCACATCCAGATGATTGTACGGGAACGGGATTCCCGCTTCTTTCAGTCCGTCCTGAACGATGCGTAAAGCGGCACGGCGTATGTCAAAACGTCTGCCGTCCGGCGGCGTCCAGTATCGGATCCTGTATGTCACGGAAGATTCATTGAACCGCTCGGTCCCTTTGTACATGGCATTGGTGATGCCGCTTATCTTACGGATCCTTTCCGTCAGGACCTCCATGGTCTCATGGATCTTCTCCGAGTCCACAAAATAAGGAAGGCCGATATCCAAATCAAACATATCCGTCATGACCATGATCTCGGTGATGTTCCGGTTGCTGATGGTCAGGATCTCATTGTAATTGACCAGCTTCAGTTTGGTCGTCCGGACATTGAACGAGATCACTACGCCTTCCATTCCGTTGTAGCGGACAACATCCCCCACCTGAAAGAATTTGTCGGAAAGGATATGCACCCCCATGATGATATCCTTCAGAAAATCCTGGAGAGCGAGACCGACGATGACGGATACGACGCCCAATCCGGTGATCAGGGCCGTGACATTGACGCCGTTGATCTGCAGCAGCACCACGATCAGCAGGAAGAAGAACAGAAACCTTATGATATCAAATACCACATTTGAGGTGGTGGTAAGATTCCCGTTCCTCTCTTTCCATTTCTTCTTTACCCGCTTGATCACCTGCCACAGGATCACGGCAACCACCAGGATCGCCAGACTCAGCCAGAAATTGGACGTCTGCAGGTATTTCCCGAGACGGCTGAACGTATCCTCCATATTCAGGGATTTGACGAATGACTCCATAAACGTTTAGTCCTAGTTTTCCTTCAGCATTTTCATGCCTTTTCCGAGGAAGACCAGATAAATGATCGTACCGATGATCGCAAGACCGCCGGCTACCATGTTCATAATGGACGAAATATTCATGAACACTTCGTTTACGCCGAAGAATGCAGGGATAACAGTAGCAACTGCCGACAGACCGATGATTACGATCAGAGTATTCATCAGCTTACCGGCCAGTTCCGCAAGCTTCTCATTGTGAAGTCTTTCGGCAAGGTTTGCAACGCCGTTCAGAACGCTGATCATGATCACGATATCGCAGATCCGCCCGACAGTGTCCGCAATATTATCGGCAATTCCGCCGCCCACATTCAGCAGGGAGAACAGAATGGATACAAACTTGATGATCATGGCAAAGCAGGCAAACATGAAGCCCAGCTGGAATGCGTCTTCATCTTTTCCGGCCTGACGAAGGCCCACAATGTTCATGATATAGGAAACAACGGAAAGGACGCCTCCTGCCACGATAAATACCAGACCGATGATACCGAAAGTGACCAATGTGCCTTCCAGCGATGCCGGCACTTCTTCGGCGGATGCTTCCGCAGCAGCTCCGACTACTGTTCCGGCTATGGCGATGAGTCCTGCTACACCGGCGATAAAGACGCACACGCCTTCAATGATCTTCAGGATCTGTGCGGTAAAGATCTTCTTTACGCCATGATATGCATTTGGAAATGTCATATTTTTTTCCTCCTAAGTTGTACGTATAAAATCAAGATATATTTATACCATAGATCTCGGAAAGAAAAAACCATTTTTGGAAACATGTCTGCCGGAAGCAGGATGCGTCGTATTGATTTCAGGAAAAAATTATTATAGATTGTTTTATATATCCACGAAACGGAGGGCATTTACTATGGATCAAAGAAAACACAGGATGAAACGGATCACCGCGGGACTTCTGGCGGGGCTTCTGACTCTGTCCCTGGCAGCCGGACTTTCCGCAGCATACGCACAGGAAGCGGCGGATATCTATCCCAATTACGAACCCGAGCCGATCATCAATACGGAAGACTTCGGTTATCAGCAAAACGGTGACGGAACGATCACCATCGCAGAATACACCGGTTCAAGCGATGTGATCGCGATTCCAACCGAGATCGACGGCTTTCCGGTATCCGGGATCGGATACCAGGCCTTTTCCAATTATAAAATGAAGAGCCTGTCCATTCCCGGGGAAGTCCGGACCATCGAACAAAATGCCTTTGATTACTGCAAGATCTCTGACAGCGTGACGCTTCCTTCGGACGTTGTCATAAAAGGCCAGGCCTTCAGTTATGTGCAGTTCCCTGCGGAAGTGACGATCCCTTCGGGTGCACAGCTGGAAGCTCGCTCCTTTGAATACTGCAAAGGAGTGGAAATGCTGCTCCTGGAAGACGGCGTCACGGTAAAAGAACATGCCTTTGATTACTGCAAGGACCTTCGCTATGTGGTCTGTGCACCCGGCGTGAAACTGGAAAACAGCGCCTTCGACTACTGCGATACCCTGGAACAGGTGATCCTTTGCGGAGAGGTGGAGACAGAAGAAGAGCCTGTTACCAACAGCGATGCCGCAGAGCTCATCTCTGCCGATGAGGAAGCATTTGACCAGCTGGCGGAAGAACTCCGGAGCACGACAGAAAGTACCGGCGATACCGGCGAATACGCCGTAGGTGAAATGACCTTCTTCGTTCCTTCTGAAATGGTAAAGACCAGCCAGCCCGGATATGACCTGTTCCTGATCAGCAGCAATATGGACTGCATGATCGGCGCTGCCGAATATCCGCCCTCTGTAATGGATTTTGAAAAAGATGAAACGGTGGAGACCATGGTCAAATCCGCCGAGGGCTTCGTAACCGTCGATGCAGCCTATAAAGTGAAGATCTGCGGCTATCCGGCGGTCTGGATCGACATGCACAATGACGAAGGCTC
>JAFRKZ010000073.1 GCA_017431485.1 Parasporobacterium sp. | reverse complement strand
TCCGAGAGATAATTGAAATTCAGGGATTTCTCTCCCTCCGTGTATTCTCTGGTATCATAGGTATAGCACAGCATTCCCAGACGGATGCCGTTGATGTTTGTTGTCATCAGGTAATGCTCATCCGTGGTCTTTCTGCTCCCTAAATGTCCGATCCCATACTCATCCAGGACGTCCAGTGTCCGCATCATACCGTAGGTTCCCGTGTCATTGGAATGGTTATTGGCTGTCAGGCAGATATCCACGCCTGCGTTTTTCAGGGCCGGTACGATGGAATCCGGGCTGTTGAATCCGGGATACCCACTGTATTCTCCGGATTCCGGTCCGCCCAGGGTCACCTCCAGGTTGGCCACCATCAGATCGGTCTGCTCATACACCGGCGCCACATCGGAAAAGACATAGGTGAAATCATAATCCTCACCCGCCTGATGCGCATACAGGATCGGAAGGTGCAGGATGATATCGCCGGTGGAGCCCAGTGTAGCGGTCCGCACCACCCGGGGAGCTTCCGGCAAAGGCTTTACTACGGTCTGCACTTCTCCGTCTCTTTTCAGGATCCCCGACTTCAGGACGAAGAAGACTCCTGCAGCCAGCAACAGCAGCAGGATAAGCAGCACGACCAGTACGCCGGCACCTTTTTTCTTCTTTTTCCGGCGTTTTTTCTGCACCGGTCTTACGCGTTCCCGCGGATCCCGCACGGGTCTTCTGTAATCATCCGGGTATGGCTCATAATCCCTTCTCCCGCTGTTTCCCTGCGGGCGGGAAGTTTCCCGGTTTCTCCTGATCTCTTCATTCGGACGTTTAGGTGTACGCTGTGCCATAAAATATGATCCTTTTTGTTAAATCTTTTTGTTCCTGAAAACCCACTTGCGCTGGATCCCATAGCTGAAAATGAACAGGCAGCCGTCTACCACGCACTTGATGATCACGTCGAGGATTCCCGTCACCTTCAGGATCTTTGCTGCGAAAAGATCCACCAGCAGGAAGGAGATCAGCATCTGAAAGGCAGCCAGGACATAATACCTGACAGCGGTCTTCCGGACATTATCAACGGCTTTGAAGACCACTTTGCGGTTCAGGATATAATTTACAATGGAGGAAATTACCCTGGAGGCAATGGTCGCCACGAGATGACAGGTCGTCGGGTTCAACACATTGCGGAAGATCGCCATTACAAGGGCATAGATCCCGATATCCACCACCCAGCTGAACAGGGAGCTGGCCATAAATTTGAAAAAATACGCCAGCACGATCCTATAGATCCTCGCCGAATCCCGGAGAGGATTAAAATGGGAGGATTCATTGTCATCAATATAGATGGTATCGATGGAAACCTCGTGATAGGGAATGTGCAGTTCTTTCACGGCAATGATCATCTGAGTCTCATACTCATAACGATCTCCCTTCAGCCCGGAGAATTTCCCGAAATACTCAGACGGCACGATCCTGAGGCCTGTCTGCGTGTCCTGCAGCTTGATCCCGCAGGAAAACCGGTAAACGACACTGGAGACCTTATTGCCGAACCGGCTCCGGAACGGGATATTCTTGTCGGAAAAATCCCTTCCTCCGAAGATCACGGAACCCGGATGCTCTTCATAGGCCGCCACGCAGCGGCTGAGGGAATCCAGGTTATGCTGCCCGTCCGCATCGGCAGTGATCGCAGCATCCACATCCGGCCTGTGCTCCGCCAGATACCGGAAAGCAGTCTTTAATCCGGCACCTTTTCCCCGGTTCACTTCATGTGTCAGCACGGTAACCTGAGGATGCTCTGCAGCCTGTTCGAAAAAATGCACCGTTTCTTTCGTGCTTCCGTCATTTACCAGTATGATATCTTCATATCCGTTCCCCACCAGGACATCCACGAAATCCGTCATTTTGGAATCCGGGTTCAGGGTGGGGATCACGATTGCATATTTCATTGATCTGTCTCTTTCCTGTTTTTATCTGCCCCTGGAATTGCTGTAGGAACCGTTGGAGTTTCTGCGGGCAGTGCTTTCCTGTCCTGTTCTCGGGGCGCTTTGCCGGGTCCTCTGGGAGGCAGAGGAGGGTCTTGCAGTACCGGATCCCGTACGGGCGCCGGCAGAATTGGATGCCCGGTAGGTGGAAGAAGATCTCTGCACATTGGTCCGATAACGTCCCCGCATACGGTCTTCTGCATTCCGTCTGCTTCTTTCCAGTTTGCGTTCCTGCTCCCTGATCCTGGCTCTGGATCTGGAGATCACCAAGATCCCGATGATCGCCAGCAGAAGGATCGCCGCAATAATGACCAGGACAGTGATCGCCGTCGTATTCTTTCCTCCGGCAACCGCCATGGTAGAGTTTTCATCCACTACACTCTGTGCCGACGGAGTTTCTTCTGCCTGCTCCTGCGCCTGTTCCGTTGCGGCCGCTGCCAGCCTTGCCTCTTCTTCCGCTGCTTCTTTCGCTGCTTTTATCTGATCGTCATAAGTGATGATATTGTCCAGGATATCATTGCCGGAAGTGTCCGCTCCCACCAGACTACGGTACAGTCCGTAACGGGTGCAGCTGTATTCATAGCCGTCAGGATTGCCCTCCTCGTCATAGCCGTCCGATACATAAAACCAGCACCACTGCTGAGACTGGTGTTCCAGATACGCCTCTTTGGCAACCTCCAGCTCTGTCTTTCCACCAAAGCTGGAAAGAGGCGTCCTTGCATTCAGTTCAATGGCATTGTCCGGATACAGATGGAAATAGGCTTTCGGAACGTCCCAGGCACCGTACTGTGCAGCTGAATCCGGATACTGTTCCGGGTCCCCCGTGATCTCCAGCGCATCCTGTACCATCCGGCCGCACCAGATATGACCGCCGTGTCCGTATTCTCCGTTCAGCGGATCCTGTCCGATCACAACCTGCGGCTTGAAGCGGCGAATAGTCCTTACGATATATTCCAGGCTGGCATCGTAATCGTACTGTCCCTGGGCCTCTTCCAGGGATTCCGAATAATGGTCATAAAACTTTCCCAGCTGCGGATAATGGGTCACGCCCATGGTCCAGAGCCCGTTCAGGATCTCATGATTACGGAATGGTTCACTCTGAAACAGGTCCGTAAAATAAGCTACCTGTACCCGTACATTTCCCTTGTCTGTATAATTGGGAATGATCCCTCCGAAGAACAGGACTTCATCGTCCGCATGGGTGGAGATCAGCAAAACATCGGCTTCCTCATAAGGCGCTTCCCAGTTCTGTACAAACCCCGGAAGACTGCCGGCAGACAATCCGTAAATGTCGGCGATCGTGATCCGTTCGCCCTCCACAGCCAGCGTCACGCTGGTAACAGTTCCCGCCTCAGCAGGCATTTTCACGTACTCATGCAGGAAATCATTCTGCCCGAAAGTATAGTCCCTGCCGTTGATCCTGAGTTTCCACTCTCCCGGAAGATTCTCCCAGACCACATACAGGGCGTCCAACGGAGTCTCCGATGTCAATGTGATCTCTGTCCCCGGGTCAAAATATTCTGTCGTAAAATAATCTCCGTCTGCAATGTCCGCACAGGCACTTCCGTCCGTGCTGCTGAAAGACAGCCGTACTTCATCGGCAGATGCTTTCTCCATACCTGCTCCTGCAAAGAACAGAAGGGCGGTGAGCATGGCAGCGGTTATCATGATATATAATGTCTTCATAAAAACAGATCCTCTCTACAGATAGTAATCGCAGTATATTATGTTATCATAAATGAAGGTTCTTCTCAACAAAAATCCGTGATTGCGAAAGAGCCCGGGGTGCATTACAATGAGATCATGAAAACGATCGTACTGTTGGCCGGCGGCAAAAGCAGCCGGATGGGACAAGATAAGATCTTCCTTCCCTATCGGGGCATATCCTTCCTGGAGCATCTGATCCTGCGCTCTTCGG
Organism: Parasporobacterium sp.; assembly: GCA_017431485.1. Lineage (GTDB taxonomy): Bacteria > Bacillota > Clostridia > Lachnospirales > Lachnospiraceae > RGIG5612. The sequence continues at coordinate 1,332 of JAFRKZ010000073.1, read as the reverse complement.
AGGTGTTTGACCGTGTCCTGATCTCCGCGGGATCCCCGGAGCATGCGGAACAGATCCGCTGCTTCCTGGAAGTTTCCGGCGCTGTTTCTCAGAACCTGGTAAATGATATCATTGCAGATCATTATGACAGCCTGGGCCCTGCCGGCGGACTGATGTCTGTGTTTGAGAAAGCCCGGCCGGAATGCTTTTGTGTGGCAGCAGCAGATATGCCGGATGCGGATATGGGGGTTCTGTCCTTTCTCCTGGACCGCTTAAACGACCTTTCAGCAAGTCCAACTGCCCCCGCTGCGGTTATGCTGAAGATCCACCCGCAGTTTCCGGAGCCCTGTGCTGCCGCTTATTCCGGAAAGGCTTATGAACTGCTGCAAAAAGCAGCTGAGAAAGGGATCCGAAGTCCCATGAAAGCCCTGGGTGAGGATCAGATCCTGACCGTTACGGAAGAAGAGCTGAAAAGATCCAGTCCTGTGTTCGCAAAACTGGATCTTAAGCAGTTATTCAGAAATATCAACACTGCCGAGGATTACCGGCAGATAAGCCCGGACCTTTGATCTATCCCAGTCTTTCGATCAGATACGGCAGCTTCTTTTCAAATTCTACCCCGTACCAGTGGCCTTCCTTTCCACCCACCGGAAGATCTGTCGCATAAGCCGGTCCTTTTCCTTTGACAGATGTTTCCCGGCGCTTTTTGTCGTCTTCGTCGGCCTGTCTGGTTGCGCGGATACATTCCAGGGTATAATCCGCTGCGATGCAGGCTGCTTCCACAGCCCCTTTATGGTGCATCAGAGCTCCTGTAAAGGCAGATGCATATACATCACCGGTCCCATGGCAGCCCTGTGCGATTCTTTCATGTTCGTAGTAGGAATAAAATCCTGCTTCATAGATCACAACGCCCGTATAACCTTCCCGGAAAGAAACGCCTGTAAGAACGATGCAGCGGCATCCCATCTCATCAAGCCGGCTCAAAAGATCCATGACATACTGCTGGTCATACTGCTCCTGATAAGGAACCCCCGTCATGAAGCAGGCTTCCGTGATGTTGGGAAGGACCACGTCCGCTTCTGCGCACAGAAGTCCCATTGCCTGCACATATTCTTCGTCAAATCCGTAGTACAGCTTTCCGTTGTCTGCCATAGCCGGGTCCACGATCTTGATCCCGCCCAGGCCCAGCATATCATCAAACAGACCTGCTACATAACGGATCTGCTTTACACTGCCAAGATACCCGGTGTAAATGCAGTCAAAACGGATGTTTTCCTTTTTCCAGTGTTCGTGTATCTTCGGGATCTCCTCCGTCAGGTCGCAGAAGGTATACCCGGTAAACCCGCCCGTATG
>JAFRKZ010000008.1 GCA_017431485.1 Parasporobacterium sp. | reverse complement strand
TAACCTGAGGGAAGGACAGCGAAGAAAAGACTGGTATCTGTCTCCCCGTCTTCGCGGGGAAGAGCCCATGGAAGGCCCGCTGAAAGGAAGAACCTGCGATATCGACAAGTTAGGGGACAATTTCTTTGAAGCCCTCGGCTGTGATATCGATACGGGCGTCCCGCTTCCGGAACTGTTTGACCTTGTGGAAGGGTTGGAGTTTGTCAAAAAGGATCTGTATCCCGATCCTGAAGAAGCGCCGCAGGAATGATCTGCATTCTGAAGAAACAGAAAAAACAGACCGCGATCTGGCTGACCGCGGTCTGTTTTATTTTACAGAGAAAGCTGCTCTTCGGTCAGCCGCCGGCCGCCACAGGCAGGATCAGCATCTCATCGCCATCCTTCAGGCTCTGTTCCGGTGCGGCCAGCCTTCCGTTTACCACCATGGCGATATTGGCGCCGGAAAACCGGATGCCTTCCTTTTCTTCTTCCTCATGAATGATCCGCGCGGAAAGTTCCCCGGCCGTGCAGCTGCTTTCCAGGGTTATTTCTTTTTTGATAGTCACCTGTTCTTTTGAAAGATAGCGGAGCGTTACATTTACCGTCATATCCTGCGAATCCTCCTTGTCAAAAATGCAGCCGGCTGTTCTTGTTTCAGCCATTTTACGATTTTAAGAACACCAGGTGTTCTCTATTTCAGATATTTTAAAATATAAGAATACAAAGTGTTCTTTATTTCGGCAATTCAGATTTTTGAGAACAGCCCATGTATTCTTAAATCACAGCAAATGTCCAATAAAGAATATTTTATATTCTTTAATAAGGCAATTCTAAAAATAGAGAATACTTGACCTGTTCTTTAAAAATGAAAAACGGTAAATAAAGAACACTTTGTATTCTCAAAAAATGAAAAACCCTGATTTGAGAACACCTGCTGTTCTCAAATATGAAAATAGCCTGATCTGAGAACACCTGCTGCTCTGCCCCCGAAAAAAACCTCCGGCAGCTGCCGGAGGTTTCCAGAATACTTATTATTTCACAAATTTCTCTGCAAAATGGCAGGCTACGGAATGTCCCGGCTTCAATTCTCTCAGCACAGGCTCTTCCGCAAGGCACTTGTCTGTTGCGTACGGGCATCTGGCCGCGAACCGGCAGCAGGGCTTGGGATCGATCGGAGAGGTCAACTCTCCTTTCAGGATCATCCGCTCCTGTTTGTGGTGCACGTTCGGGATCGGGATAGCCGACAGAAGTGCCTGAGAATACGGATGGATCGTATTCTTGAAGATTTCCTTTGCCGGGCATTTCTCGATCATCTGGCCCAGATACATAACTGCGATATCATCGGAGATATGCTTAACGACGGACATATCGTGAGTAATGAACATGTAGGTAAGGCCCCTGTCTTTCTGCAGGTCCTGCAGAAGATTCAGGATCTGTGCCTGAATGGACACATCCAATGCGGAAACCGGCTCGTCACAGACGATGAAGTCCGGGTTCAGGGATAATGCCCTGGCAACGCCGATCCTTTGGCGGCGGCCGCCGTCCAGCTCGTGGGGATATGCCATTTCCAGACGTTTTGCCAGACCTACCAGCTCCATCATTTCCTTGGCTTTCTTTTCCACTTCCTGCTTGGAGAGGTTCTTGTTGTTGACCTTGATGGGCTCAGAGATCAACTGCAGAACGCTCATTCTCGGATCCAGGGAAGCGTAAGGATCCTGGAAGATCATCTGGATATTTGAGCGGTATTTCTTCTTGAACTCCTTAAGATCCAGGTTCGCGATATCCGTTCCTTTGAACATGACCTCGCCGGAAGTTGGCTGGTGAAGACGCATCAACGTTTTTCCAAGGGTAGACTTGCCGCAGCCGGACTCGCCGACGACGCCGATGGTCTTTCCTTTTTCAATATTAAAGGTCACATTGTCCACAGCGTGGAGCATGCCTCTGGGAGTAGAAAAATATTTTTTAAGATTTCTTACTTCTAATAAATTCTCAGCCATTTATTTTCCCTCCCCTTTTGTATCTGCCGGATCGGCAACCGGTGTTCCGCTCCATTCCGGAGTGTAACGGAAGCATTTTGCCCAATGGCCCGGCTCGATGTCCACGATCCAGGGATCATGCTTTCCGCACTCTTCATTACATTCTTCACATCTGTCATAGAACGTACAATAAGTCGGAAGATTGGACGGGTCGGAAACCATACCTGGGATGACATGAAGCCTTTCCACATCCTGGTCCAGAGACGGAATGGACCGGTACAATGCCTTGGTATACGGATGCTTCGGATTGTCGAAGATCTGCTCTACGGTACCGTATTCCACGATCTCTCCACCGTACATGACTGCACAGTGGTCGCACATTTCCGCCACAACGCCCAGGTCATGGGTGATCAGGATCATGGAAGTTCCTTTGTCTTTCTGGAGCTTACGCATCATGTCCAGGATCTGCGCCTGAATGGTTACATCCAGAGCGGTCGTGGGCTCATCTGCGATCAGCAGTTCCGGCTCGCAGGCCAGAGCGATGGCGATGACGATACGCTGCTTCATACCCCCGGAGAACTGGTGCGGATATTCTTTATACCGCTCCGGAACGATACCTACCATTGCCAGCATATCCTGTGCTTTTTTCAGGGCTTCCGCCTTGGAGCAGCGTTCATGCAGACGGATCACTTCCGCGATCTGATCGCCGACGGTCTTAACCGGGTTCAATGCTGTCATAGGATCCTGGAAGATCATGCTGATCTTCTTGCCGCGGATGGAACGCATCTCACGCTGCGATTTCTTCAGCAGATCCTCTCCTTCCAGGAAGATGTTTCCCTGGATCACATGGCCTACCTTGGGAGGCAGCAGACCCATGATGCCCAGAGCTGTCGTGGTCTTTCCTGCACCGGTCTCGCCCACAAGACCCAGGATCTCGCCTTTGTTCAGATCCAGATTGATCTTGTTGACTGCTTCTACTACTTCTTCCTGTGTCTCATAATGGATGACCAGATCTTTGATACTTAAAATATTTTCACTCATTTCCGGTCCTCCTTATTTCATCTTCGGGTCGAAGGCATCACGAAGGCCGTCGCCCAGAAGGTTAAATGCAAAACAGGTTATCATGATCATCAATGCCGGGAAGATCATCATAAACGGCGCTGTCATCATATATGCCTTGCCGTCGTTGAGAATGAGTCCCCATTCCGGTGTCGGAGCTGCAAGGCCAACGCCGATGTAGCTCATGGATGACATCATCAGGATGGAAACCGCCAGGAATCCGACGAAGAAGATGATCATAATACCGGCTGCATTGGGGATCATGTGCTTCAGGATCATTTTCCACTGGCCTACGCCGATGGCTTCCGAGGCTTCGATGTAATCACTGCCCCGGACCCTTAAGATTGCGGCGCGGTTATTTCTGGCCATCGTCGGCATGGACGCAAACATGATGGCGCATACCAGCTGTGGGATACCGTTTCCGAGTACGGCCACGATACACATAGCAAACATGATCATCGGGATGGACTGGAAGATATCCATGATACGCATGATGATGGTATCCACCTTACCACCGAAATAGCCTGCGATGATTCCTAACAGACCGCCGCTGAACAATGCCGCGATCGTACAGAACAGAGCGATCACCAGAGAATACCGTGCGCCGTAGATACAGCGGCTGAAGATATCACGTCCGAACTGGTCTGTACCGAACAGATGGGCTCCGCTGGGTTTCTGCAGCATGGCGGTGTAATCCTGGGTCTGATAATCGTAAGGAGCGATCAACGGTGCCAGGATAGCAACCAGGATCAGGATACATACCACGACCAGACCGATCATAGCTGTCTTATTTCTTTTGAAACGCTTCCAGGATTCATATGCCGGGGTCGATTTCACCGGTTTTTTCCTTTTTGCGTTGCGTCTTTCTATCTTCTCCATTGCGGGAGTATGCATTTTTGCCATTTTTATTCACCTCCCCTTATGCTGCCTTAGGCTTTGCAGCCTTTTTTCTCTTTGCTCCACCGGCAATGATCGTAGTCTTCAGACGCGGATCGATGATAACGAAGGCAATATCGACCAGCAGGTTAATGATCGTCAGCACGAAGGCGATGATCAATGCTCCGCCCAATACAGAAGGATAGTTACGCTGGGTAATGGAGTCTACGATGTATTTACCAACGCCCGGAACTGCGAACACAGTTTCAATGACCATGCCGCCGCCGATGGAGTTGGCAAGACCGGTACCGATGGACTGCACTACCGGGATGATCGCATTACGCAGCGCATGGCTGTAAACGATCTTTCCTTCTGTCTGTCCTTTGGCACGGGCGGTACGGATGTAATCCTCTCCCATAACCTCCAGCATACTGGATCTGGTGATACGGGTGTAGCTGGCAATGGATGCAAGGCCGACGCACAGCATAGGCATGATGAAGCCAAGCGGCGTCTCAATACCATTGGCCGGCAGGATATGCAGATTAACCGCAAAGATCAGGATCAGGAACAGGCCGACGACAAATTCCGGCACAGATTGGAAGAACATGGATATGACCAGCACCAGCGAGTCTACCCAGGTGTACTTCTTCAGGGCCGATAAGATGCCGAGCAGAACGCCCAGCACTGCTCCGATGAATACGGCTCCCAGCGTGATGATGCCGGAAACACCTAACCTCGGAAGGATCTCTTTCAGCACCGGTTCCCCGGTACGGTAAGAATCTCCGAAATCACCTGTCACAACGCCGCCGATATACCTCACATACTGAAGCGGCACAGGATCATTTAACCCCAGTTCTTCCCTCTTGGCGTCAATCTGTTCCTGGGTTGCATTATTTCCCAGGATCTGACGGGCGGGATCACCCGGGGTAAATGTTTTCAAAATGAATATAATTGCTGAAACACCCAGCAAAATGGGGATCAGCAACAAGATTCTTTTTACAATATATTTAACCATACCATTTCCCCCATCATGATGTTCCTCTTAGCAGAACACCCTCCGATAGTTAATTCGCTTACTGCGGCAATTATGTTCCGGAGCTTTTGCTTTGGCACCGGAACACAGATATGAGGCAGCGGCATGAGCCGCCGCCTCATAAAGTATATGACTTATTTGTAAAGTGTGGTGATATCCATGAAACCTCTTTCGATGGTTCCGTATCCCTTAAGATCCTTGGCGATAACAGCTGCTTTCAGTTCCGGATACAGGTTGGTGGTGATGGTATCATTCTTCATGATGGTCTCCAGTTCTTCCATATATCCGCTTGCAGTTGCCATATCAGGCTCTGTAATGATCTGCTGTCTCAGAGCTTCCATCTCCGGAGTGGTGACCTTCGGTCCGCCGATAACGAAACCGGATGCGATCTGTGCTTCACTTACGAAAACATATGCGGAAGGATTGCGGTTCGGGATCCACTCGCCGACGACGATCAGGTCATAGTTTCCGCCGAATGCATCGCCTACGAAGGACGGAGTATCCGGAGTGTTGATATTCACAGTGATGCCGATCGCACGAAGGTTTTCCTGGATAACGGTATAAGTCGGAACAGAATCCTGAAGGCCAAGGATCGTCAGTTCCAGTCCGTTTTCATAACCAGCTTCTGCCAGAAGGGCCTTTGCGCCTTCAATATCCAGAGCTCTTTCCTCCGGAGTATAGATTGCATGATAGTACGGGCTTGACGGAGACAGATAGCCAAGAGCCTGTGTTGCCTGACCGCCGGTTCCTACCATTGCCAGTGCTTCATAGTTGATAGCCTTTTCGATCGCCTGACGGACTTTCTGATCAGCAGTTGCATGGCCTTCGGTCATGTTGTACCACAGATGGGTTACCTGGCCGAAATCATAGATCACAACGTTGACATTGGGGCTTTCCTGGTAAGCAGTTGCCTGGATAACCGGCATATCTGCTGCTACCTGGGAATCACCGGATTCGATCGCCAGCTCGCGGGCTGCCGGGTCATTGGTGAACTTCACAATGATGGTCTTGAAATATCCTGCATAATCAGGATTCCAGTAGTTTTCATTTCTTTCCATGGTGACAGACTGTCCGGAAACCCACTCTTTGAAGAGATACTTGCCGCATCCCATGGTCGGGTTCTTTGCACTTGCTTCAATACCGCCGGCAGCTTCCACACCGGATTCATTGACGATACCGAAGTTGGACCAGGACATCATGTTAACCAGATCCGGGCATTCCGTTGTGTATTCGATGACAACGGTATGCTCATCGACTGCTTCCGCACCGACGATATAACGTCCGGTATCATTGTTGGCACTGAACTCTTTCCAAATACCAACCGTGTAAACAACATCGTCTGCTGTGAAAGGAGCACCGTCGTTCATGATAACGTCATCGCGCAGTGTAAACTGGCAATGTGTCGCATCGAGCCACTCCCATGCAGTCGCAAGGTTCGGCAGCACTTCTCCGGTAACCTTGTCACTTTTCACCAGGGTGTCCAGCATTGCAGAACCGATGATCTGTGCTTCATTTTCTGTAGAACCCGTAGCGGCGCCCCACAGGGTTGAGGGCTCGGATGCCAGGGTAACTACCAATGTTTCATCTGTCTTGGTGGTATTCGGGGCATCTACGTCAGCGCCGATGATGTCTGCGCTGGCGACGGATGCCATGGAGACTACCATGACGGCTGACAACAAAATAGCTGCTAATTTGCGTAACTTCATTTCTTTCCTCCTTTTTTAAAACATCCTGTTTCGTCATTAATTGATCATTTGGATTGTACCAGTTCATTTGCCTGTTCTCATTCCGATAATCAATCGCTTTTTATAGATTTCGTGACTTCTTTCAGAAACAGGTTTGTCTTCCAGGTCAAAATATGACATGTTTTTTGACTTTTCCGATTTCATTAGAACCGCACTTCCGCGTTCTTTTCTGCTGCCACATAGATGTTGTCCAGGATACGGGTAACGACCAGCGCCTGCTCCGGCTTCACCAGCGGAGAGGTTCCCTTCTGGATCGCCTCAAGCCACTGACGGTTGTCGATGGTTCCTTCTTCTCCGCCGCCGCCGCCTGCAAAGTAAGCTACCTGGCCGGCCGGAGTGATGGTTTCCTGCATCAGCTGTCCGTTTCTGGAGCGGTTGTAGATCAGTTCGTTTACTGCGTAGCTCATACCGGAGTGGATCTCAGCACCGCCCAGGGTTCCGCACAGGGTGGTTGCTGCTTCTTTGGATTCCAGCATGTTGATGGCCCAGGCTGCTTCCAGATTGATCACAGCGCCGTTTCTCATCTTGATAAATCCCATGGCGGAATCTTCTACTTCATAGGTATCCGGATCCCATGGTCCGAAGATGTTGCCTTCTTCTGCGCCATGAAGTCTTCCCAGTTTATAGAATACCTGGCCGCTGATGGACTCTACATCATAGTTGTCCATGCACCACAGAGTAATATCCAGTGCGTGGGTTCCGATATCGATCAGAGGACCGCCGCCCTGCAGTGCCTTGTTCGGGAATACGCCCCAGGTCGGAACTGCTTTTCTGCGGATGGCATGAGCCTTGGCATAGTAGATCTCGCCCAGTTCGCCCTTTTCGCAGGCTTTCTTCAGGTTCTGTACTTCTGCGCGGAAACGGTTCTGATATCCGACCGTGAACTGCATGCCGGATTTCTTCCATGCGGCTACCATCTTCTCTGCCTCGATCGTGCTGTGAGACATGGGTTTTTCTACATAAACATGTTTCTTTGCTTCAAACGCTGCGATGGTGATCTCGCTGTGAGATACGTTCGGGGTACATACATGTACGACTTCCACATCCGGGTTTGCCAGAAGGTCATGATAGTCCTCATACCATTTCGCTCCCTTTGCGCCGAACTCTGCACAGGCCTTCTCCGCACGCTCCGGAATGATGTCACAGAAAGCGACGATCTCGCAGAGATCCTCATTTCTCTTCATTGCCGGAAAATGCTTCTGATTAGCGATACCGCCGCAGCCGACTACACCAATTTTCACTTTTGCCATACTTTTACTCCTTTCCAAGTTAAATGCAGGGTATTTTTCCATGTACTAATATAATTGACCATCCAGGGAAACAATATGCGAAAACAGCCGTATTTTTAGCTGAAAATGTACATTCCGAACAAACAGCCGCATAAAAAAGGTCAATAATCAATTCGATTATTGACCCCATCCGAGAAAAAAGATTTTCCTTATGTAAATACAAATCAAAAAATACGCCGTTTTCCGCCTATCTCCCTTCGGCCGGAGCAGATACACTATGGGTAAAGCCGGAACCGACAGGCTCTGTTGTCATACCCTAAGGAGGTCTGTTTATGAACGATAATTATATATTTCCGTTTCTCTGGATGAGAGGAGAAGAAGAGGAGATCCTTCGAAATGAGATCGGGAAGATCCATGAATGCGGGATCCGCGCCATCTGTGTGGAAGCAAGACCTCACGATGATTTCTGCGGCCCCGGATGGTGGCACGATATGGATATCGTCCTGGATGAAGCCCGGAAACGGGACATGAAGGTATGGATCCTGGATGACAAGCATTTCCCTACGGGCTATGCTGCGGGACTTATTGAGACTGCATACCCGGAGCGCCGGAAATGGTATCTGGCCGATACCACTGTAGATCTGTTCGGTGGAGTACACGAAAGGACCCTGCATGTATCCCGGATGCAAAAGCCCGTCATCGGTTACTGGCAGCTGGGACAGCCGGCAGATGAAGAAGAGCGAAAGAACAATCGGTTGACCGCACTGGTAGCTGCCAGATTTACCGATAAGGACCGGTTTTCACCGGAAGTGGTGGACCTGACAGATACCGTAAAAGGAGAGTTCGCCACTTTCTGTCTGCCGGAAGGACAGTGGCGGGTGCATGCCATTTACAAAACCCGTACGGACGGCGGCAACGAGACCTACATTAATATGCTGGACGCCGTTTCCGCTCACACCCAGATCGAAGGCGTGTACGAAGCCCACTACAGACGTTACCCGGAAGAATTCGGCAAGACCATCGCAGGGTTTTTCTCCGACGAACCGGAACTGGGCAACACTTCCGATATCAGTTTTGACGACCGTCTGGGGAAAAAGGGAATGGCTCTTCCCTGGAGCGACGAACTGGAGCAGATGCTGAAAGACCGCTGCGGAGATTCGTACCGGGAAAGCCTGGTCCATCTCTTTGCTGATACAACATCTCCGGATGATGATCGCTGCCCACAGATGCGGTATGACTATATGGATTGTGTGACCAGACTTTATGAGAAGAATTTCTCTTCCGCCATCGGCGGCTGGTGCCGGGAGCACGGCGTGGAATACATCGGTCATGTGGTAGAAGACAACGGCACTCACAGCCGTTTGGGGTATGGACCCGGCCATTGGTTCCGGGCCATGGCCGGACAGGATATGGCCGGGATCGATGTGATCGGATCCCAGGTGGTCTTCGGTGCCCCCGTTCAGACGCGGCGGAGTATGGGCGGCCTGGAAGTTGATGGCGAATTCTTTCATTATATATTAGGAAAGATGGGGGCATCCGCGGGGCATCTGGATCCCAGAAAAAAAGGCCGCACCATGTGTGAGCTGTTCGGCGCCTACGGATGGAACTTCGGTGTCCGGGATATGCGCTACCTTCTGGATCATCTGCTGTGCCGGGGCGTTAACCATCTGGTCCCCCATGCCTTTTCCATGGCGAAATATCCGGATCCGGACTGCCCGCCTCATTTCTATGCCCGGGGCAATAACGGGCAGTTTTCCTGGTTCGCGCAGCTGATGAAATACGCCAACCGCATGTGCCGGCTGCTGAACGGCGGAACCCATGTGGCTTCCATTGCGGTTCTTTATGACGGAGAAGCGGACTGGACCGGAGATCATATGGCCATGGAAAAGATCGGCAGGATACTGATGCAGCACCAGATGGAATTTGACGTAGTGTCGCAGGACATGCTGGACCATCCGGAAAACTATAACGGCTCCTTCGACGGAAACATCCTGACCTTAAACGGCGTCCGTTTTGAAACCCTGATCATTCCTTATGCCCAATATCTGCCGGAGGGGATCGCCCGCTTTATCCGGGAATGCAACGCCTTTCAGGTGATCTTCACAGACGGATATCCGGAACGGTTCTTAAAGGACAGACCTGCTCCCGAAAAGCCTGAACAATGGAAAGATAACTGCGTCTGTGTAAAATATGCGGACCTTCCCGAATGCCTGAAAGCATCGGGTTTTTCCCGGATCTCTGTCCAACCGGCGTTTGAAATGCTCAGCGTATATCACTATAAAAAAACCGGCCAGATATTTATGCTGATGAACGAATCCCCTGACCAGGCCTTCGACGGAAAGGTGACCCTTCCTACGACGCAGCCGCTCTATGTCTACGATGGGGATCTGGACCGGTATGAGATTCTGAAAATGAACATTCTGACCCGAAACGCTTCCGTTTCTCTCCGGTTGGAACCGGGGCAGAGCATCGTGATTGTGGAAGGATCCCAGGTCCCGTCTGATCGGATCGCTTCCGCAGAAGAGGTGCCATGGCAGTCTTTCGCCGGGCAGATCCGCGAATGCAGAAAGAGGATCGATCTGTCCGAAGGATGGGATATCTCGTTATTCATGGCAAAGGATCTTCAGGCGCCGGTGAAAGTGATCCATATGGAAACACTGCAGCCGATCTCCGATCTGGAACCGGCCTTCTCCGGAATCATCCGGTATACCAGGACTTTTGAACTGGACAAAGTCCCTGCGAACGCCTATTTCCGGGCGGACTCCGTATTTGAAGTGATGCGGGTCTGTGTGAACGGAAAAGAAGCCGGCATCCGCATGACACCGCCCTATCAGACAGAGCTTACGGGCCTACTGAAGAAAGGGGAGAATCAGATCCTTGTGGAAGTAGCCAACACTCCCGGCAGGGACCAGATCTATCGGCCTTATCCGCCCTTTGACTTCCAGCATGAAGCCATGGAGCCGAGCGGCATGTTCGGATCGGTGGAAATTTACATGAATTATTGAAACACCTTTCGAAGACCGTTTTCTTCGACAAAGTGTACAGAATTTTGAGTTGTGTACCATTTCATTCCCGACAAAAGTAAATAAAGGTCGGAAAACAGATAATATATGTCGCATTTGATGAGTAAAGGTCGTCGAATGAAAGCTTTTTCACATCAAATCAGGCAAAAAAGGTACACAACTCAAGAATCTGTACATTTTTGTTTCTCCGCCGCAAAAATATCTTCCTGATCTTATCTGCTGTGTTTTTTCTCCGAGCTAAAAACAGCAAAGCGCTTTTCATCATTCTTCAGTCATTGTAAAATAAAGTGTGGCAGAAGTTGAGCGGAAAGGAGCGGGACCCATGGAATACACTTATAGTGCTTTTATCAGCTACCGTCACATTCCGGCAGACATGGACGCGGCCATGGCTGTACAGAAGGCGCTTGAAACATACCACATTCCGAATGAGATACAGAAAAAGACCGGCCGGAAAAAACTGAACCGCTGCTTTCGGGATCAGGATGAACTTCCGCTTGCAAATGACCTGGGAAACAGCATTGAAAAGGCGCTGCAGGAAAGCGAGTGGCTGATCGTTATCTGCTCGCCGGATCTTCCCGCTTCTTCCTGGTGCTTACGGGAAGTAGACTATTTCATTGAACTGGGAAGAAAAGACAGGATCATTCCGGTGCTGATCTCCGGAGAGCCGAAAGAAAGCTATCCGCCGCAGATCACCACAGCGGATCCGGAGCAGGGCGGGGAGGAAGTGGAACCTCTGGCCGCCGATCTGCGGGGGAACCTGAAACAACAGCTGAAAACGGAAAAGCTGCGTATCGCCGCCCGCATGCTCAACCTCAATTACAACGATCTGAAAAGGCGGGAACGGGAACGCGTCCTTCGCCGCGGACTGGTCCTGATCTCCTGTATCCTTGCGGTCGTGCTTGGCTTCAGCGCCTATGCAATCTATGAAAACCGTCTTCTCACAAACCAGCGAAATGCTACCGCCCGGAATGCTACCGAACTGCTGGTCGAAAAATCGGT
>JAFRKZ010000072.1 GCA_017431485.1 Parasporobacterium sp. | reverse complement strand
GATAAACTTATCGCCGTCCTGGTAGATCCCGAATGCCTTCGGTTCCTTGCAGTCGATCCCGATAAAGAAACGGGTAGTCTCATAAGGGGGCAGTCCCCGGTCCTTATACCACTGCTCCAGTTCCGCGATCGTCCTGGGGGTCGATGCTGCCGCCCGGTTCATATTGGCATTTGGCGCTCCGCAATTGGGGCAGACCGCGGCATCGTCCGGTATCATACTTCCGCAGTATTCGCATTTTACTTCCATGGTTCCTTCTCTTCTTCCTTGATACAGATCAGTCTAAAACTGTAATATTGTATCTTATTTTTCCCGAAAATCCAATCAGTTAAATAAAATCTCTATACAAGTGCAAAGGCTCCGCCTTTCTTGACAAGAAAATGGAATACAGGTATATAATAAGGGACTTACTTAAGGGCTCGCAGAAGCGCCGCTTCCAGGCAGAAATACAGGCGCTTATTTATTTGTACACATCACACTGTGTGCCGGGAGGTATGCGTTTTCTCAGAAGGGAAATCGGATACCTTTTTGATAATCAGATCATAAAAAGGAATTTCAAGATCATGAACAATGAGACCAGATATCTTCTGGAATGCGTAAAAAACGGATCCGTTTCCATCGATGATGCCCTTCTGAAGCTGAAAAGCCAGCCTTTTGAAGATATCGGCTATGCAAAAGTGGATCTTCACCGGGGAACACGCCAGGGCGTGTCCGAAGTGATCTACGGGGCCGGCAAAACTTCAGAGCAGATCATCGGCATCATAAAGACCATGCAGGAACATGGACAGGAAAAGATCCTGATCACCCGCCTGTCTTCGGAATCAGCAGATGCTGTTTCTTCGATTTGTGCCCTGACTTATCACAAGGATGCCCGGGTCGGGATCATCGGTAATCTTCCGGAACCGGACGGGCTTGGCAGTATCGTTGTCGCAACCGGCGGCACAAGTGATATTCCCGTAGCGGAAGAAGCTGCCCTGACGGCAGAGTTTCTCGGCAATCCGGTGATCCGGCTGTATGATGTAGGCGTTGCAGGGCTCCACCGCCTTCTGGACCATAAAGAAGAGCTCATGAAGGCCAGTGTCATCATTGCTATTGCCGGAATGGAAGGAGCTCTGGCCAGTGTGATCGGCGGGCTTACCGACTGTCCTGTTATTGCAGTACCTACCAGTGTGGGTTACGGCGCATCTTTCCATGGTCTGTCTGCCCTTTTATCCATGCTGAATTCCTGTGCAAGCGGCGTGTCTGTCGTAAATATCGACAATGGATTCGGCGCCGGCTATCTTGCCAATATGATCAACCATATGGAGGCTAAAAAATGAAAACCCTGTATCTTGACTGCAGCATGGGCGCCGCAGGCGACATGCTGACTGCCGCTCTGACAGAACTTCTGCCGGATCCGGACAGCTTTATTGACGAACTGAACCATCTTGAGATCCCCGGTGTGCAGTATAGTAAAGAGCCTGCCGTTAAGTGCGGGATCACTGGGACACACATCCGTGTGCTGGTGAACGGGGAAGAAGAAGGCGGACATGGCCATGTTCATCATCATGACCATGGTCATGATCACGAACATGAACATCATCATCACGATCATGACCATGAACACGAGCACGGCCATGAGCATCATCACAGCAGTCTTCACGATATCGAACATATCGTTTCAGACCTTTCTGTTTCCAAAACAGTCAAGGCCGATATCCTGGCTGTTTACCACCTTATCGCGGAAGCAGAAAGCCATGTCCATGGCGTGCCTGTGAATCAGATTCATTTTCACGAAGTCGGGACCATGGATGCGGTTGCAGACGTGACTGCTGTCTGCATGCTGATCCGTCGGATCGCTCCGGATGAGATCGTGGCGTCTCCCGTTCACGTAGGATCCGGACAGGTACGGTGTGCCCACGGGATCCTGCCGGTTCCGGCTCCGGCAACAGCCTATATTCTGCAGGATATTCCCATGTATTCCGGCGATATCAAAGGAGAACTCTGCACGCCTACCGGCGCTGCACTTCTGAAGCATTTTGTCAGCCGCTTCGGTCCGATGCCGCCCATGAGGACAAGCGCTATCGGATACGGTATGGGAACGAAGGATTTCGAGGCTGCCAACTGTATCCGCGCCATGCTGGGAGAAACGAAAAACCGCACCGATATTGTCCTGGAACTCTCCTGCAACGTGGATGATATGACCGCAGAAGAGATCAGCTTTGCCATGGATCGTCTGTTTGAAGCAGGCGCCAGAGAAGTCTATACGATCCCGATAGGAATGAAAAAGTCACGCCCCGGTATCCTGCTCCGTGCCATGTGCCTGGAAGAAGACAGGGAGCAGGTCCTTAAGGCCATGTTCCGCCACACCTCCACCATCGGCATCCGTGAAAGCAGTACCCGCAGATATGTGCTGAAACGTCACATAGAAACCATGGAAACTCCTTATGGCCCCGTACGCTGCAAGATCTCATCCGGATACGGAACAGAGCGCCGGAAATATGAATACGACGATCTGTTAAAAATTGCCGCTGAACTGAACATGACGCTGCAGGAAGTACGAAAACTCCTTGACAGGTAGACAGCATGAATCCTTCACGTATGAATACATTATCTGAAAAAAAACAGCATCTGGAACAGTATCTGCTCTCTCTCAAGAGCGTTCTGGTCGCTTTTTCCTCCGGTGTGGATTCAACCTTTCTGTTAAAGACTGCACATGATCTCCTGGGAGATCAGTGTGCCGCCGTGACTGCCCGTTCTTCGATCTTCCCTTCCAGGGAATCGGAGGAAGCAGCTGCCTTCTGCCGCAAGGAAGGGATCCGGCAGATCACCATAGACGTCGATGAGCTTTCCATCGATGGGTTCAGCAGCAATCCGCCGGACAGATGCTACCTGTGCAAACGTTCCATATTCCGGCAGTTCCAGGAGACTGCCCGACAGGAAGGTTTTTCCCATGTGGTCGAAGGCTCTAATGTGGATGACCTGGGAGATTACCGTCCTGGCCTAAAGGCGATTGCCGAACTTCAGATCCTAAGCCCTCTCAGGGAAGCCGGCCTCACCAAATCAGAGATCCGCTCCTTATCGAAAGATCTGGATCTTCCCACCTGGAACAAGCCATCATTTGCCTGCCTGGCTTCAAGATTTGTCTACGGAGAGGAGATCACGGAGCAGAAACTTTCTATGGTGGAACTTGCCGAGCAGCGTCTTCTTGACCTGGGATTCAGGCAGTTCCGTGTCCGGATCCACGGCAGCATGGCCCGCATCGAACTGGAACCTGCTGAGTTCGATCGCTTTATGCAGGCAGATATCCGTTCCGAGGTATGCGCATACCTTCACAAACTTGGATTTACTTATGCAGCACTCGACCTGGACGGCTACCAGACAGGCAGCATGAACAAAATCTTGACAGAAAAGGATCTGAAACAATGATGAAAGAAACTACAGCCTGTGATGACAACAGGATCATGCTCCGGCAGATGAAACTCATCCCTGTGCAGACTGCTGCCGGTGTCAGGATGATCAATCCTGAGAATCTGCTCTATGTAGAAGAATACCGCCATGAGACTTGCTTCGTCTTTGCGAAAGATAGAATCGACAGCACTGTCCTGCTAACGGCAATGGAGCCCATTCTTGTACCGTTCGGTTTCTTCCGGTGTCACAGAAACTACATTGTGTCTCTTCAGAAGATCACATTTATCGCTAAAGAATATATCACCATGGAAAATGGTGATTCCATCCCCCTGAGCATGCAG
>JAFRKZ010000071.1 GCA_017431485.1 Parasporobacterium sp. | reverse complement strand
TCTTCCGTCAGAAACGCCTGATGGGATGTCACGATCACATTGGGCATGGAGATCAGCCGGGACAGCAGTTCATCGTTCAGGATATGGCCTGACCGGTCCTCAAAGAAGATATCCGCCTCTTCCTCATACACATCCAGGCAGGCCGCACCGATCTTCCGTGCCTTGATGCCTTCCAGCAATGCTTCCGCATCGATCAGCCCGCCGCGGGAAGTATTGATGATCACCACGCCTTTTTTCATTCTTCCGATCGATTCCTCATTGATCATATGCCGCGACTCATCCGTCAAAGGGCAATGCAGGGAAATGATATCGCTTCTTTCAAACAGTTCCTGCAGCGGGACATAATCGATGCCGCTGTCAACCGAAGGATACTTGTCATAGGCGATCACTTTCATGCCAAACCCCTTACAGATGTCGACAAAGATCTTCCCGATCTTTCCGGTGCCGATCACCCCGACCGTCTTGCCGTGAAGGTCAAACCCCGTCAGTCCGTTCAGGGAAAAATTAAACTCCCGCGTACGATTATATGCCTTGTGGATGCGGCGGACGGAAGTAAGCAGCAGCGCCATGGCGTGCTCTGCCACCGCATAAGGAGAATAGGCGGGTACATGAACGACATGGACCTTTCCAAATGCAGCCTTCACATCTACGTTGTTATACCCGGCGGAACGAAGCGCGATCAGTTGGACGCCATACTCATACAGTTTGTCGATAACTGCTTTATTTACCGTGTCATTAACAAATACACAGACCGCATCACTGCCGCGGGCCAGCTCTACAGTATCCTCGTTCAGTTTTGTTTCCAGGAACCGGAACTGCAGATCATGTGTCTCACCATATCGTTCAAAAGCGGGTTTGTCATACTCTCTCGTATCGTAAAAGGCAACTTTGATCATATCATTCCCTCCTCTTTATCTATTCCAGGATCCTGCCGTCCCTGGAAATGGTTACCACATGCCAGGGGATGAACTTGCCGCTGTTTTTAAGGGCTGTTTCCGCAGCTCTTTGCAGGCCGCCGCAGCACGGAACTTCCATGCGGACAATGGTCACGCTCTTAATGTCATTGTCCCTGATGATCTCAGTCAGCTTTTCGGAATAGTCGATATCATCCAGCTTGGGACATCCGATCAGTGTGATCTTACCCTTCATAAACTCTTCATGCATATTGGCGTAGGCATAAGCCGTGCAGTCCGCTGCGATCAGCAGCTTTGCACCATCGTAGAAAGGTGCCTTCGCAGGCAGGAGCTTGATCTGACAGGGCCACTGCTCTAAGCGGGATACGGGCTTTCCCGGATAAACCCCGATTCCGGTTTTTTCTCCGAGGTCCTCTTCCTGCGCCCTTTCAAACTGCATAAACCGGGAGCCCGGGCAGCCATGCCCTGCTGCGTGCTGCTGCATCTCCTGCATCATCTTCTTTTCATGATCTGTCATGGTCTGACCCTCCGTCTTTTTATTCTTACTTGCCTGTACAGCTGCCTCATCATAGGCAGGAGCTTCCCTTTCTTCAAATGTGATTGCCCCCGTCGGACAGTTCGGCAGGCAGTCTCCGAATCCGTCGCAGAAATTTTCCCTGACCAGTTTTGCCTTTCCATCAACCATATCGATCGCGCCTTCATGGCAGGCTTCGGCGCATAATCCGCAGCCGTTACATTTTTCTTCATCTATGTGTATGATTTTTCTGATCATCTGAATGTCCTCCTTGCTTTTTCTGATAGTATTATATCTGTTATTTATCAAAAAATCTGTATCCACAGATACACATTAAAGATTATTTCATGTATAATGCGAGCATCACGCATGCAAAAGGAAGAGTTCCATGGATTTCACGTTTTTGGAAAAAAGTGCCTTGTTTCACGGGATCCCGGCAAAAGAAATTCAGGAGCGGCTTGCATCCGTTCCTCATCATATACAGCATTATGAGAAGGGCGAAACGATCTTCCATCTTATGGAAACAGCGGATCGCACAGGCATCATACTGGAGGGGCGGGCAGAAGCCCAGAAGTCCTTTCCTAATGGCAGCCAGGTCAATGTGTCTGTCCGGCAGCCGGGGGAAATGATCGGGGCCGCAGCCGCTTTTTCCAGCGCACAGACATTTCCCTGTGATATCATGGCAATAGAGCCTGTCACGCTGTTAGTGTTCCGAAAAGAAGCTCTGATGCAGCTGATGCAGAAAGATGTGCGTATCCTGGAGAACTTTACCGGGGAGATCGCTTCTGCCACGTATATGCTCCAGCAGCGCCTGGAGCTGCTTTCCTACAGCGGGATCGCGCAGAAAGCTGCTTTTTATCTGCTGCTTCAGAGAAGAAAAAAAGGAACCGGAAAAATCCCGATTCCTGAATCCATGACCAGATGGGCTATGCTTCTCAATGTTTCCAGGCCATCCCTTCACAGAGAGCTGAAGCGTCTGGAATCCCAAAAGATCATACGCCTCGCGCCGCACCTGGTGGAAATACTGGATGCAAAGGCCTTGCAGGATGTCCTGACGCAGTAAGAACGATCGTCTGCTGTTACATCAGTCCTTTTCCGCTCCCCCATGCATCGCCGACTTTCCCGCCGATCACATGATACGTGTTGTTAAATGGGTCAAAGCAGATCGGCGCCACTTTGCTGACATCGACCTTTCCATCAGTAAGTGCTGATTCATCCACACTGACGTTCACGATCTCGCCTTTCAGGATACATGTTTCCCTGTCAAAGCTGATCACCCGGCATTCCATACAGACGGCCAGTTCATTGATGATCGGCGCATTGACCAGTTCGCTTCTGGTCACAGTAAACCCGGCCCTGGCGAACTTATCTTCTGTCTTATTTCCCGTGGCGATCCCGACATAATCGCAGGCAGCCACGTGGGCGGCATCTGCCATGCTGATGGTAAATGCGTTGGTTGCAGCAAAGTTCCTGCAGGTTTTATGATCGGGGGACAGGCACACCGATACTTCTGTCATCTCACTGATGCCGCCCCATGCGGCATTCATGGCATTGGGCACGCCATTTTCATCATAAGTGGCGATGATCCACACAGGCTGCGGGTAACTGAAGGGCTTTGCCCCGAAATTTTTTCTGCTCATTTTCTTTCCTTTCTTTTATCTGTTTGATGCTGTGCCGGATGTCATATTCACAGCACTTCCTGATCTCTTCTTTTATTAACGGTTGGATGCATCTCATTGATCTCCCGGTAGCAGGGGCAGTCCCTGCCGTGATCGTTGATGATCCCGCAGGCCTGCAGATGGGAATAGATCGTGATCGCACCCACATATTTGAAACCTCGTTTTTTCAGGTCCTTACTGATCCTGTCAGACAAGCCGTTGCTGACAGGAATCCGGCCATCCTCATGGCCTTGGTACAGGATTGTCTTTCCTTTGGAATAAGCCCAGATGTAATCGCAGAAGCTCCCGAACTCTTCCCGCACCTTCTGATAGCACCTGGCATTATGGATTACCGCCTTCACCTTTTGCTGCGACCGGATCATGCCTTCCGTATGCAGTATGCGTTCCACATCGGCTTCGCCGTACCCGGCGATTCTGTCATATTCAAAGTTATCAAAACACTGCCGGAAGATCTCACGTTTTTTCAGCATGAGATCCCAGCTCAGACCGCATTGAAGGCATTCCATCGACAGGTGCTCGAACATCTGCCGGTCGTCATGGACCGGAATGCCCCATTCGGTATCGTGATAGATTCGGTTTGCTTCATTCATCCCAGCCCAGGAACAGCTGCTCATGTTTATCTCTCCATTACTGCTTAAAGCTCCCTCCGCACCAGAAAATCCCGCACATAAAGCAACTCTTCCTCATTGTTTTCATGTCTGGACAGATCCAGGATCAATCCGGCTCTTTCTGCCGCTTTATGTACATCGGCGTCGACCTGGAACATTTCCCCCATATACTCTATGGAATCGCTCTCTCCATATACTTCGATGATGAGGTCCGCGGTAGAGATCTCATCATCCACCATTTCCTGCAGCGCCTGTATCAGTCTGTCTATCGAAGCCAGGTATGCTTTTCCTGCCATCTTCCGGTATTCCACCGCATCGGTTCTGGAAGAATTGCCGAGTTTACGGATATCCCGCAGGATCTCAGCCGGATTCATATGTTCCCATTGTTCCAAAATGTTATTGTTTGCTTCTGACATCAGCATTCTCCATTTGTTTTTTCTGCCAGTATTATAACCGATTCTCCTCCCGATTCCAGCAGAAACTGCCTGCCGCACTCAGAAACACTCGTCTTTGCCCCAGGCCGCTTCCATGTTATAATACAGGCAGATGGCAAACAGAAATGATGCACCTGGCAGAAAATGAAGCCCGGATAAAACAATTATGCTGCACTCGCTGAATGATCTATTTGATAATAGC
>JAFRKZ010000007.1 GCA_017431485.1 Parasporobacterium sp. | reverse complement strand
GCGGAAGTGATGAGGATCGCGGTTCCCCTGATCCGGATCGAAGCCAGTTTTTCCCCGGTGCTGTGCGTCGTCTTTGTATTCCAGAACTTCCTGCGGAATGTATCCGATGTGAGGCCTACTGTAGTCATGAGTTTTGCGGAGATCCTCTCCCGGGGGATCCTGCCTTTCGTGCTGTCTTCCTGGATGGGGTATTACGGGATCTGGTGGGCAACGCCGGTGGGCTGGACCCTGTCCATGATCATCGGTTTTGTCCGCTACCGGTCCGGAAAATGGAAGGATAAAGCAATGGTCGGCTAAAATCAGAATGCAATATTGACCTTCCGGCAAAGGAAACTGCCGATGAGGTACAATCCGGATAAAAAATATGGTCATTTTTCGATAGTTGTTTTATCAAAGAGAGAATAAAATAATAATTGGCAGAAAAGGTGCAAAGACGCGTCCGCCTAAGGAGAAATATGGATCAGATCGTTCAGACAAATTACGGAAAAGTAAAGGGCGTACAGGAAGGATCCTGTATGGCGTTTAAAAACATCCCTTATGCGAAGCCGCCGGTAGGCGAACTCCGGTTCCGAAGACCGGTCGAGCCGGAGCCCTGGCAAGGGGAGCTGGACTGTACTGCCTTCGGCAATATTACGGTGCAAAGCCTTCCGGGCAATGAACAGCCCTGGGAAAAACTCTATTATAAAGAATTTTACAGCGATCCGACATTTCTTCGCGAAATGAGCGAAGACTGCCTGAACCTGAATATCTGGACTCCTGCAACAACTCCCGAAGATAAACTTCCGGTGGCGTTCTGGATCCACGGAGGCGGATTTGCGGGCGGATACAGCAGTGAGATCGAATTTGGCGCAGAGGCCTTTGGGAAGCAGGGCGTGATCCTGGTAACCATCGAGTACCGCTGCGGGCCCTTTGGATTTCTGGCTCATCCATGGCTCAGCGAAGAAGACGAAAAAGGCATTTCCGGCAATTACGGGATCTTCGACCAGATCGCTGCCCTTAGATGGGTCTATGAGAATATCGCGGCGTTTGGCGGCGATCCGGAGAATATCACGATCTTCGGACAGTCTGCAGGCTGTATGAGCGTACAGGCACTTATCTCCAGTGAACTGACGGAGCATATGATCGCAAAAGCGATCCTGCAGAGCGGCGTCCAGGTAACCGGCGGCTTTCTTGCCATGCCGACCCTGAAAGAAGAGGAGCAGTACGGTCAGCGGATCATAGAACTGGCGAATGTCCATTCTTTGGAAGAGCTTCGAAAGCTCCCGGCGCAAAAGCTTCTTCAGGCCAAGGAAACCTTTGACGGGGAAATGCGAAGGTACATGATGGAGCATCCGGAAGAGGAAGGCGACGCGCTCCGTATCGTCCCGAATGTGGACGGATATCTGCTGCAGAAAAACGTCAGGGATCTCTTCCGTGACGGCGCCATCAAGCCGATCCCGTATATGGCAGGCTGCACCATGGAAGATCTGGGGACGACGGAAGAAGACCGGAAAAACAAAACCCCGGGCATGCTGCTTCAGGAGAATAAAGCCTTCTGCAAGGGCGTCTCGGAGATGTTCGGAAAAGATGCATACTGCTACCTGTTTGCCAGAACGCTTCCGGGAAGTGTTGTTGCTCCGGAAGCCGGAGAAGATATCGCCTTTCATTCCGCAGAGCTGTGGTATATGTTTGGAACGCTGGGCAGATGCTGGCGTCCGATGACAGAGAAAGACTTCGCTTTGAGCCGGGAGATGGTGACAGCCTGGACAAACTTCATGAAGATCGGACAACCCGGAGGCGGATGGAAGCCCTGTACGGCAGAAGATCCTGCAGTAAAGGTATTTGAATAGGAAAGGGGGACAAAGTAATGAACGAATCTCATAAAATAAAAAACCCGATCATTCCCGGATGTTATCCGGACCCTTCGATCTGCAGGGTGGGAGATGATTATTATCTGGCGTGTTCGAGTTTTGAAATGTATCCGGGAATCCCGGTATTTCACAGCAAAGACCTGGCTCACTGGGAGCAGATCTGCTATGCCATGACCATGGAAAACGGATTCCATGTCAATGCGGATTCCGGAGTCGGCGGCGTAATGGCACCTACCATCCGCTGGCATGACGGGACTTTCTATATTATCAATGCCAATTTCGGAGATAAGGGAAACTTCTATGTGACAGCCAAAGATCCGGCAGGTCCCTGGTCTGAGCCTCATTGGATCACGGACGTTCCGGACATTGACTGCTCTTTGTTTTTTGATCATGACGGAAGCTGCTATCTGATAAGCCCCGGCAATGACGAGACCGAGGATAACGGACGAGCGATCTTCCTGACTCCCTATGATATCAAAGAAGGGAAAGTCCGGGGGGAGCGAAAGAAGATCTGGAACAGCGCCATGCGGAAAGCCTGGGCGCCGGAAGCTCCGCATCTGTATCATATCGGCGATCACTACTACCTGATGATCGCGGAAGGAGGAACGGAGCGCTTCCACAGTGTGACAGTTGCCAGATGTGAAACGGTGGATGGCTGGTATGAAGGCTATGCAGGGAACCCTGTGATGACCCACCGTCACCTGGGGAAATATTACCTGATCGACAACGTCGGCCATGCGGATCTGGTGGAAACGCCGGAAGGAAACTGGTATGCGGTGATGCTGGGATCCAGACTGGTAGACGGACAGCACAAGAATTTCGGCAGGGAGACCTATATCGTTCCCGTGATCTGGGAAGATGGCTGGCCGGTATTCAGTCCGGGAACCGGAAAAGTGGAGTGGGAATATCCTGCTGATGAGAAGCTCCCCTGGACGCCCTGCAAACCGGAACCGGAGACAGATGATTTCGATGATCCCAGGTTGGGATTTCACATGGTCTTTCTTGGAACGCCCTACCAGGATTTCTGGAAGATCGAGGATAGCTGCCTGAAACTGCGCTGCCTTGCCCGGCCTATGGCAAGGCCTCTCCATGGGTTTAATGTGAAGGAGCCGGATATGCGCCGGGACGACTGCACCAGTTTTCTGGGACGCAGGCAGCGGGCCGCCGATTTTGACGCAGTGCTGAAGATGACCTTTGAGCCGGAAGGAAAAGAGGCAGCAGGCCTCATCATCCTGCAGGCGTCCAATCATCAGTTCCGGTTGGAAAAGACGTTGGCGGATGGACGTCCTGTCGTCCGTCTGGTCCGTGCTACCACCGTGCAGAAAGGGCTTCCCTTCCTGCCGGGCTATGAAGCAAAGACCACCGAAACCGTCCTGGAACAGCACGAAGTCGCCTCTGGGACACTGGTCCTGAAACTGAAGGCCAGAAAACAGGCGCTGCAGTTTTATTACGGGGAAGCAGAGACCAGGCTTCATCCTCTGGACACCCTTGCAGACGGCAAAGAGATCAATCCGGAAGAAATCGGCGGGATGATCGGCACCCTGGTCGGCATGTTTGCCACCGGAAACGGTGAGGAAAGCCAGAATGAAGCAGCGTTTGATTACTTTGAAATGACAGAACTTCAAAGGATCTATTAAATATTCTGTTTTAAAAGGAAGAGGTTATTGTGAATATTCCGTATGTCAAAAAAGACGAAAAGGGGATTGCAACTCTTTATGTCAATGACAAACCGTTTTTCTGCAAAGCCGGGGAGATCCATAATTCCAGTTCTTCAGATCCGGAATATATGAAAGAACATGTCTGGCCGGCACTGCGGGGCCTTCATATGAACAGCGTGATCGCTCCGGTGTATTGGGAGATGATCGAGCCGGAGGAAGGATTGTATGATTTTTCCAGTGTGAAATCCCTGATCTGCCAGGCCAGGGAAGAGGGCCTGAAGCTGATCTTCCTGTGGTTTGGCCTTTGGAAGAATGCGGAATCCATGTACGTGCCTGCCTGGGTCAAGAAAGATACGAAGACGTATTTCCGGGCGGAAAAGATCCGCGGCGAGCAGATGACGACCATTTCCCCGCTGTGCAAAGCGGCAGTGGAGAAAGATCGGAAAGCCTTTACTGCGCTGATGAGTTTTCTGAAGGAGTTTGACGGGGAAGAAGGCACCGTGATCATGATCCAGGTGGAAAATGAGATCGGTCTTCTGGAAACAGACAGAGACTACTGCGAAGCGGCGCAGGAAGCGTTTTCGGAGCAGGTCCCTCCGGCCATCGAAGAGCTGACAGGCCGCAGCGGAGACTGGAAGAGCGTATTTGGAGAGGAAGCCGGAGAGAAGTTCATGGCCTGGCATTTCGCTTGTGCAGTGGAGACCATTGCCTCTTCCGGCCGTAAGGAATATGCGCTTCCGTGCTATGCCAACGCCTGGCTCAGGCAGTATCCCTGGTATCCGGGATCCTATCCTTCCGGAGGGCCGGTGGTAGAAGTGCAGGATATCTGGAGATCTGCCGCGCCGTCTCTGTTCGCGTTCGGGCCGGATATTTACGTGCCTTACTGCGCGGATGTCATGGATGAATATGCTTCAGGCGACAATCCTTTGGTGATCCCCGAGATCCGGAAAGATGCGGTAACGGCTTCTTATGCGCTGTATGCATTTGGCGGAAAGAATGCCATCTGCTATTCGCCCTTCGGCATCGAAGAGCTGAGCCTTGATCCTTCCGAGATCCAGGC
>JAFRKZ010000070.1 GCA_017431485.1 Parasporobacterium sp. | reverse complement strand
GTACAGGAACTGCTCCGGGAAGTATCCATCGATGACTTGTATTTTCAGGCTACGGGCGGCGGCATCGTATTCGGCGGCGGGGAACCGCTGCTGTATGCGGATTTTATCCATGCGTTCCGTCAGGCATGCCCTGCGGAATGGAAGATCAGCCTGGAATCTTCCCTGGCGGTCGACCGGGAAGAACTGGAAAAAGTTATTTCCGACATTGACTTTTTTCTGATCGATATCAAAGACATGGATCCTGAGATCTATCTGGCCTATACGGGACGGGACAATCAGAAACTGCAGTGCAATCTTGAATACCTGGCCCGGATGACGGATCCGGAACATGTCTGCATCCGGATCCCTCTGATCGAGGGATTCAATACAGAAAAAGATCGTGAGAGAAGCAGAGATACCCTGAGAAACATGGGATTTACAAAGTTCGACCTGTTTCGTTATGATACCGGAAGAGGAAAAGAAAAATATGGAGATCGGTCAGATATTGGAAAAGATGACTGCGGTAGTCAAAGGCTGCGGTGAGATCATACGAAATGCCGAGGAAGATCAGATGCATGCTTCTTCCAAATCCAGCTTCAGGGACCTGGTCACCTTGTATGATGTCCGGGTCCAGGAGTATGCTATCGAGGAACTGACAAAAGCATTTCCGGGAGCGGGATTTATCAGTGAGGAAAGCGATGCGATCTCTCCGGATCCGGCACGGATGATCTTTGTCATCGATCCGATCGACGGCACGGCCAATTTTGTTCATTGCTATCGGCACAGCTGTACTTCCATTGCCTGTGTCATGGACCATGAGCCCATTGCGGCAGTGATCTATGATCCCTATAAAGAGGAACTTTTCTGCGCAGGGAAAGGAAAAGGGGCATTTCTGAACGAGAAGCGGCTTCGGGTCCCCGATAATGCACTGACAGGCTCGTTGGTCCTGTTCGGATCGGCACCCTATTATCCGGAACTGACAGACAGAACGTTCGATGCGCTTCGCAGCGTATTCAGCCGCTGCCAGGATATCAGAAGAAGCGGTTCCGCAGCGTTGGACCTTTGCTATGTGGCAGCGGGAAGAGCAGGATTGTTTTATGAAACGATGTTGTCTGTCTGGGATTACGCGGCAGGCGCGCTGATCGTGCGGGAGGCAGGCGGAGTCTGCCTGTCCATGGAAGGAACAGAACCGGTCTTTGACCGTCCGGTAAAAGGTTCCATTATCGCCGGATCGGAAAGGATCATAAAAGAAAGCGGCCTTATAAAGGTCTGAGGAAGGAGCTTGAATGGAGTATCAGGAACTGCTGAAGAAACGGACTTCCTCCAGGAAGTATACAGACCAGCCGCTGACAGACAGCGAGATCAGAGCAGTGCTGAAAGCCGGGGAATATGCTCCGGTAGGAAGCAACCGTTATCATGATCTGCATTTTACGGTGGTCACAGACCATGAGGTGCTCCGGAAACTGGCGGAAGCCGCCCTGATCCGCCGCAGCAATACAGGCGAAATGGCAAAGATCATCAATAATGTCAGCAATGCTGCGGAGATCCTGGAACAGAAAAATGCCTATGATCCGTTTTATGATGCGCCGGCCGTGATCTTCATTTCCCACAGGAAACAGGATCTGGAGCCTCATATCGAATGGTGCAATGCCGCCAGTGCGGCGCTGTCCATGCATCTGGCAGCCCAGGACCTGGGACTCGGCAGCTGCTT